>JAKOYE010000140.1 GCA_029780675.1 Actinomycetes bacterium
GGCCATGAAATCGCGGATCACCGCCACATGATCGGCGCCGATCCGCCCGTCGGCCTGGGCGGCCGCGGTCGCCGCCAACTGCGGCGACAAGGCCTGCCCGGTGAGGGTGCGACGCCGACCCAACTCGGCGGCGTCGACGATACGACGGCGGGCATCCCCAGCGGCGATGCCCAACCGGTGGGTCAGCACCGCCGGCCACGATTTGGCCCCCATCTCCCGAGCCGAACCCAATGACTGCAACCGGCCGATCAGAGCGTGTTCCACGGCGGGTTGGCGGCGCCGCTGGACCTCCAGCCGCTCAAGGGCCTCCAACACCTGGGGGACCCCCATCCCCTCAACCGGAAGGGCGGCCAGCCGCTCCCACGCCGCCTCCACCTCCGCCACCGCGGCGACCACCGCATCACCCGCGCCGGTCCACAACTCCATAAATCGAACACTAGTTCGAACCACCGACAGAAATGCGCCTCCTGGGAGTCATCAGCGAAGCGGAAGTTCATGGCAGAAGTGCCAAGTCTGCCGCGGTGCGGGATGCCCGCCCAGCCGACTACCCGAACAGCGGAAGCAACGGACCGCCCTCGGCGATCCGGTCGACAGCCTTGGGGCATAGGAACGACACCGCCATCCCGGTGAATGCCGTCGGCGCACCGAGTGGGCGCCCCAGAGCATCAGCCACCTGAGCGGCGATATCGGCGCTGTTCTGGCTTCGGTCGGCCAGCAGTGGGCACAGCGACTGCCCGAGTGCCACCGCGTCCTGCGGGGCGATGTCGGTGATTCCGAGTCCGTCCAACGTGCCCAACAGATCCTCGACCGAGCCGGTGTCGGCTTGGGCGGGCGCGACGAACGACAGCGTTGCGCTGACCAGGCCGGCCAGCAGGCCGGCCGTCATTGCGGTGCGACGGAACTTCATAACGGTTGCATCGTAGGCCGGTCACGGGACGTTACGGAACCCCGTTGGGCCGCTGATAGCCTCACACCATGCAGGGATTTGCCGGCAAAGTGGCAGTGGTAACCGGGGCGGGGTCGGGCATCGGCCAGGCGCTGGCGATTGAGCTGGGCCGCTCGGGCGCTTCAGTGGCGATCAGCGACGTGGACACCGAGGGGCTGGCCGCCACGGAGCAGCGCCTGAAGGCCATCGGAGCGCCGGTGAAGTCCGATCGGCTCGACGTCACGGAGCGGGAACGCTTCCTGCTGTACGCCGATGAGGTCAAGGACCACTTCGGCAAGGTCAACCAGATCTACAACAACGCCGGGATCGCCTTCACCGGTGACATCGACATCACCCCGTTCAAGGACATCGAGCGAGTGATGGATGTCGACTACTGGGGTGTCGTCAACGGCACCAAGGCGTTCCTGCCGCACCTCATCGCTTCCGGCGACGGGCACGTCATCAACATCTCCAGCGTGTTCGGCCTGTTCGCGGTGCCCGGACAGGCCGCCTACAATTCGGCGAAGTTCGCAGTGCGCGGGTTCACCGAGGCGCTGCGCCAGGAGATGATCCTGGCAAAGCATCCGGTCAAGGTCACCACCGTCCACCCGGGCGGTATCAAGACCGCGATCGCCCGCAACGCCACCACAGCCGAGGGAGTCGACCAGGCTTCGCTGGCCGAGTGGTTCGACACCAAGATGGCCCGCACCTCCCCGGAACGGGCCGCGCAGATCATCCTCGATGGTGTCGCCAAGAACCGGGCTCGGGTGCTGGTGGGCGCCGATGCCAAAATCCTGGACATCTTCATCCGCGTCAGCGGTTCGGGCTATCAGCGGGTACTGACCGGCCTGGCCGGCAAGTTCATGCCGCCCACGCACTGATTCGGACACCCCTCGGCGCGCCTCCGCAGCGCGCCCATCCTCAACGTCCTAGTGGGTTCGCGGCCAGCCACTCCTCCGCCACGGCCTGCGGATCCGCCCCATCCCGAACTTTGCGCCGCATGTCGATCAGCGCCGACGTGTCCAGCACGCCCGCTATCTCGTTGATCGCCCGCAGTTGCATGGCGTTGAGTTCGTTGCGCCGGAACAGCGCGACCACGTTCTCGGCAGGCACCAGCGCAGGCTTGCGGTCGGCGAGGACGACGATCCCGTCGGGCAGCGTCGCCTCCGCGGTGGTGGTCCAGGCCGCGTTGATCGCGCCGGCGCGCAGTGCGCCGAAAAGTGTTGCCCGGTCGCCGTATTCCCGTGCCGCGGGTAGCGCGCAGGATCCGACCTGGCCCGGGGGTTCGCTACCGCTGATCGCGCCGACTCTCAGCGCCGCGCAGTGTCGCACCAGAGTCGCCAGATCCCGGCCACCCCAACCGGTCGCGATGGCGTCGGTGACGGCCAGTGCCGGCTTGTCCTCGGCTGCCACCGCGTAATCGGCCGCGGCAAGGCCTTCCGGTAGCGCACCCGCCAATGCGCGGTACACCTGCTCGGCGGAGCGCGCCTCCGATTCCGGGTCCAGGCGTTGCAGGAGTCGTCCGGTGAATCCCGGCGCGACGCTGACCTTCCCGCCGTCCAGGGCCTCCAGCACATCACCGGAGGCATCGACGCGCGCCGCCGTGCCGTAGTAGCGCAATCCCGCGGCGTAGATATGGGCCAGCAACGCATCTTCCGGGTCGGATGGTGCGCCGACCGACATCGACGGACCGCCACCCGTGGCACCGCAGGCGGTGACCAGCACCGCCGCCAGGGCGATCAGCAACCGCCGAAGGACCATCAGACCTCGGCGGCTGCGGCCACCGCTGCGGCCACCGCGGGTCCGACCCGCGGATCCAACGGGCTCGGAACGATGTGGTCCGGCGCCAGGTCGTCGCCGACGACGGAGAAGATCGCCTCCGCCGCAGCGACTTTCATCTTCTCGGTGATCCGGCGCGCACCGGCGTCGAGTGCCCCGCGGAACACACCCGGGAAGGCCAGGACGTTGTTGATCTGGTTGGGGAAGTCGCTGCGCCCGGTGGCGACGATCGCGGCGTGCCGCTTGGCGACGTCGGGGTGAATCTCCGGATCCGGGTTGGAGCAGGCGAACACAATGGAGTTCGGCGCCATGGTGGCGATCAGTTCCTCGGGTACCTTGCCCGCCGAGACGCCGAGGAAGACGTCGGCACCCTCAAGCGCCTCGGCCAGTCCGCCGGTCAGCCCGCGCGGGTTGGTGCGGGCCGCCAGGTCTGCCTTGGAGGAGTTGAGGTCATCGCGGCCACTGTGCACGATGCCCTTGGAGTCGAGCACGGTGATGTCGGCCATCCCCTTGGCGAGCAGGATGTTGGCGCAGGCCACCCCGGCCGCGCCGGCACCGGCGATCACCATTTTCATCGAACTCATCTCACGCTCCAGCACCGCGGTGGCGCCGAGCAGTGCGGCCAGCACCACGATCGCGGTGCCGTGCTGATCGTCGTGCATCACCGGGCAGTCCAGCGCCTCGATGACCCGCCGCTCGATCTCGAAGCAGCGCGGCGCCGAGATGTCCTCCAGGTTGACCGCGCCGAAACTGGGGCGCAGTTTGACCAGGATGTCGACGATCTCGTCGGGGTCCTTGGTGTCGAGCACGATCGGGATGGAGTCCAGCCCGGCGAACGTCTTGAACAACGCCGACTTGCCCTCCATCACCGGCAGCGACGCCGACGGCCCGATGTCGCCGAGGCCGAGGACCGCGCTGCCGTCGCTGACGACGGCCACCAGGCGGTGCGCCCAGGTGTAGCGGGCGGCCAGCGTCTGGTCGGCGGCGATCGCGCGGCTGACCTGCGCCACCCCGGGGGTGTAGGCGATCGACAGCGCGCGCTGGGTGTCCAGTGGCGCCTTCAGTTCTACCGAGAGCTTCCCGCCCTGGTGCGCAGCGAAAATCTCCTCGTCGTTCAGAACAAGGTGGGACGGGGCAGCCGTTTCAGTCACGGCGACAGGTTACGCGGGCCCGATCTGCACAGGTGCCGCACTCCCCTGTTCCGGCCCTGTTCGAGCGCGTCGGCCGCGTAGCATCTGCAGCCATGCCGTCATTCCGGCCACGCCCACCTGCCCTGCTGGGGGTAACCCGGCCGCGTCCTCCCGCCGTCGATCCGCGGCGGATACATCTTCCGGTCTCAGAGGCCGTCGTGGACTGCGCGGTCTATGTCGACGGCGCCCGGCTACCCGGGAAGTTCACCCACGCCGCGGCGTTGCAGGAGGCACGGGACCTGATCAGCGCAGGACGGACCGCGTTCGTCTGGATCGGACTCCACGAACCCGACCAGCACCAGATGGAGGCGGTCGCCGCCGTCTACGGACTGCATCCGCTGGCGGTGGAGGACGCGGTGCACGCCCATCAGCGACCCAAGGTCGAGCGCTACGACGACACCCTTTTCCTCGTGCTCAAGACCGTGAAGTACCTCCCGCACGAGTCGGTGCATCTGGCCCACGAGATCGTCGAGACCGGCGAGATCATGGTGTTCGTCGGCGCCGATTTCGTGGTCACGGTCCGTCACGGCGAGCACACCGGCCTGGCCGAGGTTCGCAGCGATCTGGAGTCCGAACCCGCCCTGCTGGCGCTGGGACCGTACTCGGTGATGCACGCGGTGGCCGATCACGTGGTGGACAGCTACCGCTGGGTCGCCGAGGCGATGGAGTGCGATATCGACGCCATCGAGGGGGACACCTTCTCCCCGCACACCAAAACCGACATCGAACCCATCTACCTGCTCAAGCGTGAGGTGGTCGAGATGCGCCGCGCGGTGGCCCCGCTGACCGAGGCCCTCGCCAAGCTGCACACCGACTACCGCGACCTGCTGTCCAAGGAGATCCTGCGCTACATGCGCGACGTCCAGGACCATCAGGGTCTGGCCGCCGACCGGATCGCCAGCTACGACGAAATGCTCTCCTCACTGGTGCTGGCCGCATCGGCCAAGGTGGACATGCAGCAGAACACCGATATGCGCAAGATCTCGGCCTGGGTGGCGATCGCCGCGGTACCGACCATGATCGCGGGCATCTACGGGATGAACTTCGAGAACATGCCCGAACTCGCCTGGGAGTGGGGCTATCCCGCGGTACTCGGGCTGATGGTCGCGGTCTGCACCTTCCTGTACGTCACGTTCCGCCGCAACCACTGGCTTTAGCCTCGGGAGCTCACCGGGGCGAGGCCGCCCGTCGGTTCGGATCCAGCACATCGACGCCGTCGTCGGCCCAGGCTCGACGCATCGCCTCGGCGCCCTTGAGTCGTACCCAGGCCGCCTCGGTGGGAGTGATCGGCACCGCGGCAAGGAAGCGCACCGGATCCCGGGGCGGCTCCAGCGGCAGGTCGGGGATGTCCGAGCCCCCCAGCAGCGCCGCGGTGAACGGGGCACCCTGCCACAATGGCGCACCGAGGTCGACCAGGAGATCCGGGACCAGCACCACACCATCGACCGCCGGGGTGGCCGCGATCACCGCGAGGCTGCGGGCCAATCCCTGCCCGGGTGTCCCGCCACGAAGGCTCAGCACCACCTCCGCCCGCGGCCCGCGCACCGGATCGACGGCGACCGCCGACGGATCGGCCATCGGGTGTCGCGAACACCCCAGCGTGACATGGTGGTAGACACCGTCGGGGTCGGGTCCGAATCGCAGTACGTCCATCCGCTCGACACCGACGAATGTCACACTCGCCGAACGCGGTTCGGCCACGATCCCGATCCCCTGGAAATGACCGCGCAGATGCCCGGCCAGCAGATCGCTCACAGCGCCGTGAGCACCGATCCGGTTGCGGCGTCGAAGACATGCACCTTGGTGGTGTCCAGAGCCAGATCCACCGGATGTCCGGTGGCCGCCGTTGATTCGGCGGAAACCCTGGCCACGAAGCGGTTCTCACCCACGCCGGACTCGGCGAGTTCAGCAAGGTGAGCGGATCGGGCGGCGGCACCAGGAATGGAGAAGTACACGTACTTGTCGGCGCCGAGAGATTCGACCAGGTCCGCGTTCACCCGGAATGTCAGCGCCCGGGCACGCTCGCCGGCATCGATGAGAGCGGCGTCCTCGAAATGTTCGGGCCGCACGCCCACCAGAACCTCGGCCGGACCGTTTGCCGCCCTGGCGATCTCACCGAACGGCAACCGCAGTCCGGTGGTGGTCGCGGCGGCCGGGAAGAAGTTCATCGCCGGTGAGCCGATGAATCCGGCGACGAACAGATTGGCCGGATTGCGGTACAGCTCATCGGGAGTTCCGATCTGCTGGGCCTGCCCGGCCCGCAGCACCACCACCCGATCCCCTAATGTCATCGCCTCGGTCTGATCGTGGGTGACGTATACCGTGGTGGTGCCCAACCGGTTCTGCAGCCGGGCGATCTCGGCGCGCATCTGAACCCGGAGTTTGGCGTCGAGGTTGCTCAGCGGCTCGTCCATCAGGAAGGCCTTGGGCTGACGCACGATGGCGCGACCCATCGCCACCCGCTGACGCTGGCCGCCCGAGAGTTGAGAGGGCTTGCGGTCCAACAACTCGGTGAGGTCCAGAATCCTCGCCGTGTCGGCGACCTTGGCCGCGATGTCGGCCTTGCTCACCTTGGCGAGGGTGAGCGGGAACGCGATGTTCTGCCGCACCGTCATGTGCGGGTAGAGCGCGTAGGACTGGAACACCATCGCGATGTCCCGGTCCCGGGGGGATTTCTCGTTGACGCGCTGGCCGCCGATCCGGAGTTCACCGGAGGTGATCTCCTCCAGACCCGCGATCATGTTGAGAGTGGTGGACTTCCCACACCCGGACGGCCCGACCAGGATGACGAACTCGCCGTCGGCGATCGTCAGGCTCAGGTCGTGCACCGGCGTCGCGCCGTCGGGGTACCGCTTGGTGACGTGGTCCAGAACGATCTCGGCCATGCGTACCGCTACCCCTTCACCGCGCCGGAGGTGAGCCCGGCGACAATCCGTCGTTGGAAGATCAGCACGAAGATGATGATCGGAACGGTGATCACCATCGCTCCGGCCGCGATGGAACCGGTCGGCTCCTCGAACTGCGAACTGCCGGTGAAGTTGGCGATCGCCACCGGTGCGGTGATGGCCGATTTGGTGGCCGTCAGCGACAGCGCCAGCAGGAGGTCGTTCCAGGCGAAGATGAAGACCAGGATCGCGGCCGTCACGATGCCCGGCGCGGCCAGCGGAGCGATCACCCGGCGGAAGGCCTGCGCCGGGGTGGCGCCGTCCATCTTGGCGGCCTTCTCCAGATCCCAGGGGATCTCCCGGAAGAACGCCGAGAGCGTGTAGATCGCCAGCGGCAGCGCGAAGGTGATGTACGGGATGATCAGCCCCGGCCAGGTGTCGAACAGTCCGAGCCGCCGTTCGATGTTGAACAACGGTGTCACCAGCGAGATCTGCGGGAACATGGCGATCAGCAGCGCCGACCCGACCAGCAGTCGTTTGCCGCGGAAGTCGAGTCGCGCCACCGCGTAGGCGGCCATCCCGCCGATCACCACCGCGATGACCGTGGTGATCAGGCCGATGCCGATCGAGTTGATCAGCGCGGATGAGAACACGTCACCGGTGAAGATGCCGCGGTAGTTGGCGAAGGTGATCTCGGAGGGAATCAGCTTGCCGTCCTTGACCGTCGAGGTCGGCTTGAGCGACAGGCTCAGAATCCACAGCACCGGCAGCAGCGCGTAGATCACCACCGCGATATTGATCACCGTCCAGCCGGTGACGCGCCTGGCCTGCATCAGCGCGCCTCGCCGTCGGTACCGGGCGCGGCCGCGCCGAATAGTGTGACGAACACCAGCGCAATCACGGCCACCGCCAGGAACACCAGCACACTGATCGCCGACCCCAATCCGAGGTTGAACGCCTTGAACAGGTTGTCGTAGCCCAGGATCGACACCGACGCGGTGTCGTTGGCACCCCCGGTGAGCACGTAGATGTTGTCGAAGATGCGGAAGGCGTCCAGCGTCCGGAACAGCAGGGCGACCAGGATGGCGGGTTTGATCAGGGGGATGATCACCCGGGTCAGCCGGGTCCATGCGCCGGCGCCGTCGACCTGGGCCGCCTTGAGCAGGTCGTCGGACACCAGGGCGAGTCCGGCGAGCAGCAGCAGCGCCATGAACGGCGTCGTCTTCCAGACCTCGGCTCCGATGACGACGGCCAGCGACGGGATCTGCTCGGTCAGCGGGGCGGAGCCGTCGGGCAGCAGATTGGCGAGGTACCCGGTGCCGGGCGTCCAGGCGTAGTACCAGCTGTAGGAGGCGGCGACGGTGACGATCCCGTACGGAATCAGGATCGCGGTGCGAACCAACCCCCTGCCGAAGATGGTGCGGTGCATCACCAGGGCCAGCGCCAGGCCGAGGACGAACTCGATCGCCACCGAGATCACGGTGATGATGGTGGTGACGAAAAACGCCGTCCACCAGTACTTGTCGGTCAGGATGGTGGCGTAGTTGGCCAGACCGACGAAAGCGGTGTCGTCCGGGCTGGCCAGGTTGTAGCGGTGCAGGCTCAGCCACACCGCGTAGAGGATCGGGTAGGCGGTGACTGCCAGCATCAGCACCACCGCCGGAGCGATCAGCCAGTAGGCGAGCCGCCGCTGGGACCTGAGGTCGTCATTGCGGGCCAGACCGGCCCGGGCGGTGACCGTCATGGGATCAGCCCCTTACCGTCGATGGCCTTCTGAACCTCAGCGGCCAACTCGTCGGCGGTGCGCTCTGGGTCGATCTTGGTGATCGGCGCCAGGGTGGCCGAGATGCGGGTGGACATGGCCTGGTAGTTCGGGGTGGCCGGGCGGACGGCGGCGGTCGTCAGTTGGTCACGGATGATCGCGTACTGCGGGTACTTCTTTTGGAACGCCGGATCGTCGTAGAGCGAGGCGCGGACCGCCGGAAGGCCGCCCTCGATCGAGGTGTAGCGCTGGTTCGCCTCACTGCGGATGCAGCGGACGGCCTCGAAAGCCTCCGCCGGCTTCCGGGTGGTGGACGCCACTGCGAGGTTCAACCCGCCGAGGGTGACCCGGGCCGGCTGACCGGGGATCACCCCCGGGTAGGGCGCGAACGCGAACACCTCCCGACTGGCGTCGAAGGCCGTCTGGAACTGTTCGTCGGTGGGACTGAAGGTCCCGGCTTCGTTGATCGCGCCGGCCAACTCCGGCTTGTCGTTCAGGGGCAGGAACCCGACACCTCCCTTGACGGCGTTCTCCAGCATGGAGGCGAATACGAAGGGCCAGTTCACCTCGAGGGCCGCGTTGCCCTGCTCGAGTGCCAGTCGGGCGGTGCCCTCGTCGGTCTGGGTGATCGACGGGTCGGCTCCCGGCGCGGTGGCCACCGACTTGATGATCTGCAGGGCCTTCACGGTGGCCGCCCGGTGTTCGGGCGTGTCGGTGAGGGTGACGGTCTTACCGTCCTCGGACAAGACCCGGCCGCCGGCACTTTCCAGCAGCGTGTTGAACCACACCACCAGGCCTTCGTACTGCTTGGCCTGCACCGCGATCCAACTCGGCTTGCCCTCGGCATGGAGGCGGGTCGCCTCAGTCACCATCTGGTCCCAGGTCGGTGGCGGCGGGGCGACCAGATCCGGTCGGTACCACAGCATCTGGGTGTTGGTGGTGACCGGGGCGGCGTACAGCTCGCCCTGCCATTTCGCGGTTTCCAACGGACCGGGCAACGTGTCGGCGACGGCGTCGGCCTCGGCCTGCCCGGCGGGGTCGGCCGACAGCGGAAGCGCCCAGCCGGCCTCGGCGAACTCCGCGGTCCACACCACGTCCATCGCCATGATGTCCAGCGAATCGTCATTGCCGGTGATCCGGCGGGCCAGTTGCAGACGCTGGTCGTCGGCGCCCTTGGGCAGGCTGACCTGTTCGATGGTGAACCGCCCGCCGAGCTCCTCATTGCAGCGCTTGGCCACCGCGGTGAATGTCGCGGTCTCGCTGGCGGGGGTGTAGAGGCTGACCACCCGGTCGTCGGACCGGGTACCGCACCCACTGAGCGAGGCGACGCACAGCGCCGCCATCGCGACGGCACCGGCGCGACGGGCGCGAACGGAAGTCAGCACGAGCCGTACTTTAGAGGTCCGGCCTGTCAGAGACTCGGCCGCGCCAGCATGTCCCGCGCCCGTTCCGCGTTCTGCGGATCGCAGAGCACGTCATAGCGGCCCGCGACCAGTTGCATGGTGGAACTGAAGTCCCGGGTGCCTTTACTCATGGCGTACGGGATCGAGGATGTGATCAGACCGAAGCCGACGCCGGCGATGACACCGGTCACCAGGGCCTGGCCCGGGCTTCCGGTCAGCAGGCCCAGAACCAGGCCGATGAACACGCCGAGCCAGGCACCGGTGAGCACACCGCCGGCCAGCACCTTGCCCCAGGTGAGCCGCCCCGTCACCCGCTCGACCTGCATCAGGTCCACGCCGACGATTGTGACCTGCTGCACCGGGAACTGGTTGTCGGAGAGCAGATCGACCGCCTTCTGGGCCTCCGCATAGGTGGGATAGGACCCCACCGGCCAGCCCTTGGGTGGTGTGGGCAGGCTCATCGGGCCACGGCGGGACGCGCCCGCGCCGGGAGTCTGCCCTGGGGGGAAGGGACTGGTCATGATGTCGCTCTCCTCGATCTGTACAGCGGTCAAACCGGTGGTCTGATCGGTGACGCACTACCGGGTGCGCCTGTCCTTCATACGCTAGGTTGACAGCATGACAGCTGCCAGCGGGGAGCCCGGCGAAAGGGCTGATGGCGGGGGCGCCCAGACACCAACTCCCGGTGGCTACGAGGCACCGCCCATCGAGCAGACGCCCGCCTACGGCGGCTACCCGCCGCCACCCCCACCGCCGGGATATGGCGGCTACGTTCCCGGCGCGCCCGGGTACAGCCCGCCCGGGGCGTTCCCGCAGGAAAACCCAGGCGGTTTCCCACCGCCCGGTCAGACGCCGCCCGGTCAGACACCGGGAGATTTCGGGGGCTTTCCGCCCCCGCCGCCCGGCTTCCAGCCGCCGTTCAATCCCGGCAATGCCGGCCCCTTCCCGCCGCCGGCACCGGGATACCCGCCCCCATCACCCAGGTTTGGCGACCCCTACCTGGATGGATACGGTGCGCCGAGCCCGGAGGCCGGAACCAATCCCCTGGCGATCTTCTCGCTGGTGGCCTCGGTGGTCGGCTTGCTCTGCGGAATCGGTTCGGCGATCGGCATCGTCCTCGGCGCCGTCGCCCTCAACCAGATCAAACGCACCCGGCAGGGCGGCTACGGTCTGGCCGTCGCCGGCATCGTCGTGGGGGTAGCCTCGCTCGTCATCAGCCTGGTGTTCATGATCTACGCGCTGAACTGAGCCCGTCCGCCCACCGAATCCGCTCGACTACCGAGCCCGGTCGACCGGCGGCACAAATGGTGGCGTCCGCCGGGTCATTCCCGCCGCACGACCCTTTGCCGCCACCACCAGCGCCATCTTCCGGCTGGCCTCGTCGATCATCTCCTCACCCAGCATCACCGCTCCGCGCGCACCGCCCGCCGTGGAGGTGTGCCATTCGTAGGCCTCGAGGATGAGTTCCGCACGGTCGTACTCCTCCTGCCTGGGGCTGAAGATCTCATTACCCGCGGCGATCTGGTCGGGGTGCAGCACCCACTTCCCGTCATAGCCCAGCGCCGCACTCCGCCCGGCCACCCGGCGGAACGCCTCGGTGTCGCGCACCTTGAGGTACGGCCCGTCGATCGCGGCGACACCGTGGGCACGGGCGGCCACCAGGATCGTCATCAGCACGTGGTGGTACGCGTCGCCGACGTCATACCCCTCCGGCTGTTCGCCCACCACCAGGGTTCGCATGTTCAGACTCGCCATCAGATCGGCCGGGCCGAGCACCAAGGCCTGCACCCGCGGCGACGACGCGATGGCGTCGATGTTCGTCAGACCCCGGGCATCCTCGATCTGGGCGTCGATGCCGATCCGGCCGGGTTCCAGCCCGTGGCCGGCCTCCAACTGCGTCAACAGCAGATCGAGGGCCTGGACGTGGCTGGCCTCGGTCACCTTCGGCAGCACGATCACGTCCAATCCGGTACCCGCCGCAGCGACGACCTCGATCACGTCCCGATGGGTCCAGGGAGTCGTCCAGTCGTTGACCCGAACCCCGCGAAGCTGCGATCCCCAGCCCTCATCGGCCAGTGCCGCCGCCACCCGGGCCCGCGCGGCGTCCTTGGCGGAGGGGGCGACGGCGTCCTCGAGGTCCAGGAAAACCTCGTCGGCGGGAAGTTTCTTGGCCTTCTCGATCATCCGCGGATTGCTACCCGGAACCGACAGGCATGTCCGCCTCGGTCGATAGGCCGCTCGATGGTCGGGTCGATGGGCGGGTCGATCGGTCCGGTGCACCCGCAGGCTCCTACCCTCTAGCTATGGCGTCGATGAACAGGGTATATGCGGCGCGGCTGGCCGGAATGGTGGTGCTGGGCCCGGACGGCGAATCCCTGGGCCGGGTTCGCGATGTGGTGATCAGCATCAGCATCGTGCGCCAACAGCCCAGAGTTCTGGGCCTGGTCGTGGAACTGCTCACCCGGCGCCGCATTTTCGTACCGATCCTGCGGGTCACCGCCATCGAACCCAACGCGGTCACCCTCAACACGGCCAACGTGTCACTGCGCAGGTTCGTGCAAAGGCCCGGCGAGGTACTGGTGCTCGGCCAGGTGCTCGACACCCGGGTCCGGGTCAACGACCCCGAACAGGAGCAACTCGCCGGAGTGGACGTCGTCGTCGTCGACCTCGGCATCGAACAGACCCGCACCCGCGATTGGATGGTCACCCGGGTCGCCGTCCGCAGCCAGCGCCGACTGGGACGGCGTTCCGCCGTCGTCGTGGTGGAGTGGCAGAACGTGATCGGCCTGACGCCCTCGGGGCTGGCCATGCCCGGCCAGGGAGTGGCCCAGTTGCTGCACCAGTTCGAGGGCCAGCGGCCGATCGAGGTGGCCGACGCGCTGCGGGACCTCCCGGCCAAACGCCGTACCGAGGTGATCAAGGCCCTCGACGACGAGCGGCTGGCCGACATCCTGCAGGAACTGCCCGAGGACGATCAGAACCAACTGCTCAAACAACTCGACACCGAACGGGCCGCCGACGTGCTGGAGGCGATGGACCCCGACGACGCGGCCGACCTGCTCGGGGCGATGAACCCGACCGAGGCCGAATTGCTGCTGCGCCGGATGGACCCGGAGGAGTCCGAATCGGTACGCCGACTCCTCAGCCACTCCCCCGACACCGCCGGCGGCCTGATGACGTCGGACCCCGTGGTGTTGGCACCCGACACCACCGTCGCCGAGGCGCTGGCCCGGGTGCGCGATCCCGACCTCACCCCGGCGCTGGCGTCCCTGGTGTTCGTGGTCCGGCCACCGACGGCAACCCCCACCGGCCGCTACCTGGGGTGTGTGCACACCCAGGCTCTGCTGCGGGAGCCCCCGGCCAACCTGGTCAGTGGGATCGTCGACAACGACCTGCCGCGGTTGAGCCCCGGCACCCCCCTCGGCGCGGTGACCCGCTACCTGGCCGCCTACAACCTGGTGTGCGGCCCGGTGGTCGACGAGCAGAGCCACCTGCTCGGCGCCGTCACCGTCGACGACGTGCTCGATCACCTCCTGCCTGACGACTGGCGGGAAAGCTTCGAGGATCCGTCCGGCCACCCGGCCGGGATCCGCCCGGGTGAGCCCGAGTCGGTGCGATGAGCGACGCCTCCCGCCTGGACACCCCACGGACCTCACGACGGCCATCGCTGAACCTCGACCCCGAAGCCGTCGGCCGGATCAGCGAGTCGATAGCGAGGTTCCTCGGGACCGGCCGTTATCTGCTGTGGCAGACCGTGCTCGTCATCGTCTGGATCTGCCTGAACCTGTTCGCGGTGACCCTGCGCTGGGATCCCTACCCGTTCATCCTGCTGAACCTGGCGTTCTCCACCCAGGCCGCCTACGCGGCGCCGCTGATCCTGCTGGCCCAGAACCGGCAGGAGAACCGCGACAAGGTGGCACTGGAAGATGACCGGCGCCGCGCCCAACAGACCAAAGCCGACACCGAATTCCTCGCCCGCGAACTCGCCGCACTCCGCCTGGCCGTCGGCGAGGTCGCGACCCGCGACTATCTGCGCCGCGAACTCGAGGAGATCCGGGAGATGCTGGCCAAGATGCAACCACCCAAGCAGAAAGCCCCCAAAGGGGAGGGTTCGGAGCGCCGAGCCAAGAAGATCGCTGAGTGATCATGACGGTTGCGTTCCGATCCGGCCTCCGGAGTATGTATGGTGACGGGGTTCACTCAATCGGGTGAACTTTTTGGCGACGCGGTAAGGACGGGCCTGTGGGGATGAAGCACCGGGTCGGCCGGGCCATGCGTCCCGCACTCGGCATCGCGGTCATCACTCCGGTTGTGCTGGCCGGAGCCGTCGCCGCCGAGCCCAGCCGCGCCGGCGTCATCGGCCGCGACGGTGACGCCGTCCCCGCCGCCACCGAATCGACCGGCGCCACCGTGGTCGCCGCGGCCAAGCCGCCCGCAAATTTCCGTTTCGCCGCCGGCAGCTCGGCACCGCCGCCGCCCGCCGCGGTGGTCAACGCCGTCGGCGGGATGCGTATCCCGGCCATGGCACTGTCCGCGTACCGCAAGGCCGAGCAGACGATGGCCCTCACCAACCCCGGGTGCGGGGTGAGCTGGAACCTACTGGCTGGCATCGGGCGCATCGAGTCCTCGCACGCCAACGGCGGCGCGACCGACGCCCGCGGTACCGCGATCCGCCCGATTTACGGCCCCACCCTGGATGGCACCCTGCCCGGCAACGAGATCATCGTCCAGGGCAGTCAGAACGGACGGACCGTCTACGCCCGCGCGCTGGGCCCCATGCAGTTCCTCCCCGGCACCTGGTCGAGATACGCCTCCGACGGTGACGGCGACGGTCGCGCCGACCCGCAGAACCTGTTCGACGCCACCCTCGCCGCGGCCCGGTACCTGTGCAGTGGTGGCATGAACCTGCGCAACCAGTCGCAGGCGCTGACCGCGATCCTGCGGTACAACAATTCGATGGCCTACGCCCAGAACGTCCTGGGCTGGGCGGCTGCCTACGCCACCGGGGTAGCCCCGGTGGACCTGCCGACGATCGCCGGAACGCCACCGGCCCTCGGTGACGGGCATCTGGAAGCCAACCCGGAGGGTCTCGGCCCCAGCATGCCCGGCATGCATCTGGGCGATCCGATGGCGGATCTGGGCCTGATCAGCATGGCCAACACCGAGGTCGCCGGGCAGCTCGCGCCCGGCCCCGCGGCAAGCCAGACCGGCCTGGCCGCCGAGCACGGCTGCCAGGTGATCTGTATGGCCTCCCAGTTGCCGCCTTCGGTGACCGAGGTCCCGCAGCAGAACCTGCCACCCTGGATGCTGCCGCCGGGTACCCCGACGACGTGGACGCCGCCCTGGATGACCCCGCCCGCCCCGGCTGCCGACGTGCCGACGCCGCTGGGACTGCCGCCTGGTCCGGTCGCCCCGGCTCCGCCGGCCGCTCCCGCTGGTCCCCCGCCCGCTGACCCGTCGGTGCCTGCGGGTATCGGCACCCCGCCCGGGCCGGTCATCGCTGAGGCCCCGGCGGCTCCCGGCCCCGCGGAAGCCGCCACCATCGTCCCGGCCGCTCCCCCTGCGCCGGCCGAGGCACCCCAGGGTCCGGGACCGCTCCCCGGACCGACCGGCTAAGCCGGCTAAGTCGGCTAAGCGGGCTGAGGCGTCCAGGCGAAACACCGGCGGCACCCGCCCGACACCACCGCACCAACCCGCGGCTAGGCTGCTCAACCGATGTCCACACATACTCCTGAGCTTGAGAAGGCCGTTCGCGCCGCGCTGACCAAGGTCGTCGACCCCGAACTACGTCGGCCGATCACCGAACTCAATATGGTCAAGAGCGTGACCGTCGCCGACGACGGTGCGGTGCACGTCGAGGTGTACCTGACCACTGGATCCTGCCCGCTGAAGAGCGAGATCATCGAACGGGTGACCGCGGCGGTATCCGACGTGCCCGGCACCGGTGCCGTCACCGTCGAATTGGACGTCATGAGCGATGAGCAGCGCACCGCGTTGCGCAAGCAGTTGCGCGGCGATGCCGCCGAACCGGTCATCCCGTTCGCCCAGCCCGGCTCGCTCACCCGGGTCTATGCCGTGGCCTCCGGCAAGGGCGGGGTCGGAAAGTCCAGTGTCACCGTCAATCTCGCCGCGGCGCTGGCAGCCCGAGGCCTGTCGGTCGGCGTGGTCGACGCCGATATCTACGGCCACTCGGTGCCCAGGATGATGGGCACCTCCGATCGGCCCACCCAGGTCGAGTCGATGATCCTGCCGCCGATCGCCCACGAGGTGAAGGTGATCTCGATCGCCCAGTTCACCCAGGGCAACACCCCGGTGGTGTGGCGCGGCCCGATGCTGCACCGGGCGTTGCAGCAGTTCCTCGCCGACGTCTACTGGGGCGATCTCGACGTTCTGCTGATGGATCTACCGCCCGGCACCGGCGACGTCGCCATCTCGGTGGCCCAGTTGGTTCCCAACGCCGAGATCCTGGTGGTCACCACCCCGCAGATCGCCGCCGCCGAAGTGGCCGAACGCGCCGGGGCCATCGCCCTGCAGACCCGTCAGCGCATCGTCGGCGTGGTGGAGAACATGTCGGGGCTGCTGCTGCCGGACGGGACGACCATGCAACTGTTCGGCGAGGGCGGCGGCCGCCAGGTGGCTGAACGGCTGACCCGGGTCGTCGGGGCCGACGTTCCGCTGCTGGGCCAGGTCCCGCTGGATCCGGCTCTGGTCGCCGCCGGTGACTCAGGAGTGCCACTGGTGCTGTCGGCACCGGAGTCGACTGCCGGCGCCGAACTGCGGGCCATCGCCGACAAACTGGCGACCCGACGGCGCGGGTTGACCGGGATGTCATTGGGTCTGGACCCGGCCGGGCGGTAACCCCGTCCCGGGCGGGCAGCGAACGACGGGCAGCGAACTCAGGTCGCGTCGGAATCGAACGGGGCGGGCTGCCCGGGCTTCGCGGTCGTGGCCGGAGGTGGTGGTGTGGGAACAGCGCTCTGCGGTTTGGCGGCCTTGTCATCGAAATCGCCGGTGAGCCATGACTCGTCGCCGTCCAAAAGATGTTTGGTCAGCGCGGCCCGCGGCGTCATGCCACGCAGCTTCTGCAGCTCGTTGATCGGCTGGCGGAGATCGTCGAACTCGGGGCCGAGTTCCTCCCGCAGCTGGCTGGTGGCACCGCTGAGATAGTCGCGGGCCTGGCGGATCACCCCTGCCGTCCAGCGGATCGCTCCCGGCAGCCGCTCCGGACCGAGGACGACGAGGCCGACCACGACCAGCAGGAACATCTCGCCCCAGCCCACATTGGCGAACACAGGCTCAGTTGTCCGGGGCTGGATTCACCGTCAGGACGACCTTGCGGCCCTCGCGCATGACCTCGATCGGGGCATCCTTGCCGATGGCCAGGTTACGCACGGCCACCACGAACTCGTCGGCGTCGGCAACCTTGCGGTCGCCCACCTTGATGACGACGTCGTTCTCCTTGATACCCGCCTTCTCCGCGGGACCGCCGGCCTTGACGTTGGCGACCTGCGCGCCCGAAGCCAGGTCATTGCTGACCGACCGGGCGGACAGCCCCAGGGTCGCGTGGGCGATCTTGCCGTCCCTGATCAGGGTTTCGACGGTGGCCTTGACCTCATTGACCGGGATGGCGAAACCGAGGCCGCTGGCGCTGTCGGACAGCGACTTTCCGGCGGTGTTGATCCCGATGACCTCGGAGTTCATGTTGATCAGCGGCCCGCCGGAGTTGCCGTGGTTGATCGGGGCGTCGGTCTGGATCGCGTCGATCACCGTGTCGGTGTCCGAGCCCTCTCCGGACAGGGGCACCGGACGGTTGAGCGCGCTGATGATCCCGTGGGTGACGGTGCTGCGGAGGCCCAGGGGCGCGCCGGCGGCCACCACCTCCTCGCCCACGCGCACGGTGTTGGAATTTCCGAACCGGGCCACCGTGAGGTTGTCGACGTTGTCGACCTTGAGCACCGCCAGGTCGGTCTTGGGGTCCCGGCCGACCAGGTTGGCGGGGACTTCCTTGCCGTCGTTGAAGACGACCGTCATCTCGAACTTCGACGGGGTGGCCGCGGCCTCCGATATGACGTGGTTGTTGGTCACGATGTAGCCGCGGCCGTCGACCACCACTCCGGAACCCTGGGAACCCGACTCATCGCTCTTGGCCTCGATGGTCACCACCGAGTCGGCGACGGACGCGGCCACCGCAGCGAACCGGCCGGCCGGGACCTCGCCGCCGCCGGTGGTCGACAGGGTGACCTTCGAGGTGGTGAACGCCTCGACGACCTCGGCGGTCTTGCGGCCGACCCAGCCGCCCAGCAGGCCGATCAGCAGCGCGGAGATGGCCAGCACAGCCAGTGCCGTGTAGGAGACCCGGCCGCCGAACAGAACGTCACGCACCCCGAGTTTCCCGGGCGGCGCCGCGTGGGCGACCACCGTCTCCCGGTGCAGGGCGGGGGTGCCCAGCGCCACCCCGGCCGCCGGGTCGCGCCACGGATCGTCGGGCGCATCGGGACCTTCCGGCTCCCCGTCGAGGGCACCGGCGTCCGCCGGGTGCCGCTGGAGCGATTCGACGCCGGGAAACGGCCGGCCGAAGGCCTCCTGCAGGATCGGATCCGCCGGCTTGGCACCGGGGGTGAACTCGTCGGACCGGCGGAATTTGGCCGGGCGCAACTCCTCGGCCACGAATGAACCATCGACTCCGCGCGGCCGGCCGAACGTCCGGGTGGACTGCGGGTCCACCGGCGGACGCGACACCGGGCGCGGGGCGAGCCGGCGCGCGCCGCCGGAGGTGTCCTTGTCGGGACTCACCATCAACCCCTATCCACAGGTTCGGGAAGCTCAGGCACCGAAGCGCCCAGACACGGCTCGCATCGCCGGTAACGGCATCAGCCTACCGGCGCTTGCGACGGCCGCGTTTGGTCCCGCCGGGCGGCGGACCGAAGGGCGGCGCCGGTTCCGGCGGATCGGGCGGAGCGGACTCCGGGATCGCCGAGAGCAATCCCATCAGGGTGCTGGGCATGCTGACCGGCCGGCACTCCCGCAAGGCGGTGCGGGCCTGACTCTGGGCGTCGACCTCGGCGGCGCACTGCGGGCAAACGGACAAGTGGCTGGCTGCGCGCAGGTGCGCTTTCATCGGCAGTTCGCCGTCGACGTAGGCGGCCACCGCCTCGGTGGCCAGGTGGTCGGTTGAACTGAACCGCGGCGGAGCACCGAGGGCTTCCTGATCGACCGACACGAAGTGGGACGGCAACCACGACAGAGCCCGACGGAACATCGGCCCGGGGTCCACCATGACCTGCGCTCCTCTCCGGTGCACATACCGGGTAGATCGATACCCCGGTGCACATAACCCACCGTCAAATTTAGCGCGACGGGTACGAAAAGACAGGGCAGCGAGGCTTCGGGCGTGCTGCGTCAGGCCGGCATCGCGTCGGTGCGGCCGGCGTCGGTGCGGCCATTGGCGGCGAGGTGATCGCGCAGTGCCTGCCGGCCGCGGTGGATACGGCTCCGCACAGTCCCGAGTTTGACGCCCAGGGTGGCGCCGATCTCCTCATAGGACAAACCCTCGATATCGCAGAGGACGACGGCTGCGCGGAACTCCGGCGGCAGCGAGTCCAGTGCCGCCTGCAGGTCGGGACCGAGGCGGGCGTCGTGGTAGATCTGCTCCGGGGTGGGCTGATCGCCCGGCACCCGGTCGTAATCCTCGGGCAGCGCCTCCATGCGGATACGCGCACGACGCCGGACCATGTCGAGGAACAGGTTGGTGGTGATCCGGTGCAACCAGCCTTCGAAGGTCCCGGGCTGGTAGTCGCGCACCGACCGGAACACCCGGATGAAGGTCTCCTGGGTGAGGTCTTCGGCGTCGTGCTGATTGCCCGACAGCCGGTAGGCCAGGCGGTACACCCGGTCGGCGTGTTGCCGGACCAACTCCTCCCAGGACGGCATGACCGCCGGATCTCCGGTGGCGTCGAAGGCGGCGGTTCCGCGCAACTCGTCGGCGGCGGCCGTCATATCGGCATGCGCCTCAGCGGCGCAGATCGAAGACATCGCAGCGTCCCGATCGGCCAAGGCCGCCGGGGTGGTGGACGTCAGGATGGTGGACGTCAGAGCCTCCTGGTGTGGGTGCGCGGTGCGGCCCGAGCCATGTCGGCCCGTCCCATCGCGCGCGTCACTCACCGCAACACGTCCCGGCTGCGGGGTATTCCCCGTCCGGTGCGCTTCTCGTTCCATGCGGCTTACCGTTCCCTATCGCTATGACAAAGCAATGTGAGCAAACTGTGTGTCGCCTGTGAAGATATCATCGGCATGCTGTTTAACTGGGCTTTTGTCATGAATCGGTAATTTCTCAGCAATCCCTTAGAGGAACTATTCAGTTCGCTGTCCGGGGCGCGGCGCCGGTTGGCAGCCGGTTGAACGCCGCCGGGCGGGATAGGCCGGTTGATCGTCTCCACGTGACCTAAGCTGCTCAGAATGGCCACCACTGACCCATCGGACGCTGCCGGCCGGGCGGAGCGGCTTCTCGCCCACGCGGAGGGCTCCATCTCCGAGGACGAGATCGTCGCCGCTGCGCGCGAACGGGCGGTGGACGCCGGGGCCGGCGCGGTGACACCCGCCGTCGGCGCCCTGCTGAGCCTGCTGGCCAGGCTTTCCGGTGGCCGCGCGGTCGTGGAGGTCGGAACCGGAGCGGGCGTCAGCGGGCTGTGGCTGCTGTCCGGGATGCGCGACGACGGCGTGCTCACCACCATCGACACCGAACCCGAGCACCAGCGGCTGGCCAAGCAGGCCTTCAGCGAGGCCGGTGTCGGGCCGGGACGCACCCGGCTCATCGGGGGGCGGGCCCAGGAGGTTCTGACCCGGCTGGCCGACGACTCCTATGACCTGGTGTTCATCGACGCCGCGCCGGTGGACCAGCCGCACTTCGTCGGCGAGGCGGTCCGGTTGCTGCGGCCCGGCGGCGTGATCGTGGTGCACCGATCCGCCCTCGACGGCCGGGCCGGCGACCCGGCCGCCCACGACGACGAGGTCACCGCGGTGCGCGAGGCGGCCCGGCTGATCGCCGAGGACGAACGGCTCAGTGCGGTGCAGGTGCCGCTGGGCGACGGGATTCTGGTGGCGACGAGGGACGCCGACTGACACCAGGGTCCCGGGAAGCCCATCCCCGCTCGCCGGCGAGCAGGGTCTTCTTGCGGTCGACACCGCCGACGTAACCGGTGAGGACGCCCGATGATCCGATCACCCGGTGACACGGCACGATGATCGGAACCGGGTTGCGGCCGACGGCGGATCCGACGGCGCGACTCGCACCCGGGGATCCGATCTGCTCGGCGATCTGCGCGTAAGAGCGGGTCTGACCGTAGGGAATCGAGCGCACCGCCGCCCAGACCCGCTGCTGAAAGTCCGTTCCCGCCACATGCAGGTCGACGCGGAAGTGGCTCAGGCTGCCCTCGAAGTAGGCCGCGAGTTGGGCGGCGGCCTCCGGGAAGGCACCCTCGTCGACCCGACGCACGGGTGATTCGGGTTCCCGACGCCGCTGCCCGTCGAACTCCAGTCGCATCAGTGTGCCGCCGACACCGGCCAGCGTCAGGCTGCCCACCGGGCTGTCGACGGTGCGGTAGGTGAGCCCGCGGTCGGGGAGTTTTCGAGTCGTCATGACGCCCTTTCCTTTGGCGGCCACTGGTTGACCGGGTGGTCCAGGGTGGCCCACAGGTGCTGGGTCACGTACGAACGCCAGGGCCGCCACCCCGCGCTGCGCGCGACCAGGTCGGGAACCCGGGCGGGCAGGCCGCATCGTTCGGCGGCACGCAGTACGCCCAGATCGGCGGCGGGAAAGGCGTCCGGGTCTCCCAGCCCGCGCATGGCGATGATCTCCGTGGTCCAGGGCCCCACCCCCGGCAGGGCCAGCAGTTGGCGGCGGACTTCCCGCCAGTCGGCCCCCGGATCGAGTCGCAGTTCACCGTCGGCCAGAGCGGCCACCAGGGCCCGCAGCGACGTTCGGCGCGCCCGCGGCACCGCCAGGTGGGCCGGGTCGATATCGGCCAACTGGTCGACGCTCGGGAAGAGATGTGTGAGTCCCCCGCCGGGATCGTCGATCGGCGTCCCGTAGGCCTCGACCAACCGGCGGGTGTGCGTGCGGGCGGCGGCGATGGACACCTGCTGACCCAGCACCGTGCGCACCGCGAGTTCGGCCGGGTCGACCGTTCCGGGAATGCGTTGTCCGGGGGTGTTCGCGACGACCGCACGCAGCGCGGTGTCATCGCTCAAGACCTCGATCACGGCCTCGGGGTCGGCATCGAGGTCCAGCATCCGCCGGCATCGACCGATGGCCGCCGACAGATCGCGAAGGTCCGCCAGTGCCAGCGCGCACCGCACGTGGTCGCGCTGTGGGCTCAGGGTGACGATTCCGGCCCCGTACGGCAACCGCAGTGTACGGCGATAGCTGTCGTTTCTCACCTCTTCGCAACCCGGCACCGCGCCGGCCGCCAGGTGTCCGAACACCCCTTCGTAGGCGAAGGGATGGCGCACGGCGAGTCGCAGCGACACCGTCTGGCCGGCGGACGACTCGGCATGACCGGCGCGGCGGGCCGCGCTGCGGCGCAGCATCGTCGGGGTGCGGTCGCAGGTCGCCCGCACGGTGTCGTTGAACTGTCGAATGCTGGCGAAGCCGGCGGCGAAGGCCACGTCGCTGAATGCCATCGAGGTCGTCTCGATCAGGATTCGCGCCGTCTGAACCCGCTGCGCCCGGGCCAGCGCCAGCGGCCCCGCCCCCACTTCGGTCTGCAGCAGCCGCTCCAACTGCCGGGTGGTGTATCCGAGCTTGGCCGACAGTCCGCCGACCCCCTCGCGATCGACGGTGCCGTCGGCGATCAACCGCATGGCCCGGGCGACCACGTCACCTCTGACGTTCCACAGCGGTGAGCCCGGCGACGCGTCGGGAAGGCAGCGTCTGCAGGCGCGGAACCCGGCGCGTTGCGCCGCCGCCGCGGTCGGATAGAAGCGCACATTACTGGCCAGCGGCAGTCGAACGGGACAGCTTGGGCGGCAATAGATTCCGGTCGTCAGGACGGCGGTGACGAACCAGCCGTCGAACCGGGCGTCGCGGGATTGAACCGCCCGGTAACAACGCTCGGCATCATCATGCACGGATCCCAACATGCCACCTGGAGACCGGTGGAACTAGCGGAAATGCGACGCGATGGCTGCCGGTCGGGCCATCCTGTACGCAGCGCCGTTCACCCCGGGAGGCCCGCGTGGAACTGATGACGGGTTTCGGCCTGGCCAGCGCCGCCGGCCTGAACGCCTACATTCCCTTGCTGTCGATGGGTCTGCTGAGTCGCTACACCGACCTGGTGAACCTGCCCTCCGGCTGGTCCTGGCTGGAGAACGGCTGGGTGCTGGTTCTCGTCGCGGTGCTGCTGGTGATCGAGATCGTCGCCGACAAGATCCCGGCGCTGGATTCGGTCAACGACGCGGTCCAGACTTTCGTCCGGCCCACCTCCGGCGGCATCGTGTTCGCATCCGGCACCGCGGCTCAGACCGCCGCCATCACCGACCCCGGGGAGTTCGCCCGGACCGGCCAATGGGTGCCGGTGGTCATCGGCGTCGTCACCGCACTGGTGGTGAGCCTGACCAAGACCGCGGTACGGCCGGCGGCCAATGTGGCCACCGGGGGTGTCGCGGCGCCCGTGCTGAGCACCATCGAGGACGCCGCCAGTGTCAGCCTGACGTTCATCGCGATCCTGATTCCGGCCCTGGTGCTGATCGTCCTGATCGCTCTGCTGTGGGCAGCGGTGTGGCTGTTGCGGCGCCGCCGACGCCGGCGCCTCGCTGCGCGAGCTGACACAAAGTCGCCTTGACACCCTCCGAACCGTGCGAGTGTGTGTCTGTTGGCCGGGGAATGCGAGTCAGATCCAGACGCCCTTGCCGACCGCGACGACCCCACCGGAGCTGATCGCGAACCGTTCGCGGTCCCGCTCCAGGTCGACCCCGACCATCTCGCCGGGCCCGACGACGACGTTCTTGTCGAGAATCGCCCGGCGCACCACCGCGCCGCGGCCGACCCTAACGCCCGGCATCAGCACACTGCCCTCGACGATCGCGCCGTCATCGACCACGACGTTGCTCGATAGCACGGAACTGCGTACCGAGGCCGCCGAGATGATGCTTCCCGCACCCACGACCGACTCCTGGGCTGAGCCCCCGTTGACGAACTTGGCCGGCGCGAGGTTCTCCGACTCCCCTCGGATCGGCCAGCGCTTGTTGTAGAGGTTGAACACCGGGTGCACCGACACCAGGTCCATGTGGGCGTCGTAGAAGGCGTCGAGCGTGCCGACGTCGCGCCAGTACCCGTGGTCGCGATCGGTGGCGCCGGGGACCTCGTTGTCGTTGAAGTCGTAGACCGCGGCCATCCCGTCCTCGACAAGCCGCGGAATGATGTTGCCGCCCATATCGTGGTCGGAGGTGTCGTCGTCGGCGTCGGCGCGGATGGCGTCGATGAGCACCTTCGTGGTGAAGATGTAGTTGCCCATCGAGACGAACGTCTGATCGGGGTTGTCCGGTGTGGACGGCGGATCCGCCGGTTTTTCCACGAAGCTGCGGATACGGCCGGACTCGTCGGCCTCGATGCAGCCGAACGCGGTGGCCTCCGCCCGCGGGACCCGGATTCCGGCGACGGTCGCGCCGGCACCAGTCTCGATGTGGTACTTGACCATCTGCTCGGGATCCATCCGGTAGACGTGGTCGGCGCCGAACACCACGATGTAGTCGGGATCCTCGTCGTAGATCAGGTTCAGCGACTGGTAGATCGCGTCGGCGGAACCTGTGTACCAGCGCGGCCCGAGCCGCTGCTGGGCCGGCACCGGGGTGATGTACTCGCCGGCCAGTCCGGAGAGCCGCCAGTTCTGCGAGATGTGCCGGTCCAGTGAGTGCGACTTGTACTGGGTCAGCACGCAGATCCGCAGATACCTGGCGTTGACCAGGTTGGACAGGACGAAGTCGATCAGCCGGTAGGCACCCCCGAAGGGAACCGCGGGCTTGGCCCGGTCCGCTGTCAGCGGGTACAGACGCTTGCCTTCCCCACCGGCCAGAACGATGCCGAGCACATGCGGCACTTCCCTCATAGGCCCAAACCTAACCGGCGCCGATGGCAACGGCTAGCGCATTCGCGCACAACCTCCGCACAGCGCGTCATTGAGGCACTAGGTTCTCCGGTATGCCAGGTTCTGGGGCTATGCGGGTCGCGATGATGACACGGGAGTACCCGCCCGATGTCTACGGCGGCGCCGGGGTGCACGTGACCGAACTGGTCGCCCAACTCAGGCGCCTCTGCGAGGTCGACGTGCACTGTATGGGCGAGCCCCGGGATGGGGCGTTCGCCCATCAACCGGACCCCGCGCTGGCCCTTGCCGAACCACCGGCCAACCCGGCGTTGTCCACCCTGTCGACCGATCTGCGGATGGTGCACGCCGCCGCGGGTGCCGACGTCGTGCATTCGCACACCTGGTACACCGGCATGGCCGGCCATATCGCCGCCCTGCTGCACGGCGTCCCGCATGTGCTGACCGCGCACTCGCTCGAACCCCGGCGGCCCTGGAAGGCCGAGCAACTCGGCGGTGGCTACCAGGTGTCGCTGTGGGTGGAGCGCACCGCCGTCACCGGTGCGGATGGGGTGATCGCGGTCAGCGAGGGCATGCGCGCCGATGTCCTCGACGTCTACCCGACCCTCGATCCCGGCCGTGTCCACGTCATCCGCAATGGAATCGACACTGGCGTCTGGTACCCGGCGGCACCCAACCCCGAGGAGTCCGTGCTCGCCGAGATCGGCGTCGACCCGTCCCGTCCGATGGTGGCGTTCGTCGGGCGGATCACCCGGCAGAAGGGGGTGCCGCACCTGATCGCCGCGGCGCACCGCTTCGCCCCGGAGGTTCAACTGGTGCTGTGCGCCGGCGCCCCGGATACCCCGGAAATCGCCGCCGAGGTCAGTTCCGCCGTGGCCGCACTGGCCGACAAGCGCAACGGCGTGTTCTGGGTGCGCGACTTCCTGCCGATCAACGAGGTCCGCGAAATCCTCTCGGCGGCAACAGCCTTCGTGTGTCCCTCGGTCTACGAGCCGCTGGGGATCGTCAATCTCGAGGCGATGGCGTGCGGCACGGCGGTGGTGGCCTCGGATGTGGGCGGCATCCCGGAGGTGGTCGACGACGGGGTGACCGGCACCCTGGTGCACTACGACGGCGATCACACCACCGATTTCGAGGCGGCACTGGCCGATGGAGTCAACGCACTGGTCGCCGACCCGCAGACCGCCGCCCGCTACGGGACGGCAGGTCGCCAGCGCTGCATCGACGAGTTTTCCTGGGCCAGGATCGCCGAGCAGACCCTGGAGGTGTACCGAAAAGTCTCGGAGTGACGAGCGCCGAAAAGATTCGACGCGCATGGAGAGGCCTACCGCCCCCGGGCGACCGGGTATCAGCGAAGGCGAACGGGAATTAGCTGGTAACGCCCTTGAGTTCGTCGCCGAGTGCGGCGGCCTCATCCGGGGTCAACTCGACGACAAGCCGGCCACCGCCCTCCAGTGGCACTCGCATCACGATGCCGCGCCCCTCTTTGGTCGCTTCCAGCGGGCCGTCTCCGGTCCGCGGCTTCATCGCCGCCATCGAGTGCTCCCTCCAGGTCCGTGCAGGGCCATCGGCACTGGCCGGGCCGGTGCCGTCCATGATTCTAGTGCCCTCCATTGTTCACCATGCGCGGCCCGAGGTGTGAAAAGACCCGGTCAAAGTCCCGTTACGGCCCCCGGGCCGCCCGTCAGCGGCACCCAGCAGGCCTCGATGTGGTCGTCCACCATCCCGGTGGCCTGCATCAGCGAATAGGTGGTGGTGGGTCCGACGAAGCGGAATCCGCGGCGGCGCAGTTCCCGGGCCAGTGCCGCGGAATGCGAACTGTGCGAGGGCAGATCGGCCATGCCGGCCGGCCGGGGTCGCGGCGGCGGGGCGAAGGACCACAGCAGATCCGACAGCTCGACGTCGAGGTCGGCGGCAACTCGGGCATTGGCGATCGTGGCCTCGATCTTCGCCCGGTTCCGGACGATCCCGGCGTCGCCCATCAGGCGTTCGACATCCCGGTCGGTGAAGGCCGCCACCGTCTCGACGTCGAACCCGGCGAAGGCGCGCCGGAAGTTCTCCCGTTTGCGCAGGATGATCAGCCAGGACAGGCCGCTCTGGAAGGATTCCAGCACCAGCCTTTCGAACATCGCCGTCGTTCCCCGCAGGGGACGGCCCCACTCGGTGTCGTGATACTCGCGCAGCAGTCCGGCGCCGGCCCATTCGCACCGGATCCGGCCGTCCGAGTCGGATTCCGGGCCGTCCTCAGGTCCGCCGTCGGTGCTCATCCCGGGCCCGGCGTGGCCCGAACCGCATCGAGTTCGGCCCGGAGGGCGTCCAGTTCGGCCCCGAGTCGGTCGAGCACCCAGTCGACCTCGCTGGTCTTGTAGCCGCGGAACACCTGGGTGAACTTGACCGCGTCGACATCGGCTCCGGTCACCTCACTGGCGGGCAGCACCGTGGCGGTGGTGCCCGCCGGCAGCGGCGGGAGTTGCTCGCCACGGCCGAACAGCAGGCTGGCGATACCGAAGAGCAGCACGGCAACCAGGATCAGCACCACCAGGTAGAGCAGGATCAGCGTCACACGGCAATCCTGCCTCAGGGATTTCGGTCCCGGTCAGCGCAGGGTGTTCATCGGCGGCCGGTCGTCCAGCGACACCGCCGACGTGGCGCTGGTGAAGCCCTCACCGTCGGCGACGAACCGGGTCAGCCCGGCCCCCGAGTCCGGAACGCCGCAGCGGGTCAGCAGCGTGGCCACCACCTGACGGCTCATCGGCGCCAGCTCGTGCAGCGGACGGTTCCGGTGGGTCCGGACGCCCAGGTTCACCTGGGCGATCGCGTCGATACCGAACTTGTCGTAGGTGTCGATGAGGATGCCGATCTCCACGCCGTAACCAGGCGCGAACGGAACCGACCCCAGTAGTTCGCGAGTTCCGGCGTACTCACCGCCGAGCGGCTGCAGGACGCAGCCCAGTTCCGGGCGCAGCGCCGCCAGCAGAGGCCGTGCGACCAGTTCGGTGACCCGGCCGCCGCCGGTGGCGTCCTCTCCGGCCGCGAGTTTCAGCGGCCGCCGGTAGAACCCGCGGACCAGGTGTATCCCGTCGTTGGTGAGCAGCGGACCGACCAGCCGCGGTACGAACAGCGGGTCGGGGTCGAGCAGGTCGGAGTCGATGAAAACGACGATGTCCCCGGTCGTGGCCGCCAGTGAACGCCACAGCGCCTCACCCTTGCCCGGGCGCACCGGGATCTCGGGTAACGCCTCCTCACGATGGACGACGCGGGCCCCTGCGGCGCGGGCGCGGGTCTCGGTTTCGTCGGTGGATCCGGAATCCAGCACGACGAGTTCGTCGACCAGGCCGCCCACCATCGGGGTGATGGTGTCGATCACCGGTCCGATGGTCTCGGCCTCATTGAGCGCGGGCAGCACCACCGAGACGGTGCGCCCGGCCTTGTGCGACACCAGGGCATCGGCAGTCCACGGCGGCCGGTTCCAGCTGCGGCGCGCCAGCCAGCGCTGCACGTCCGTCGCCTCGGTCATGCCAACCCTCGCACGGTGCGCGCGGGGGGTCGGTCCCCCCGGATCGAGGCGACCATCTCCAGCACCCGCCTGGTGGGTGCGACCTCGTGGACGCGGAACATCCGGGCCCCGTCGGCAGCGGCCAGCGCGGTCGCGGCCAGCGTGCCCTCCAGTCGTTCGGTGAGCTCGGCCCCGAGCGTCTCCCCGATGAAATCCTTGTTGCTCAGCGCCATCAGCACCGGCCACCCGGTGTCGACCAGGTCGCGGACATGCCGGAGCAGGGTCAATCCGTGAAAGGTGTTCTTCCCGAAGTCATGGGTCGGATCGATCAGGATGCCGTCGCGGCGAACCCCCACCCGCACCGCGTGCTCCGCGGCGGCGGTGACCTCCGCGATGACGTCGTCGACCACCCCGGTGACGGTGGTGCCGTAATTGACCCGGAACGGCCGGGTGCGCGGTATAGCCCCGCCGGTGTGCGAGCAGACCAGACCGGCGCCGAACTCCGCGGCGACCTCCGGCAGGTGCGGGTCGTGCCCGGCCCAGGTGTCGTTGATGATGTCGGCCCCGGCCGCGCAGGCCTGCTTGGCCACCGCCGAGCGCCAGGTGTCGACGCTGATGCACTGGTTCGGGTAGGCGGCGCGGACCCACTCGATGAAGGGCACCACCCGGGCGATCTCCTCATCGGCGTCGACCGTGACGCCGGGGCCCGCCTTGACCCCGCCGATGTCGATGACATCCGCCCCCTCGGCGAACACTCGGTGCACGGCCTCCTGGGCCGCGGCGTCGCTGAACGTCGCACCACGGTCGTAGAACGAGTCCGGGGTCCGGTTGACGATCGCCATGATGAGCGCACGGTCCCCGGCCACCGGCCGGCCGCACAAGGTCGACGCCACCCGATCAGTATTCATCACATCGGGAATCCGCGGCGGACGGCGAAACCTGCCCGAAACAACCGTCCCGATGATGTCAGTGGTTCGCCGGATCCGGCGCGCAGGCGGCCAGCGCGGCGGCGATGTCTGTGGTCACCACCAGGCGGTCCAGGGCGCTCTGCGCGACGTAGCCGGACGGCACCAGGCCGGCAAGCCACTGCCTGAGCCCGTCGTAATGGCCGAGGGGATCGAGCAGCACCAGTGGTTTGGTGTGCATGCCGAGGTAACCGGCCGTCCAGCTCTCGAACATCTCCTCGAGGGTGCCGATCCCGCCGGGCAGCGCCAGGAACGCGTCGCTGCGGTCCTCCATCACCTGCTTTCGCTGCCGCATGGTGTCGGTGACGATCAGTTCATCGGCCTCGATATCAGCGAGTTCCCGGTGCACCAGCGCCTTGGGGATGACGCCGACGGTGTGCCCGCCGCGCGAACGGGCCCCGGACGCCACCGCGCCCATCGCCGAGACGTTGCCCCCGCCGGAGACCAGGGTCCACCCCCGCTCGGCGACCTCCTCGCCCACCCGGAAGGCCAATTCCAGCAGTTCCGGATGACGTGGACCGGACGCGCAGTAGACGCACAGCGCCCACTCGTCGCGGCGGTCGTCGGGGCGGTCGTCGGGGCGGTCTGAGTCGTGCACCCACGAAACGTAGACCACAGCGAAACCTGGACCAAAGCACTCAAAGAGCACTGAAAGGCTGAATAGAGTCCCCGTCATGCCCAAGATCTGGCCCCTGGTTCCGCGCCGCGCCCTCGACGAGGTCCATGCCGCGCTCGGCCGCAACCCGGCCGGCATCGCCCTGCTGGGAAACGAGGGGGTCGGCAAGACCACACTGGCCGCTCAGGGCGCCGCCCTGCTGGATCGGGGCGAACCGGTGTGGGCGGTGGGCACCGCCACCCAGTCCATGATTCCGTTCGGCGCGTTCGGCCCACTGCTGGATGTGCACGATGTGGGCAAACCCGCGGCGATGATCCGGAGCGCGGCCGATTCACTGCTGGCGCGGGCCGACTCCGCGCCGATCATCGTCGACAACGCCCGACTGCTGGATCCGCTGTCGGCGAGCCTGGTCTACCACCTGGCTCAGCAGGCCGCGGCCGGCGCCGGCAGCCCGCTCATCGTGACCGTGCGGTCGGTGCTGCGGGTTCCGCAGGTGGTGGCGGCGTTGTGGAACGACGGACTGCTGGAACGTGTCGACGTGCTGCCCTTCAACGCCGCGGAGGCCGCCGCGGCGGTGACCGCCGCCGGTATCGACACCGACCGGGCGGCGATCTTCCGGCGCAGCGCCGGCAGCCCCCTGCACCTGCGGATGCTGCTGACCACCGGCGGCGGCGAGGAGACGCTGTCCGCCGCGATCGACCGGTTCCTGGTCGGCCTGCCGGGCGAGGCCCGCGAGGCGCTCGGCCACCTGTGTGTCTTCGAGCCGCTCTCCACAGAGGACCTGACGGCGGTGGCGGGCGAGTCCGCGGTCGCGGCAGCCCTCGAAACAGGAGCTGTGCAGGCCCACGACAACCGGTGCTACGCCGGGCACCCGCTCTTCCTCGAACGTCTGGCGGCCACCGTCGACAAGGCCGATGTCCGGCGCTGGCGCAACGCGATCGTCGCCCAGTTCGGCACCCGGGCCAGCCGCACCCCGGGCGACCGCTTGGGCCGCGCGGTGCTCGCGCTGCAGAGCGAGGAGGACATGGACTGCGAGGCGGTGGTCAACGCCGCTCAGGAGGCACTGCGGCTCGGTGATCTGGGATTGGCCGAACGATTGGCCCGTGGTGCGTTGAACCGCGACAACAGGCCGGGCCAGCACTTCCCGGCCCGGCTTGCGCTGAGCTACGCGCTGGCCTGGCAGGGCCGCGGCCGGGAGGCCGAATCGGTGCTCGGTGCCGTCGACACAGAGGCGCTCACCGAGGAGGAACTGATGGCGTGGGCACTCCCCCGGGCCGCCAACCAGTTCTGGATGCTCTCCGAACCGGAGCGCGCCGCCGTCTTCCTGCAGACCGTGCGCCACCGGGTCGGCACCGCGTCGTCGCGCATCACCCTCGACGCGCTGTCGGGAACCTTCGCCATGAACGCCGGCAATGTGCGCCGGGCGCTCGACATCGCCGACGGGGTGCTGGGACACGCCGATGCGCCGGATATGGCGGTGGCCTGGGCGGCCAGTGCGGCTGCCCTGTCCTCGGCCCGGATGGGCCGGTTGGACGCGGTCGGCCCACTGGTGGACCGCGCCCTGGGATCGGAGTACCCGGGGTTGCTGCGGTTCACCGTCGGACTGGCCGAGATCACCCATCTGCTGATGACCGCGCAGACCGACGCCGCCTTCGAGGCGGCCCGCTGCTTCACCGACTTCGCCGAGTCCGCCCAGCCGGGCCGGGCGATCGGCGAGGTGCTGATGGCCCACGTCCTGCTCGCCGAGGGCGAGGCCGCCGCCGCGACGGAACTCCTGGAGCCGGCGGCGAAAACCCTGGATCGAACCGGCTACTCCTGGGGTCCGCTCGCGCTGAGCTACCTCACCACCGCGCTGGCCATGCAGGGCGAGATCGCCGCTTCGGCGATGGCGCTCAGCCGCGCACAGTCGCGGCACGGAACGAAATCGGCGCTGTTCGCGCCGGAACTCGGGATCGCCCGGGCGTGGCGGCTGTTCACCATCGGCGACTCGCCGGCCGCCATCGCGGCGGCGCGCGGCGCGGCACGAATGGCCGCCCGCGGCGGTCAGTACGCGATCGCGGTCCGGGCCTGGCACGAGTCGGCCCGTCTCGGGGACCGCCAGGCCGCCGACGGCATGGCGTCGATCGTCGAGCACGTGCCGTGCTCCTACACCGACATGGCGCGGGCGCACGCCCGGGCGCTCACCGCGGGTGATGCCGCCGGTCTGACGGAGGCGGCGGCACGGCTGTCCGCGGCGGGATTCGCCGGTGCCGCCGCGGATGCGGCGCGACAGGCCCAAGCCGCCGCGGATGCGGCGCGACAGGCCCAAGCCGCCGCGGATGCGGCGCGACAGGCCGACGATGCCGCGAGGGCGGCTCAGCAGGCCGGGGCCGCCGGGGCGAACCGCAGCCACGGCAACCAGACGAACTGACGGCGGGGAACGGGTATCCCGATGCCGACGCAGGCCTCCGCGTCACCGCCGCAACGGCAACTCCTCGGACCGGTACGCGCGACGGTCTTCATCGTGAGCTCGATGCTGGGGGCGGGGATCTTCCTGCTGCCCAGCAGCCTGTCCAAGTTCGGAACCATCGGCATCCTCGCGCTGGTGGTGAGCGGGTTCGGGGCACTCGCGCTCGGGGTGTCGTTCGGCGCCCTCGCCTCGAAACTGGGCTCGGCGGCCGGACCGTACGGATTCGCCAAGGACGCGTTCGGCCGCCGGGTCGGCTTCTGGACGGCCTGGATGTTCTGGCTCTCCGCGTGGGCCGGGACCAGCGCCATCGTGACGGTCTGGGTGTCCTACGTCGGTTTTCTCCTCCCCCGCGAGATGTCGGCCGCGGAACGGCTCGCCATCGCCGCGATCGGGTTGTTCGCGCCTGTGCTGATCAACGTCGCCGGCCCGCGGGCCATGAGCCGGGCCCAGAGCGCCGCCCTGCTGATCTCCTGCATCCCGATCGTGATTCTGGTGACCGCCGGACCCTTCTCGATCACGCGCGACTTCCTCGGACCGTTCAACACCTCGGGGCAACCCGCCCTCCTCGCGGTGGCCGCGGCACTGCCGGTCACCGTGTTCGTGTTCGTCGGCGTCGAGGCGGTGGCCGTCCTCGCCGAGGAGATCGAGAATCCGCGTCGCAACGTGATGCGGGCCACGGTGGTGGGGGTTCTGGTCTGCCTCGTCGTCTATGTCCTGACGACAGCGGTCGTCATGGGCACCGTCTCGGCCGAGGACCGTAAAGCGGGCCTCTGCTCGTTCTCGCTGTGCATGTCCTACCTGTTCGGGACACCGCTTGCCGGAACCCTGATGGCCGTCGCCGCCGTCCTGGCCGGCTTCAGCGGGCTGGTGGGATGGGCACTGCTATCGGGCGAGGCGCCGAAGTGCGCCGCCCAGGACCGGATGTTCCCGGCCGTGTTCGCCCGGGTGACTCGTCGCGGGGTGCCGATGACGGGGATCCTGCTCTCCCAGGCGATGGCGGCCGCCGTCGTCCTTCCGGTTCTGCTCGGCGGTAGCGGCGGGCTGAAGGTCCTCGACATCGTGCTCTCCGTGGCCGGCATCGCCGCCGGCGTGGTCTTCATCGTGACGGTGATCGCGGACATCGCCGAAACCCGCAAGTCCGGCACGGGGTTCTCGTTACCCCGGCGAGTCGGAGTGGTTGTCGCCCTGGGGTTTTCACTGGCCGTGATCGTGGCCAGCTCGATCGAGGCGGTCAAGCACCTGCAGGCGGTCCTTGTGCTGCTGCTGTGGCTGGCGATCGGAGGGGTGACCCTGCGCATGCTGAAAACGGACTCCCGCGAGGACGCTCTCCCGGAGTCTCAGCCGCCCAGGTAGCGGCGAAGCGTCGCCGTCACCGAGGAGATCTGGCTGATCGCCACCCGCTCGTCGCGGCGGTGGGCAAGGTTGGGATCCCCGGGACCGAAGTTCACCGCCGGGATGCCCAGCGCCGCGAACCGGGCGACATCGGTCCACCCGTATTTCGCCCGCACCAGTCCGTCGGCCGCCGCCACCAGTGCGGCCGCCGCGGGGTGGTGCAGTCCCGGGAGCGCACCCGCCGCCACGTCGGTCTGCTCCACGGTGACGGGAAGCCCCTCGAACACCTCGTGGACGTGCGCCAACGCCTCGGCCGGTGTGCGGTCCGGAGCGAACCGGAAATTGACGGTCACCGCCGCGGCGTCCGGGATGACATTGCCGGCCACCCCGCCGTCGATGCGCACCGCCGAGAGACCCTCCCGGTAGGTGCAGCCGTCGATGTCCACCATCCGGCCCTGGTACTCGGCGAGCCGGCCCAGCACCGGAGCCAGCTTGTGAATAGCGTTGTCGCCCAACCAGGATCGGGCCGAATGCGCCCGGGTGCCGGTAGCGGAGACGACGACCCGCAGGGTGCCCTGGCAGCCGGCCTCGATGTAGCCGCCGGAGGGTTCCCCGAGGATCGCGACGTCGGCGCGCAGCCAGTCGGGCAGTTCGCGCTCGATCCGACCCAGCCCGTTGGCGGAGGCCTCGATCTCCTCGCAGTCGTAGAGGATCAGCGTGACGTCGTGCACCGGTTCGGCGACGGTGGCGGCCAGATGCAGGAAGACGGCATCACCGGACTTCATGTCCGAGGTGCCACAACCGTGGATGTGGTCGGCATCGCGGCGCGACGGAAGGTTGTCGGCGATCGGCACGGTGTCCAGATGACCGGCCAGGATCACCCGGGAGGGCCGGCCGAGATCCGTGCGCGCCAGCACGGCGTCACCGGTGCGGACCACCTCGTAACCGGTTTGTTCGCGCAGTGCGGCTTCCACCTCGTCGGCGATGCGCGACTCGTCTCGCGACACACTCGGGATGTCGACCAACGCGACGGTCAGGTCGATCGGGTCGGCATGCAGGTCCAGCACGACTCCGAAGGCTAGTACGGTTTCCCCCGTGACTTCTGCTGCGGGATTTGGACTTGCCACCATCGCCGCCGACGGCACCGTGCTCGACGCGTGGTTCCCCGACCCGGAACTGGGCGCCTACAGCCCGTCGGGCACGACCCGCATCGGTCCCGACGACATACCCGCGGAGTTCGCCGCGGTGGCCGGACCGGACGCCGACCGTGGCGTCGAGGTGGTCGCGATCCGCACCGTCATCGCCGACCTGTCCGCCGCACCGGCCGACACCGCCGACGCCTATCTGCGTCTGCACCTGATCTCCCACCGACTGGTGGAACCGCATGGACTGAACCTCGACGGGGTGTTCGGGGCGCTTCCCAACGTGGTGTGGACGAACTACGGGCCCTGCCCCATCGAGGGGTTCGAGGAGGTGCGGTTGCGGCTGCGCCGGCGCGGTCCGGTGACGGTGTACGGGGTGGACAAGTTCCCCCGGATGGTCGACTACGTGGTGCCCACCGGCGTCCGGATCGCCGACGCCGACCGGGTACGCCTGGGCGCCCATCTGGCGCCGGGCACCACGGTGATGCACGAGGGTTTCGTCAACTTCAACGCCGGCACCCTGGGCGCCTCGATGGTGGAGGGCCGCATCTCGGCGGGCGTGGTGGTCGGTGACGGATCCGACGTCGGCGGCGGCGCGTCGATCATGGGCACGCTGTCCGGTGGCGGCACCGAGGTGATCTCGGTCGGCCGACGCTGCCTGCTGGGCGCCAATTCCGGGTTGGGCATCTCCCTCGGCGACGACTGTGTGGTCGAGGCGGGGCTGTACGTCACCGCGGGCACCAAGGTCACCCTCGCCGACGGCAGCACGGTCAAGGCACGCGAGTTGTCCGGGGCGAACAACCTGTTGTTCCGGCGCAATTCGGTGACCGGCGCGGTCGAGGTGGTGGCCCGCGACGGGTCGGGCATCACCCTGAACGAGGCGCTGCACGCCAACTGACAAGGCCGACAGGACTGACACGACCGCCAGAACCCCGGATCATCCCCAGGAGAGCAACTCCTTCTTGAGGACCTTGCCCATCGCATTGCGCGGCAGGGCCTCCACAAGATGCACCTCGCGGGGCCGCTTGTGCGCCGAAAGCTGCTGCGCGACAAAGGAAATCAGCTCCGCCGGATCCGCATCGCCGACGACGAACGCGACGATCCGCTGGCCGAGATCGTCATCGGGCACACCCACGACGGCTGCCTCCGCCACCCCGGGGTGACCGAGCAGAGCCACTTCGATCTCTCCCGCCCCGACCCGGTATCCGCCGGTCTTGATCAGGTCCACCGACTCCCGGCCGACGATGCGGTGCATGCCCGCCTCGTCGAGGACCGCCACGTCACCGGTGCGGTACCAGCCATCGGCGTCGAACGCCGCCGCGGTCGCGTCCGGCCGGTTCAGGTAGCCCGTGAAGATCGTCGGGGTTCGGACCTGGAGGCGCCCGATGGTCTCCCCGTCGCGAGGGGCGGGCGAGCCGTCCTCCAGCACGAGCCGGGTCTGCATTCCCCGCAACGGCAGCCCCACCCACCCCGGTCGGCGCTCGCCGTCGGCGCGGGTGCTGACGGTGATCAGCGTCTCGGTGCAGCCGTAGCGCTCCACCGGGGCATGCCCGGTGAGATCGGCCAGTGCGCTGAACACCGGAACCGGCAGGGCGGCGCTACCGGAGACCAGCAGCCGCGCCGTCCGCAGCGCCCGCGCGGACTCCGGATCGGCCACCACCCTCGACCACACCGTCGGCACCCCGAAGTACAGCGTTCCGCCGGCCTCGGCGTAGGCCCTCGGGGCCGGCTTGCCGGTGTGCACGAACCGGTTGCCCACCCGCAGCGACCCCAGCAGCCCGAGGACCAGACCGTGGACGTGGAACAGCGGCAGGCCGTGCACCAGGACGTCGTCGGGGGTCCACTGCCAGGCTTCGGCGAGCGCGTCGATGTCAGCGGCCAGTGCGGCACGGCTGAGCACCGCACCCTTGGGCGGACCGGTCGTTCCGGAGGTGTAGATCACCATCGCGGTGGACTCCGGCGCGGGTTCGGGGTACCGGTGCCAGGAGCGGGCGTGTAACCGGACCGGCACGTGTGGCAACCCGGCGGGATCGTCGGGTCGCTCCCCCAGCCACACCTGGGCGCCCGAGTCGGTCAGGATGTGCGACCGCTCGGCCACTCCGACATCGGCGGGCACCGGGACGTACGGCACCCCGGCGATCAGGCAGCCGGTCACCGCCAACACCGTCGCGGGTGTCGGGGTGGCCAGGACGGCCACCATCCCCGCCCCACCGACACGTTCGGCCACCGAGGTCGCGGCACCGACCAGGTCGCTGCGCGACAGCGTCGATCCGTCGATGCGAACGGCGTCGGCCACGTCGGGGCCCGCGGCCACCGCCGCGGCATTCAACGAGGTCAGCAACACTCCTGGAGGTTACCGTGTGCGGCGCGCCACGTTACAGATGCGACGCATGAGGTTTCAGCGCAGCTAGGGTGGACGCATGCGGGTGGGCCTGAGGACGCCGGTGGCGCACGGTGCCGCCACGACGGCGGCGGCCGCCGTCATCATGGCCAAGACGGCCGCCGCCGTCGTCATGGTCACGGCGATGACCGCCGCGATGGTCACAGTCCTGCCCCTGCCGAAGGCCGAGGCCGCGCCACCGCCCCCGCAGAAGGTGCTCAACGGCCGCTATCAGATGGTCACCTACGCCTCCCAGAAGGCGGGCACCAGTCCGGCCGCCCGACAGCGCGAGGGCGATTTCGGCGCGGTCTTCACCCTGTCCACCACCTGCTCGGGCACTCGCTGCGTCGCGACCGTCGTGGACGGCCCGGCGCCGGGCAACCCCAGCATCCCACTGCCGATCCGCTACGTCTGGAACGGATCGGACTGGACCAACAGCTACGACTGGCTGTGGGACTGCTTCCTGGGCGAAGGCCGGTCGAAGCAGTGGGCGCGCGCCTCGTCCTGGACCAACTACACCCCCCAGGCCGACGGCACGCTTCGCGGCACCTGGCACACCGATATCGCCGAGGGCGCCTGCCGCGGCAGTGTCGTGATGCCGGTGGCGGCCGCCCCGGTCTGAGACCGGTTTACGCCCCGTGAGAATTTCTGCGTGATACCGGTAACACTGTGAACAGTGATACCGATGAGAAAGCTGTTGGGCCGACTGGCAGTAGTTCAACCTCAAGGGCAGGCAGCATGAAGGTCTTCGGTCGTGTTCTGGTGGCGGCAATTCTCGCCTTCGTAGGTGTGGTGGCCGGGGCGGTTGCCGGTTCGCCGGTGTCGCAGGCGGCGTTGGACAACCAGATGAGTCTGGTTGACGGTGGTGGCCGGACGATGACGATTCAGCAGTGGGACACCATGCTCGACGGGGTGTTTCCGTTGGACCGTAACCGGTTGACCCGGGAGTGGTTCCATTCGGGCAAGGCCACCTATGCGGTGGTGGGTCCGGGGGCCGATGAGTTCGCC
>JAKOYE010000154.1 GCA_029780675.1 Actinomycetes bacterium
TCGCCGGCGCGCCCGGAGTCACCGGCAGCGCCACGATCCAAGGCGGCACCCGCGTAGTCACCGACACCAGCACCACCTACACGACCAAGTTCCTCAGCATCATCGGCATCAGCACCCTGACCGTCACCGGCCACGCCGAAGTGCAAGTGAACCGCGCCGTCGATGGAGTCGCCCAATGAGAACCCGCACCCGCCTGATCGGCCTGCTGGCCACCCTGATCCTGCTCGGCATCGTCATCGGGCTCCCAGCCACCCTGCTGGCTCTCGGAGCCAACCCCATCCCTCGATCCCTGCCCACCCTCGAGCAGCTCCGATCCGCCGTCACCACCCCCGACGACGGCACCCTCGCCTTGGGCGCCGTCAAGGTCATCGCATGGGCGTCCTGGATCATCCTCACCGGCAGCATCCTGCTCGAGATCACCGCACGGCTGCGCCGCCTGCCAGCCCCCCGCAGCCCGGGCCTATCCGTGCCGCAAGGGGCGGCCCGCCGCCTCGTCACCGCCGCGCTGCTGCTGTTCGTCATCTCGCCCGCCTCGGCAACCATCGCCACGGCCGCGCCCCCGTCCCCGGCATCCGCAGCCACGCCATCGGCCGTATCGACCACCGTCGACCGTGCGCCCACCACCTCACCGGCGCCCACCGCCGCCACGACAGCAGCGGCCACGAAGCCGACCTACACCGTCCGGCCCGGGGACACGCTCACCGGGATCGCCGAACGCGAACTGGGCGACTCCGAACGTTGGCATGACATCGCCGACCTCAACCCAGCCGTCGCCGCCCACCCCGACCTCATCCACGTCGGAACCGTCCTGGTCATGCCCTCCAGCACCCCAGCCGGCGTGAGCAGCCACACGTACGTCGTCCGCAAGGGAGACACTCTCTCCGGGATCGCCAAACGCGAGCTCGGGGATGCCGACAAGTACCCGCTCATCTTCGAGGCCAGCCGGAACACCGTCCAACCCGGTGGGGGACACCTGGTCGACCCCGACGTCATCGACGTCGGCCAAACCCTCACCATCCCGGCCACCACGCCCGCGCCACCCCCTGCCGGCGGCGCCACCGCACCGTCCACGCCAGCCCCCGTACCCCCGCCC
>JAKOYE010000118.1 GCA_029780675.1 Actinomycetes bacterium
CGGCCGCCCTATTCGCGCTCTCTGCGTTGCCCCGGCAGTCGGAAGGTGAACACTGTTCGCCCCGGCACAGAGTCCACCGAGATCTCGCCCCCGTTGGCACGCACCAACGCCGCCGCGATGGCCAGGCCGAGGCCCGTCGAGCCCTCCCGGCGCGATCGGGAGGCGTCGCCGCGGACGAATCGCCCGAACACCTCGGGTAACAGCGCATCGGGGATGCCGGGCCCGTCGTCCGTAACGGTGAGAACAGCCGCGCCCGCCTCGGTGCGTACCGCCAGGGTCACCGTGGTGCCCGCAGGGGTGTGCACCCGGGCGTTGGTCAGCAGGTTGGCGACCACCTGGTAGAGCCGTGCTTCGTCCCCGGTGACCAGGACGGGATCATCGGGCAGCTCGAGATTCCACCGCTGCCCGGGACCGGCGACGTGGGCGTCGCCGATCGCGTCGGCACACAACCGGGACAGATCGACGGTCGTCTGCTCAAGCGGGCGGCCGGAGTCCAGCCGCGCCAGCAGCAGCAGATCCTCCACTAGGCGTGTCATCCGGTCGGCCTCGGATTCCACGCGGTTCATCGCGTGTGTCACGTCGGCCGGCAGCTGATCCCGATGCCGTTGGGCCAGTTCGGTATAGCCGCGGATGGCGGCCAGTGGGGTGCGCAACTCGTGGCTGGCATCGGCGACGAACTGGCGCACCCTGGTCTCGCTGGCCTGGCGGCTCGCCAGGGCGGCGGTGATGTGGTCCAGCATCCGGTTGACCGCCATGCCCAACCGGCCCACCTCGGTGTCGGGGTCGGTATCGGTGTCGGGAACCCGCACCGGCAAGGCCACCTCGCCGCGGTCCAGAGGCAGTTCGGCGACTTCGGCCGCGGCGTCGGCAACCCGGTTCAGCGGCATCAGGGCCCGGCGGATGATCAGCACCCCGGCCGCGACGGCGACGGCCAACGCCAGGGCGGTGACCACCGCGAAGATCGTCGCCACCCGGGCCAGGGTCCGCGTGACATCGGTCATGCTCAACCCGATCACCACCATGGTGTCCGGTGATCGGCCGGTTGCCGACATGAGTCGGTAGCGCCCGAGGCCGTCGAGAGTGCGGGTGACCGGATGTCCGATCCGGTCCAACTGAGCCAATTGCACTGTCGCGGTGGGGGATACCGACGTGCGATCAGCCCCGCGATTCAGCGCGCCGGCCCTGGTCACCCGTCCCTCGTCGATGACCGCCGCGACCATTCCCACCGGCTGGCCGGGGGCGTCCAGGAAGTCCGGGCCGGGTCCGGGCCTCGGCATCGGTATCGGCTCGCCGGGCCACCGGGGCGGTGGGGGCGGCATACGGCGTTCCATCATCGCCGAGCGCTGGGCGATGTGCATCAGCTGCTCGTCGAGCTCCCCGACCAGGTACTGGTGCAGCGCGAGCAGGGTCACCCCGGCGATGCCGATACAGACCCCGGCCAGCAGCGCCACCTGGCCCACCAGCAGCCGGGCCCGCAGCGAGGCGAAGATTCGTGGGCCGACCCGTGGGTTACGCCGCCGGCTTGAGGACATATCCGGATCCGCGCAGCGTGTGGATCATCGGCTCCCGGCCACTGTCGATCTTCTTGCGCAGGTAAGAGATGTACAGCTCGACGATGTTGGACCGGCCGCCGAAGTCGTAGCTCCACACCCGGTCGAGAATCTGGGCCTTGGACAACACCCGCCGCGGGTTGTGCATGAGGAAGCGCAGCAACTCGAACTCGGTCGAGGTCAACGTGATCGGCTCCCCGGCGCGGGTCACCTCGTGGCTGTCCTCGTCGAGGACCAGGTCGCCCACCACGATCCGGGAACTGTCCGGGGACGTGGCGATCCCGGTGCGCCGCAGCAGGCCACGCAGCCGCAGCACCACCTCCTCCAGGGAGAAGGGTTTGGTGACGTAGTCGTCGCCGCCTGCGGCCAGTCCGGCGATCCGGTCCTCGACCGCGTCCTTGGCGGTGAGCAGCAGCACCGGCAGTTCGGGGTTCTGTGCGTGGAGTCGGCTCAGCACGTCCAAACCGCTCATGTCCGGCAGCATCACGTCGAGGACGACCGCATCGGGGCGGACGGCGCGGGCCGCCGCCAGCGCGGAGGTGCCGTCGGCCGCGGTCGTGATCTCCCAGCCCTCGTAGCGCAGTGCCATCGACACCATCTCCGCCAGGACGGCCTCGTCGTCGACCACCAGCACCTTGATCGGGTTGCCGTCGGCCCGGCGGAGAGTAACCCGCTCCCCACCCGATGACCTCATGGGTCAAGTATGGCCGCGGTCGTGGGCCGAACCTATGCCTCGGCTGTGCCCACGCTGTGTTGGCGCGTCCGGACCGGATCCGGGCCGCGGCTCCATACACTTCTGCCGGTGGGGCTGTTGGAGTTCATCGAGACGGTCGGCCGGGGTATGGACGCCGTCGGCGTCGCCGTGATCGCACTCGGCGCGCTCGGCTCGGTGGTCATCGCGGCCACCAAACTGGGCAAGAAGGTCGAAATCTATCGCCCGCTGCGGCGTCAACTGGGTGCCTCGATTCTGCTCGGTCTGGAGTTCCTGGTCGCCGCCGACATCATCCGCACGGTGGCGCTCACCCCCGATCTGCGCAGTGTGGCGATCCTGGGCGCGATCGTCCTGATCCGAACGTTCCTGAGTTACTCCCTGCAACTGGAGGTCACCGGTTACCTGCCCTGGCAGGGGGAGAAGGCCCGTCAGGAACAGCAGGCCGCTCCGGGCGGGCCGGCGGGTAATCCCGCGGCGACGGCGTGAGCGGACGGGACCGGCGCCGGCGCATCGTCGACGCGCTGCGCAAGGACCAGCCGGCACCGCTGAACTCCCCGGATCACTACGACCCGATGGAAGTCGCAGCGATGCTGCGCGACATCGGCATCGCCTTGGTGGAGGTCGCCCAGCCGACTCCGGTCGTGGAGGCCCGGTTGTTGCAGATCGCGTCCCGCTACACCTCCGAACCCGTCCGCGTCGTCGTACTGCCGACCATGCTGCTGATCCAGATCGGCGATGACGGCTACCAGATCGAGGGGTCTACGCACTCCTCCCTGCAACTCGATGCCGCCGGACGCATCGACGGCATCGCCAGCCTGGCCGCCGCCGGCGCAATCAGCCCGTCCGACGCGATCGACGCGGTGCGGGCCGCCCGCAATCTCTCGCCGCGGTTCGGCCCGGTGCCCACGATCCTCGGATATGCGCTCACCACAATCGGTTTCGGCATGGTGATCAACCCGACGTGGGCGGCACTGCCCGCGTATCTGTTACTGGGTCTGGTCGTCGGAACGGTCGTTCAGATCAGCCGGCCGTTCCCGTCGCTGATGCCGGTGCTGCCGACCATCGCCGCCGCCATCGTCACCGTGATGGCCGTCACGTTCCTCGACGCCGCCGCCAACGACGGATTGCTACGGGTCATCAGTCCTGCCCTGGTAGCGACCCTGCCGGGCATGTCGCTGACCATCGGTGCGATGGAACTGGCGAGCTCGCAGATCATCTCGGGCTCCAGCCGGCTCGTCTACGGGATGTCGCAGTTGGCCCTACTGGTGTTCGGGGTGGCCATCGGACTGCACCTCGCCGGTGGCGAGGTGGCGGCGCAGACCCCGTCGACGCTGATGGGCCCGTGGTCGCTGTATCTCGCCATCGTGGTGGTGTCCCTGGGTCTCTACGTGTACCTGTCCGCGCCGCGCGGATCGCTGTGGTGGCTGATGGCCGCGATCGGTGTTGCGCTGCTGTCCCAGGCGGCGGCCGGAGTTTTCATGTCCGCCAGCCATTCCGGCTTCGTCGGCGCGATCGTCGCGGTGCCGTTCTCGATGCTCGCGGCCAGGATCAGGACCTCCCCGCCGGCCATCGTGATGATGCTGGCTGCGTTCTGGTCGCTGGTGCCCGGTGCGTTGAGCTTCGAAGCCGTGGGCGAGGCGGCCGCCGGTGGTGGCCCCGGCGCCACCAGCCTGGCGAACACCGGAGCGGCGATCCTTTCGATCGCATTGGGAACCCTGGTGGGATGGACGATCTTCCACACCATCGACGCCCGGATGCCGTGGTCGAAAGGTCTGGGTCACCAGCCGTGAGGTAGCTTCGCCTGCGTGGAGCACCTGACCCCGGAACTGGCGAAGGTGGCCGACTGGATGTCCGCGCAGGGCCTGGGCGAGGGTCCGCTGCAGGACGTCGCCGAGATCACCGGCGGCACGCAGAACATCATGCTGCGATTCACCCGTTCGGGCCGCGAGTACGTGTTCCGCCGTGGCCCCCGCCACCTGCGACCGGTCAGCAACAGCGTCATCCTGCGCGAGACCCGGGTGCTGCGGGCGTTGGCCGGCACGGACGTCCCGCATGCCGCGCTGATCGCGGTCTGCGAGGACCCGTCGGTGCTCGGCGACGCGGTGTTCTACCTGATGGAACCGGTCTCCGGATTCAACGCCGGCGCGGGACTGCCGGACCTGCACGCCTCCGACGCCGGCGTCCGGCACGGCATGGGACTCTCGATGGCGGATGCCGCGGCGCGACTGGGTGCCGTCGACCATGTCGCGGTCGGCCTGGCGGACTTCGGCAAGCCGGAGGGCTTCCTGGATCGTCAGGTCCCGCGGTGGCTTTCGGAACTGGAGTCCTACGCCAAGTTCGACAACTACCCGGGGCCGGACATCGGTGACGTCGACGCGGTGGCGAGATGGCTGCGCGAACGCCAGCCGCGCACCTTCGCCCCCGGCATCATGCACGGCGACTACCACGCCGCCAACGTGATGTTCTCCCGCACCGGACCTGAGGTGGTGGCGATCGTCGACTGGGAGATGTGCACCATCGGCGACCCGCTTCTGGACCTGGGCTGGATGCTGGCGACCTGGTATCGCCCCGGTCTGGAGCCCGTCCTGCCCAATGAGCTGATGACGGCCGGCGGCCTGGCCACCCCCGCCGAACTCGTCGAGCGCTACGCGCAGAACACCAGCCGCGACCTGTCCGATATCGACTGGTACACCGTGCTGGCCTGCTTCAAGCTGGGCATCATCCTGGAGGGCACCAACGCCCGGGCCGCGGCCGGTCTGGCGCCCCGCGACGTCGGAGACATCCTGCACATCGCCACGGTGCGACTGTTCGAGCGGGCGCACCAGATCATGGATGGCGCGCCTTCGGCGCGGGAGGAAGGGGAGCGATGATCGACTTCGAGATACCGGCCGAGGTGGCCGTCCGGCGCGACGAGATCCGCGCCTTCGTGGCCGAGCGGATCGTCCCCTTCGAGCGCGACCCCCGGCTTACCCGGCACGGGCCGAATGAGGACCTCCGCACCGAGTTGGTGGGCCTGGCCCGCGACGCCGGGCTGTTGACCTTCCAGGCCCCTCGGCGGTTCGGCGGTTGGGAGCCCTCGCACTGCGATCAGGCGGTGCTCTACGAGGCCGCGGGGTGGTCGACGCTGGGGCCGGTGGCGCTGAACTGTGCCGCCCCCGACGAGGGCAACATGTACCTGCTGGCCAAGATCGCCACCGAGAAGCAGGCCGAGGAGTTCCTCGTCCCGGTGATCGACGGCCGGCAGCGCTCGGTGTTCGCGATGACCGAACCCGGCGGAGCCGGTTCGGACCCCGATCAGCTGAGTACCGAAGCGGTCTTCGACGGCTCCGAGTACGTCATCAACGGCCGTAAGTGGCTGATCACCGGTGCCGACGGCGCGCGCACCTGGATCGTGATGGCCCGGGTCGCGCCGAACGGGCACAACGCCGGCGGCCCGACGCTGTTCCTCTGCGACGGCCGCACACCGGGCATCGTGATCGAGCGGGTCATGGACACCATGGACCGCAACTACGTCCAGGGCCACGGCGTGGTGCGCTTCGACAACCTCCGCCTGCCCGCCGCGGCGGTCCTCGGCGAGGTGGGCCAGGCGCTTCGCTATGCCCAGATGCGGCTCGCGCCGGCACGGCTCACGCACTGCATGCGCTGGCTCGGTGCGGCCGAACGGGTGCAGTCCATCGCCGTTGAGCACGCCCGGACCCGCACGGCCTTCGGCAAGCCCATCGCCGAGCATCAGGGTGTCAGTTTCATGCTGGCCGACAACGAGATCGCGATTCAGCAGTGCCGGCTCGGAATCTGGTGGGCGTGCTGGACGCTGGACAACGGCGCCAAGGGTCGTCACGAGAGTTCGATGGTGAAGGCCTATGTCTCCGAAGAGTTGTTCAAGGTCGCGGACCGGTGTGTCCAGATTCTCGGCGGTATGGGGATTTCCGATGAGACCCCGGTCGGGATGATCTTCTCCGACATGCGCGCGTTCCGGCTCTACGACGGCCCCACTGAGGTGCACAAGTACGCCATCGCCCGACAGGTGCTGCGCGCGCCGAAGGGCAGTGCGCCCGGCCCGAAGGGTGGAGCGTCGTGAGCGTGCCGGACCTGTTCCGCCTGGACGGCAAGGTCGCGATCGTCACCGGCGCGTCCTCGGGCCTCGGTGTTGCCTTCGCCCGGGCTTTCGCCGAGGCCGGTGCCGATGTGGTGCTGGGCGCGCGCCGGGTGGAGAAGATGGCCGGCACGGCCGCGCTGGTGGAGCAGGCGGGTCGGCGGGTCCACAGCCGCAAGACCGATGTGGCCGACCCCGAGCAGTGCCAGCAGTTGGTGGACGCGGCGATGTCCGAATTCGGACGCGTCGACGTGCTGATCAACAACGCCGGGGTGGGCACCGCCGTCCCGGCCACCCGCGAGACGCCCGAGGAGTTCCGCGCGGTGGTGGAGGTGAACCTGCACGGCTCCTACTGGATGGCGCAGGCCTGCGGACGGGTGATGCAGCCGGGCAGCGCGATCGTCAACATCGCCAGTGTGCTGGGCCTGACCACGGCGGGACTGCCGCAGGCCGCCTACAGCGCCTCCAAGGCCGCGGTCATCGGGATGACCCGGGATCTGGCCCAACAGTGGAGTGGACGCAAGGGCATCCGGGTCAACGCACTCGCGCCGGGGTTCTTCGCCAGCGAGATGACCGACGAACTCAAGCCGGGGTATCTGGACAGCCTGCTGCCGCGGGTGATCATGGGCCGGCTCGGTGACTCCGAGGAATTGGCCGCCACCGCGGTCTGGCTGGCATCACCCGCCGCCGGCTATGTGACCGGTCAGACCATCGTCGTCGACGGCGGGATGACCATCGCCTGAGCGGCGGTGACCGGCGCGGGCCGGGTGATCGGTGAACCGGGTTTGCGGCTATCCTCCCGGGTGTGACTGTTGGAGACCACGTTCGGAGATCACTGGATCACTGGAGCGCCAAGGAGTGGAACAAATCGGTGTCGCAGGCGTTCGACGCCGTCGCCGAGACGGGGCGCAAGCGGTATCCGACCCTCGGTGTGGCCGCCCGCTTCAAGCGGACTCTCCGCGACGAGCTCGACGTCTTCGGCGCCATGACCGCCTCGGACTTCGACTTCCGGGCCTCCCGGTTCCCGGTCCCCGTCCAGACCGAACTGCCGGACGGCCGACCCGATATCGCCGACGTCCTCTACGGGGTGCACCGCTTCCTCGACGGTCACGAGGACGAACTGCCGGCGGGCTGTGAGATCACCCCGCACGTCGACGGCGTCCCGATGTTCCACATCTCCCGCGGGCGCCTGCGGTTGCGCGCCTCAGCGGCCCTCGGTCTGCTGGCGGTCGCCGTGTTCGCGCCGGAGAACAAGGGCGAAGTCGTGCCCGACACCTACACGCTGGGCTGGCAGCAGCACATCTTCCACATTTGCGCGTGGTGGGGCTGGCGGGAGCACTACATGGAGATCGTCAGGAACGCCAATGTGCCGCAGGTGGTTCTGGACTTCGGTCCGGAATGGGCGCACTGGGAGCCCGTGCGCTAGGACGGAGATCCGTCAGCGCTGGCCGGCGGCCCTGGCTTTCCGGGGCTCAGTCGCCACACCGCCGAGGGTGTCGTGACGGCGGTAGCTGCGATCGCCGCGGTTTCTGCGCAAGGCCTGGGTGGCGAACCTCTCGATGTTCCACCGGCCCACGGATTCCCACACCCGGTCGAGACCGGGCACGAATCGCATCGGATAGCGCAGGGTGTAGTTGGTCGCCACCAGGCTCGCCACCATTGCCTGCGCGATCTTGTTGTCGGGCAGCTGCAGGGCGTCGGCGTTGGACGGTCCGAGGATCAATCTGCTGTAGGCGCAAAGCAATTCGGTGGTGAGGGTCCGTGCGGCCTGAGCCGCCGGATGCTCGCTCCTGCCGACGGCCAGCGGTCCCAGCGCCGCACGCAGGGCCTGGCCCAGACGGATTGAGTCTTCGTCCGGGCGGAACTCGTAGTCCGCCTGCAGCCAGAGCAGCCGCCAGGTGTCGGCTTCGTCGGCGGGGAGTAACTCGGCGTCGACGCCCAGCAGGAACCCGACGTACCGCCAGAAGTGGTACAGCGCGTCCTTGTCCCGGCGGCTGAACTGCACCCCCAACGCCTGGGAACCCACCACGTTTCCCAGCGAGAACAGCATCAG
>JAKOYE010000161.1 GCA_029780675.1 Actinomycetes bacterium
GGCTGACCGTCGGTGATATCGGCGCTGGTCAGGGTGAACCCGGGCAGCTCGGGGAGGAGGTCGTAGGGGTTGTAGGCGGGGTTGGATGCGGGGTTGTCAGAGCTGGCCATCGGAAGTGCCTTTCGCGGATCAGCGGTGGGTCGGGGATCAGCAGTGGGTCAGGAAGTGTTCGAGCACCTGGGTGCCGAAGTGCAGCGCCTCGACCGGAACCCGCTCGTCGACGCCGTGGAACAGGGCGGAGAAGTCCAGATCCGGTGGGAGTCGCAGCGGCGCGAACCCGAAACACCGGATGCCGAGTTTGGCGAAGGCCTTCGCGTCGGTGCCCCCGGACAACATGTACGGGACCGTCCGGGCGCCCGGATCGACGGCGAGCACGGCGCTGCTCATGGCATCGACGAGGTCCCCGTCGAAAGTGGTTTCGTAGGAGGACAGTTCGGAGATCCACTCCCGGGTGATGTCCGGGCCGATGATCTCGTCGACCTCGCGTTCGAAGGCGGCCTGCCGCCCGGGCAGGACGCGGCAGTCGATGACCGCCTCCGCGCTCGCCGGGATGACATTGGCCTTGTAGCCGGCCTTCAGCATCGTCGGGTTGGCGGTGTCGCGCAGGGTGGCGCCGAGCATCCTGGCCATCGGGCCGAGTTTGGCCACCGAACCCTCGAGATCGTTGGTGTCGAAGCTCAGCCCGGTCTCCTCGGTCACCGCGGCGAGGAACTGTTCGACGGTGTCGGTCAGCACCATCGGGAACTCGTGGCGGCCCAGCCGGGCGACGGCATCGGCGAGGGCCGTGACGGCGTTGTCATCGTGCACCATCGAGCCGTGACCGGCCCGGCCGCGGGCGGTCAGCCGCATCCACAGCAGGCCCTTCTCGGCGGTTTCGATCAGGTAGAGCCGGCGTTCGCCCCCGTCCTTGCGGGGCACCGTGATCGAGAACCCGCCGACCTCGCCGATTGCTTCGGTGACGCCGTCGAACAGATCGGGGCGGTGTTCGACCAGCCAGTGCGCCCCGTACTCACCGCCGTGCTCCTCGTCGGCGACGAAGGCGAACACCAGGTCGCGCGGCGGGACGATCCCAGCGCGCTTGAAGTGGCGGGCGACGGCCAGCATCATCCCGCACATGTCCTTCATGTCGACCGCACCGCGGCCCCACACGTAACCGTCCGAGACGGCACCGGAGAACGGGTGCACGCTCCAGTCAGCGGCCTCGGCCGGCACGACGTCGAGGTGCCCGTGGATCAGCAGGGCGCCGCGCGGGCTTTCCCCGTGGTTCGGCGCCCGGCCCGGAAGCCGGACGAAGACGTTCCCGCGGCCCGGAGCCCCGGATTCGAGGTACTCCGGC
>JAKOYE010000184.1 GCA_029780675.1 Actinomycetes bacterium
ACCGGCATCTGACCGGCTCGGATCCGAGCGCACGAAGGCCCCGGGGACGATCCCGGGGCCTTCGTGCGTTATCCCCACCATGACCGACCCCACCTCCACGCAGTCCGTCCCGCCCGCCGACGCCGTCCCCACCCCGGGGCGGTATGCCGTGCAACTCACCGACACCCAGTGGCGGGCCAAGCTCTCGGCGGCCGAGTTCCACGTGTTGCGGGAGGCGGGCACCGAACGCCCGTTCACCGGCGAGTACACCGACACGAAGACCGACGGGGTCTACTCCTGCCGGGCCTGCGGTGCGGAACTGTTCCGCAGCGAGTCGAAGTTCGATTCGCACTGCGGTTGGCCGTCGTTCTTCGAGCCGCTCGCCGGGGACCGCGTCGAATACATCGAGGACCGCTCGATCCCCGGTCGGCCCCGCGTCGAGGTCCGGTGCGCCGGCTGCGGCTCCCACCTGGGCCACGTCTTCGAGGGCGAGGGCTATGGCACGCCCACCGATCAGCGCTACTGCATCAACTCGGTCTGCCTGACGTTGGAACCTCGCACCTGATCGAGACCTGATCGAGACGCGCGCCTGGGAACCACACCCGGGCGGGTCCCCCTCCAAGGGCCGAACGCTCCATCGCCGGCCCCGTCCGGCCCGCCCGAGGAGGACCCCGATGTTCTCGTATGCCGTGTCCCGCCGGTTGCGACCAGCCGCTCTCACCGTTGCCGCGCTCCTCGCCCTGGGGGCCTGCTCCAGCGGGTCGTCACCGACCAGCACGAACGCCGCTCGCGAGGGCGGAGTGGCCGTTGCGCCGGTTCCGGCGCCCGGCGCCGCTGTCGGTGCTGCTGCGGCGGCCGACGCCAAACTGTCGGCTCCTGACGTCGCGTCAGTGGGCGAAGCAGCACTCGTGGACACCAAGATCATCCGCACCGCGAGCATCTATCTCACCGTCACCTCCGTCGAGACTGCCGCAGCCGCCGTGCGTGGCGTTGCAGCCGGCTTGGGCGGAGCGGTCGCCAGCGAGACGGTCAACGCGACCGACGTGGCACCGAGCGCCGATCCCGCGATCGGTGGGAAGGCGACCGCGCCGGTGCGACGGGTCGGCAACTACGGCCAGTTGGTGCTGTCGATCCCGACCGATCGGCTCGACGCCGCCTTGGATCAACTCTCGAAACTCGGCACCGTCGTGCAGCGGGCCAGCGCGAGCGATGACGTCACCGCGGCATACGTCGACACCGAGTCGCGCATCGCGACGAAGAAGGCGAGCATCGAGCGGGTGCGAGCGCTGATGAGCCAGACCCAGAACATCAGCCAGATCGTCGAGTTGGAGAGCCAACTGGCC
>JAKOYE010000199.1 GCA_029780675.1 Actinomycetes bacterium
CGCGGGAGTCAAGGCCGATGGCAGCGGCGAAGCCAAGATCACGGTGACTGCGGCTGGCTCAGCAGTCCCGGGGTCGACAGGCGAGCTGAAGGTCACTGTGGCTGGTTCCAAGTCCGTGCCGGCAGTGATTCCGATCGAGGTCCTGGCCCTGCCTAAGGCGAGCTTCGCGGCGGTCAACCTCGACGGGATCCAGCAGGGCACGGCCGCGACCGTGCAGTTGGCCAAGTACGTACGCTCGCGCTTCGTCGATCCCGTCTACGGGGTGGTTTCCGTGACGCCGGTCTCGGGTATGCCGTCCACGGAGACCCACTCCGGCGGGACTCTGACGATCACGCCGGGGAAGGACTCCTTCGGAACGATGGTCTTCAAAGTGGTCGCCACCGACGTTGCAGACCTCACCCGGACCGACCGGCACGTGACCGGGACGGTCACCATCACAGTCTTCGGAGTCCCGGACAAGCCTGGGACTCCGCAGATCGGGACGGTCGTGCAGTCCCGCGCGGTCAACCTGTCATGGACGGTGCCGGACAACCACGGTGCACCCATCGACCAATACCAGGTGACCGTGGTCGAGACGGGCAAGACCCAGACCTGCCAAGCCAGCCCGTGCAACGTCACCGCCGGCCTGGTGAACGGGAACTTCTACCACTTCAAGGTCAAGGCCCATAACAAGGCCGGGTGGGGTCCAGACAGTGATGCGTCCGCGCAGGCTCAACCTGACCAGGCGCCTACGGCGGTGACGAATTTCAAGGCAAGCAACCCAGCCGACCACACGCTGACCTTGACGTGGAATGCCGTCGCTGGCGAGTTCAGCGATGTCAAGTCGTACAGAATCACCTGGTCCGGCGGCGGGGCTATGCCTGTCCAGGCGCCGGCGACAACGGCGACCGTGACCGGCTTGGCAAACAACAACAAGTACGACTTCACGATCGTCGCGATCAACACCTACTCCGCGGGTCCTCCCGCCACGACGCAGGGGCAGTCCTCCGGGGCACCGGGCAAGCCGGCGGCACCCACGGTCAGTTCAGTCGCCATGGCAGGGGGGGCATCCGCCGCCGTCCGGCTCACCTGGCCCGCGGTCGACCCTAACGGCCCAGGGCCGGTCACCTACACGGTGAACCGTACTGGAGGCTCCGGCCCCAAGACGGTGTGCAGCAATGTCACCGCGACGAGTTGTAACGACGACGGGGTGACCTACGACGGGACGACCTACCAGTATGCGGTGACCGCCACAAACGCGACCGGCGGTGCCGCGCACACGACTGCCGGCTCGGCGGCGACCTTCAAAGCGATCGGCACCCCGATGTCGATCACGACGCTCTCGGCTCCAGAGCCGGGCTCGATCAACTCGATCACTGTCAATTACACGACAGTGTCGGCCCGCGGAGCAGGCTCGACGGTGAAGATCTATGAAGGTGGCACGGTCAAGTCGTCGAAGACCGAAAGTCCCGCTGGCGGGCAATCGTCGAGCCAGACCTTCGCAGCCGCCTACGACGGCAATTCGCATACCTACACCGCAGTCGTCTGCAACGAGACCGCATGCGGCACGAACAGCAACTCGGCCTCGCAGAAGCCGTACACCAACCCGAGCGTTTCGGCGTTCGATGCGTATACGAGTGGGAACACGGTCTTTGTCAACGTGTCCGCCAACGGTGGCGGGCGTCCTGTGCACTTGTCGCTCACCAACGACCGTGGTTGGTCACACGGCGCTGACTTCACCGACAACTACTCGACAACGCTCAACATTGGCGACGTCGGCTGGAGCTACAGCAGCGACTTCTACCTGGCGCTCACAGACAGCAGCGGTAGGGGCCGTCCCGCTGTCAACCGTGGCCCCGACCACGTCACGACGCCACCTCCACCCCTTCCGCCCAAGTCCGTGACGGCATGGAAGGGAGGCCTTAGCCCAAGTTCCGGATGTACCTACTACGCGACTGGTGGCCTCTGTCCTTACATCATGGCCAGCACTTCCGGATTTTCGGGAGTGTCATACACGTGCTCTTCGTACGTCAAGCCAAGTACAGGAATTTACGCGGGGCAGACGATTTTCATCTATACCACCGGCACCAAGAACGGCGACTTCAGTGGAAACACCTTAAGTTGGGCCGGATATAAGGGCGAGGTGTGGGTTAATTGCGGGGGAGTGGATTCTCCTCATGTGGCCTGGTGACGGCAAATGCTTAACCTTCAAGAAGGGAATCCGATGACCATCTCTGCTGAACAGGCCGCGTGGTTTGCCACGACGTTCGACCAATTGGTAGCGAACGTCGAGGTGGCCGTTCGTGGCAAGGACCGTCCGGTCCGACTCGCCCTCACCTGTCTGTTGTCCGAGGGACATCTGCTCCTCGAGGACAACCCGGGCACCGGCAAGACCCAGCTGGCGCGCGCCTTGGCCAACACAGTCCAAGGCAGCCACAGCCGGATCCAGTTCACCCCGGACCTGCTGCCCAGCGACGTCACCGGTGTGACGATCTACGATCAGCAGCGGCAGAGCTTCGAGTTCAAGAGCGGGCCGATCTTCGCGACGATCGTTCTCGCGGACGAGATCAACCGGGCCTCGCCGAAGACCCAGTCAGCCCTCCTCGAGGTCATGGAGGAGGGCCGGGTCACCGTCGACGGGGTTCCGCACAGCGTCGGCCGGCCCTTCATGGTCATCGCGACCCAGAACCCCATCGAGCAGGCCGGCACCTACCGACTGCCCGAGGCGCAGCTCGACCGGTTCCTCATGAAGACGAGCATCGGTTACCCCGATCACACGGTCACCGTTGAGTTGCTCGCCCAGGCCGCGACCCGCGACCGCAGCGCCACGGTGACTCCGGTCATCTCGGCCAACGCGGTTGCTCAAATGTCGACGCTCGCCAACGCGGTCCACGTCGACCCCGCGATCCTCGCCTACATCAGCCACCTTGCCGAGGAGTCGCGGCGGCACACCCACGTCCGTCTGGGTCTGTCGGTCCGCGGTTGCCTGGCCTTCGTGCGATGCGCCAAGACCTGGGCGATCAGCCAGGGCCGCACCTTCGTCCTCCCGGACGACATCAAGGACCTC
>JAKOYE010000202.1 GCA_029780675.1 Actinomycetes bacterium
GAGACCGCCTGGGGACGCTGCGACGGCTGGATCGCCGACCTGGACGACTCCTGGGTGCTGGTCGAAGGCCGATCGACGACCGCCGGCGGCCGGGAAACCCTCGATTGACCGTCCAGGGTTGCTCCGGTACGCCCGTCGCCCGCGCGGACCTGAAGCCCGGGGACCTGGTGTTCTGGTACAGCCCGGTGGGGCACGTGTCCATGTACATCGGCAACGGGCAGGGGTGCATGCGCGCGGGACGGCCTACGGAGTCGTCCAGCAATCACTGGACGAAGATGCAAAGAACGCCTATTTTGCGGGCGCGCGCCGATTCGTCGGCCCCTAGCCGATTCGATCGGAAATCCCAACTCTCAAGTCTCCACCACCACACCTGCCAACCTGAGAGTTGCGCCCTGTCCAGCAGATAATAAACACGTGTTCTATTGATGCCGCCCCTCCCGGGGCACGGCTTCGCAGGCATCCCTCGATTGAGGCGAGAATCCCGTCTGGACAGCGTGAAACCTGCTACCACAAGCAACGATGCCCCAGCGAATAACACCCGTGTGATTAGTGTGCCGAACCACCGCAAAGTCTCTAGTACCACCTGAAACCTGCGAAGAAGAGATAGCCAAGATCCTCAGGAAACGCTTAGCGTGACGTTCGGATTCGCTCCTCGGCACCTTTGCGCGTTGCATCTCGCGTGGCAGTGGAAGGCGATTCTCCCGAGATCCAGGGAATCGTGTCGACGGCGCTCGAAAACTGAACAGTTTCGGCGCGCGAAAAGTGAACGGTTGTCGGCAGTTTAGCCGTGGTCTTGTTCGGCTCTGATGCTGGGCAGGGTGTCGATGCCGCGGTCACGGAGCCGGTAGCTGGCGCCTTTGAGGGCGATGACGTCGGCATGGTGGACGATGCGGTCGATCATGGCGGCGGCGACGACCTGGTCACCGAACACGCCGCCCCAGCCGCTGAACGGCAGGTTCGAGGTGAGGATCAGGGAGGCGTGTTCGTAACGCGACGACACGAGTTGGAAGAACAGGTTCGCGGCGTCTTGTTCGAAGGGCAGGTAGCCGACCTCGTCGACGATGATCAGCCCGTAGCGGCGGAGCCGGGTGAGTTCGCCGGGCAGCCGGCCGCGGGCGTGGGCCTCGGTTAGCCGGGTGATCCAGTCGGTCGCGGTGGCGAACAGCACCCGGTGCCCTTGCCGGCAAGCGGCGATCCCGAGGCCGATCGCCACATGGGTCTTCCCAGTGCCGGGCGGTCCGAGGAGGACCACGTTGCGGTGCTCGGCCAGGTAGGCGCCCGACATCAGTGCCATCACGTTACGAGCGCCGGGTTGGTGGTCGAAGTCGAACTCATCAAGGGTCTTGCGGCCGGGGAAGCCAGCCGCGCGGATCCGGAGCTCGGCGCCGGAGGCGTTGCGGGCTGACACCTCACGTTCCAGGACCGCAGCCAGGTACTCCTCGTGGGTCCAGTGACTGGCGCGGGCGTGGTCGCCCAGCCGGGCAGCGGTGTCGGTGATCCGCGGTGCCTTCAACGCGGCCGCGAGGTGGTGGATCTGCTTGATCGCCTCGGGGGCCTTGTCGCTCATCGGCTGCTCACCTCCTGGTCCAGGCCGAAAGCCCGGTCGTAGTCGGCCAGGTCCCGGCCCAGGTCGTCGTGGGTGGCGACCAGGCGGGGTGACTGGTAGGCGCGCCTCAACTGGCCCGCGACCGTGACGTGGGCCGGGTCGGTGACCGTCATCCGGCGGGCCCACACACGTTCGTGGTCGGCGACCAGCCGCCCGGCGAGCTTGACCCGGACCCGGTCCAGGTCGCCGGTGACGTCCACGGTCCGACCGACCGCGGACGGGTCGACGGAGTAGTCGCACGTGTCGAGGCGCACGTAGTAGTCGCGGCCCAGCCGGATCTGGTGCCGCCAGCCCAGGTGCAACACCGTCGGCGGCAACGGCAGCATCCCCGCCTTGTCGACCTCGACCAAGTCGACCGGTCGTGCCCCGAGGGTCCGCACGACCCGCTGGTTCGCCGTGGCCAGCCAGTCGGTGAACTGGTCGTTGAAGTCGGCCGGCGAGGTGAACTGCCGACCCGGCATGAACGACGTTTCGAAGAACCCGTTGCGGCGCTCCACGATGCCCTTCGATTCGGGGTCATGCGGTTTGAGCTGCACGATCCGGGTCGCCAGCGTGCCGGCGAACTCGGCCACCCCGTGCGCCCGCCGTGACCCGCGGCCGATCCCGGGCTCGTTGTCCCAGATCAGGCGACGCGGCACTCGACCCAACTGCCGGATCAACGCCCAACTGCCCAGCAACAGGTCCTCGGTCTTCCGCGTCGGGATCATCCGGGCCACCGTGTACCGGCTGTGAGCGGCGGTGACCACCAGCACCGGCAACAGCGTGCGGCTGCCGTCCTCGAGCAGGATCTTCCGCGGGGGGAACCACAAGTCGCACTGCGCCGCATCGCCCGCCGCCCACACCAACCGGTCGGCCGGGTCGACCCGCCGCTGCTCGGAACGTAGCCGATTCACGTTGTCACGGAACCACCGGATCGACCCCTCCCAGCCGACCCGCTCCGCCACCACCGTCGCAGGCATGTCCGGGGTATCGGCCAGCAACTGCCGCACCCGCGCCTCGTACGGCGTGAACGACGTCGGCTTCGGCCTGCGCTCATACCTCGGCGGGGCGGCCGACGCCACGGCCTTCACCACCGTCGTCCGGGAAACCCCCAACCTCGCTGCGATCTGAGCCTTGGGCACCCCCTCCGCCGCCAGCCTCCTGATCAACGCCCAGTCCTCCACAGTGATCACACTCCAATCCTTGAGAGTGTTCACTTTTCGAGCGCCGTTACCGTCCAGTCTTCAAGCGCCGCCGAGACCCTCTCACGATCAACACCGGAACCCTGATGTGCGCCCCCTCACGGGCGTCCAGCCGCGATGGCCGTGCAGAATCGACACTGAGAGCGCAGAATCGAGTGCCCGATGCGGACGTGATTCCAGACGAGCGGTCCACCGCGGGGCACGCGCCGAAACAGCGGGCGTTAGGCTGGCGCCGTGCCCGAGGCCGATGATCGTCCCCAGCTGAGCCAACCGCGTGGCCTTCGCGTGGCCATCGTCGGAGCCGGACCGAGCGGCCTCTTCGCCGCCCAAGCCCTGACCGCCGACGACGGCGTCGAACGCGTCGACCTCTACGACCGGCTGCCGACCCCGTTCGGACTGCTCCGCTACGGCGTCGCCCCTGATCACGGCAACATCAAGCTGGTCGGCGACGCGTTGGAGAAGGTCCTCCGCCACGACCGGGTCGGCTTCTATGGCCTCGTCGACGTCGGCGTCACCCTGCCGCTGGACGACCTCCGCGAGGCCTACGACGCGGTGATCCTGGCGTTCGGCGCCGGCGGTGATCTGCTGCTCGACATCCCCGGCGAGGAGTTGCACGGGTCGCGCTCCGGACGCGAGTTCGTCGAGTGGTACGGCGGGCATCCGGACGCCGCGCACCAGTCGCTCGCGGACGCCGACGCCGTGGCCGTCATCGGGGTCGGCAACGTTGCGGTCGACGTGGCGCGGGTCGTGCTCAAGGACGTTGCCGCGCTGGCCACGACCGACATGCCCCAGGAGGTCTTGGCCGAACTGGACGCCCACCGTGAGGCGGCGGCGTCCGGACACGACGTCTACCTGATCGGACGCCGCGGCCCCCAGCACGCACCCTTCACGACCAAGGAGCTGCGCGAGCTCCTCGACCTGCCCGGGCTGAACGTGTCGCTGTCGGACGGTGCGCTGGACGGGCTGGACAAGTCCGCCCTCGACCGCCGCGCGCTGGCCAATGTCGATGCCATCCGCAAGGCCGTGGAGCGCACCGAGGCCGCCGCGAACCCGTCCGGACGCTGGCTGCACCTGCTGTTCTGGCATCGCCCC
>JAKOYE010000207.1 GCA_029780675.1 Actinomycetes bacterium
GACCCGGTCGACCTCGGTGCGGCCTCCCGACGCATCGATCACCGAGACCCCGTCAGCATGCCGCTGCACGACCCGGACCGGCCGCCCGGAGCGGACGTCCGGCAATCGCGCGGCGATCGCGTCGACATAGGTCCGCGACCCACCGACCACCGTGAACCACTGCGGCGAGTCCCCGATCGACAGCATCCCGTGGTGGTCGAGAAACCGGAACAGGTAGCGGGCCGGGTAGTCGAGCGCGTCCCCTCCCCCAGTGGACCAGACACACGCGACGACGGGCACGGCATACAGGCGGACGAAGTCGGGACCGAATCGCGCGGCGCGGATGAACTGACCGAACGTCGTGGGATCCTCGTCGGTGCTGCCTTCAAGGAACACCCGGGCCAGCCGGTGGAACCGCCGGACCTCCGTCAGCATCCGCCAATAGGAGCCCCGCGCCAACTGCCCCGGCCGAGCGACAAACCCGGGAAGCCCTCTGCCGCCGGCGAATTCGATGCCAGACCGGTCATCACGCACGCTCATCGACATCTCGGTCGGCCGCCCGCTGACCCCGAGCTCGGCGAAGAGCCGACGCAGAACGGGATAGGTCCGGTCGTTGAAGACGATGAAGCCCGAGTCGACCGCCACCGGTCCTGAGGACCCGGCGACCGAGTGCGTGTGCGCGTGTCCACCCAGCCGATCATCGGCCTCGAAGAGGGTCACGTCGTGGGCCCGGGAGAGGAGGTATGCCGCGGTGAGCCCCGAGACCCCGGAGCCGACGACCGCGACCCGCTCCCGGCCTGCGGAGGTCATGAGATCGCCGGGACTGGCCGGGTCACCACTCACGCTCGCTCCACCGGAGCCACCCGCCGCGGCCACCAGAACCGGTCGCCGAGGATCAACGCGATGGCCGGGACGAGGACGGTGCGCACGACCAGGGTGTCCAGCAGCACACCGACGCAGATGATGACACCGATCTGGGCCAGGACGACCAGCGGCAGCACGCCGAGGACGGCGAACACCGCGGCCAGCAGGATGCCGGCGCTGGTGATCACGCCACCGGTGGCGGACAGCGCCCGCAACATACCCGCCCGGGAGCCGTGGACGGCGGCCTCCTCACGGGCCCGGGTGACCAGGAAGATGTTGTAGTCGACGCCGAGGGCGACCAGGAAG
>JAKOYE010000126.1 GCA_029780675.1 Actinomycetes bacterium
CATCTGGCTCGGGGACCGCGACGGGGTGCGAACCCCCATGCAGTGGACCCCGGACCGCAATGCCGGCTTCTCGAAAGCCAATCCGGGCCGGCTGTACCTGCCGCCCAATCAGGATCCGGTCTACGGGTATCAGTCGGTCAATGTCGAGGCCCAACGGGACAGTTCCACGTCCCTGCTCAACTGGACCCGGACCATGCTGGCGGTGCGCCGCCGGTACGAGGCCTTCGCCGTCGGGGACTTCAGGGAACTGGGCGGTTCCAACCCGTCGGTGTTGGCGTTCGTCCGGGAGCCGGTGGGCGGTCCGGACACCGACGCGGTGTTGTGCGTCAACAACCTTTCCCGGTTCCCCCAGCCGATCGAGTTGCCGCTGCAGCATTGGGCCGGCGTCACCCCGATCGAGCTCACCGGACATGTGCCGTTCCCGCGCATCGGTCAGTTGCCGTATCTGCTGACCCTGCCCGGCCACGGGTTCTACTGGTTCAGACTGGCTGCCGCGGAGGCACTTTCATGACTGCCGTGGCGGCGTTGCCGTGGCGTGACTGGCTCCCGAACCAACGGTGGTACGCCGGTCGGGACCGGATCATGGATTCCGCCGCGGTGGCGCAGACGGTCACCCTGGGTGATGGCGTGGACCTGGCGCTCATCGACGTCGGATACACCGACGGCAGTACGGAGTGCTATCAGGTTGTGGTGCAGTGGGATTCCCCCCCGCCGCCGGACTACACCGAGATCGCGACGATCGGCACGGTGGCCGGCCGCACCGGGTACGACGCTCTCTACCAACCGGATTCGGCGCGGCTGCTGCTGGCGCTGCTCGACGAATCGGCGGTGATCGGCGACGTCGGCTTCGTCCGCGAACCGGGGGTGACGCTGCCGCTGGGTGCGGCGGCGCGGGTCATCGCCGCCGAGCAGAGCAACACCAGCGTCGTGTTCGCCGAACGGGCGATCCTCAAGGTGTTCCGCCGGGTCGCGCCCGGTGTCAACCCGGACATCGAACTGAGCCGGGTGCTGGTCACGAGCGGGAACCCGCACGTCCCAGTGCTGCTGGGGACCTTCGGTATCGAGACCCCGGCCGGTCCCTGCCCGCTGGGCGTGCTGACCGCGTTCGCGGCGAACGCCGCGGACGGCTGGGAGATGGCCACGGCCAGCACCCGCGATCTGTACGCCGAGGGTGACCTGTACGCCTACGAGGTCGGCGGCGACTTCGCCGGCGAGTCTCACCGGCTCGGGGAGGCGGTCGCGTCGGTGCACGTCGCGCTGGCCGCCGCGCTGGGCACCTCGACCGACACCCTCCCGGTCGCCGCGATGAGGGACCGGCTGACCGCGGCGGTGGCCGCGGTGCCGGCGCTGGGGGAGTACCGCGATGCGATCGCGGCGCGCTTCGCCGAACTCGAGGGCCGGCAGGTGGCCGTCCAGCGGGTCCACGGTGACCTGCACCTGGGACAGGTGCTCCGGACCCCGGACACCTGGCTGGTGATCGACTTCGAGGGCGAACCGGGGGCGCCACTGGATCGTCGTCGCGCCCCGGACTCCCCGTTGCGCGACGTGGCCGGCATGCTGCGGTCGCTGTCCTATGCCGCCTACCAGCCGCTGGTCGCATCGGGTCCGGAGTCCGGCGCCGATCGGCAACGCGCGGCCCGGGCCAGGGAGTGGCTGCAGCGCAACGTCGCGGCGTTCTGCGACGGCTACGCCGCGGAGTCCGGTGCCGACCCGCGGGCGTCTGCCGACGTGCTGGCCGGCTACGAACTGGACAAGGCCGTGTACGAGGCGGTCTACGAGGCCCGGCACCGGCCGGGCTGGCTGCGGATTCCGCTGGACTCGATCGCCAGACTGGTGCGCTGACACCCGCCCCCGGTGCACCGGCCGGTTTCCGGCCCGGACTTGTCGGAGGTGCCGTCTACGGTAGTTCTCGATGGCCTTTCACATTCACCGCGCGGAACGCACCGACGTTCTGGCGGACGGCCTCGGGGGATTGCTGTCGACACCGCCCGATGACCCGTTCGCCGAGGATCTCGTCGTCGTCCCCGCCCGCGGTGTCGAGCGCTGGCTGTCCCAGCGCCTCTCGCATGTGCTGGGCAGGGGTACTGATGCCGGTACCGGCGCCGACGGGGTCTGCGCGGGTGTGACGTTCCGCTCGCCGGCCTCGCTGATCGCGGAGATCAGCGGCACCCGCGAGGATGACCCATGGTCACCGGAGGCCATCACCTGGCCGCTGCTGGAGGTCATCGACGCCAGTCTCGACGAGCCGTGGTGCGAACTGCTGGCCCGACATCTGGGGCACTTCTCCGACGGGGAGGAGCGGGAACTGCGGCGGGGTCGCCGGTACGCCGTATCCCGGCGACTGGCCGGCCTCTTCGTCTCCTATGCCCGGCAGCGGCCGGAACTGCCGGCCGGTTGGCTGGCCGCTGACACCGGCCAGACGCCCTCCGACCTGACCTGGCAGGCCCATCTCTGGCGACGACTGGTGGACCTGATGGGCATCGACCCGCCGCATGTCCGGCATGCCGATACCGTTGCGCGGTTGCGGCAATCGGGTGCAGAGCTACCGCATCGGCTGTCGCTGTTCGGGTACACCCGGCTGGCCGTCACCGATATCGAACTGCTCGAGGCGCTGTCGGTCCACCACGATCTGCACCTGTGGCTGCCGCATCCCAGCGCTGCGCTGTGGGCGGCGCTGCGCGACCAGCGCGGGGCCGTCCCGCGGCAGGCGGATGACAGCCACCGACAGGCGCGGAACCCGGTGCTGGCCAGCCTCGGCCGCGACGTCCGGGAACTCCAGCGCGGACTGCCGGCCGGGGTGGCCACCGACGAATTCCTGCCGGGTCCCGCCCGGCCGGACACCCTGCTCGGTTGGCTGCAGGCCGATATCGCCGCCAACTCCGTTGCTCCGCAAGGCCGTTCGCTGCACCCGTCCGACAGATCGGTCCAGGTGCACTGCTGCCACGGCCCGGCCCGGCAGGTCGACGTGCTGCGCGAGGTACTGCTGGGCCTGCTCGCCGACGACCCGACCATGGAGCCGCGCGACATCCTCGTCATGTGCCCCGACATCGAGACCTACGCCCCCTTGATCGGGGCGGACTTCGGGCTCGGCGAGGTGGTGGCCGGCGCGCATCCCGCGCACCGGTTGCGGGTGCGTCTGGCCGACCGGTCGCTGGTGCAGACCAACCCGCTGCTCGGCATCGCCGCCCAACTGCTCGAACTGGCGGGGAGCCGGGCCACCGCGTCGCAGGTGCTCAACCTGGCCAATGCCGAACCGGTTCGGGCCCGGTTCGGGTTCACCGACGACGACCTGCAGAACATCACCGACTGGGTGCGGGAGGCGAATGTCCGGTGGGGCTTCGACCAGGCCCACCGCATCCCGTTCGGGGTGGACTTCGTGCACAACACCTGGCAGTTCGGGGTGGACCGGATCCTGGCCGGGGTGGCACTCTCCGACGACTCGCAGTCCTGGATCGACAAGACCCTGCCCCTCGACGATGTCGGCAGCAACAGCGTCGAACTCGCCGGACGGCTCGCCGAACTGGTGTGCCGACTGCGGGCCGTGATCGGCAGCCTGACGGGTACGCAGTCGCTGAGCGCCTGGGTCACCGCCCTGACCGAGGGCATCGGGCTGCTCACCCGGGTCGGCGACGACGACGCCTGGCAGATCAGCCAGTTGCACCGCGAACTCAACGATGTGCTGGCACGGGCCGGCGACCGCGCCGGCACCGAACTGCGACTGGCCGATATCCGCCAGTTGCTGCAGCGCCATCTGGCCGGGCGGCCCACCCGCGCCAACTTCCGCACCGGAACCTTGACGGTCTGCACGATGGTCCCGATGCGGTCCGTGCCGCACCGGGTGGTCTGCCTGGTCGGCCTCGACGACACCGTCTTTCCGCGTGCCGGCGGTGTCGACGGCGACGACGCCCTGGCCCGCGAGCCGCGGACCGGGGAGCGCGACGTCCGTTCCGAGGACCGGCAACTGCTGCTCGACGCGATCTGCGCGGCGACCGACACCCTCGTGATCACCTACACCGGGGCCAACGAGTACTCCGGTCAGCCCCGCCCGCCGGCGGTGCCGCTGGCGGAGTTGCTGGATGCCCTCGACGCCACCACCGACACGCCGGTGCGCGACCGGATCGTCGTCCACCACCCCCTGCAGCCGTTCGACCGGCGCAACGTCGAACCGGGCGCCTTGGTGACCGCGGAGCCCGATGAGCCGTTCAGCTTCGACACCGGCATGCTCGACGCCGCCCGCGTCGCGGCGGGAGAGCGCACCGACCGGCCCCGACTGGCCGCCGCGCCGCTGCCGCCGGAACCGGCAACGGACGTGTCCCTGGCCGAGTTGATCGCCTTCTTCAGAGACCCGGTCAAGGGCTTCTTCCGCGCCCTGGACTTCACGCTGCCGGCCGAGGTCGAGGGTGTGCAGGACGCCATGCCGGTGGAGATCGACGCCCTCCAACAGTGGACCGTCGGGGACCGGATGCTGACCGACATGCTGCGCGGCATGCCCCCGCAGCGCGCCCTGGAGGCCGAATGGTGCCGCGGCACCCTGCCGCCCGGGCAGTTGGGCTGGCGGCAGGCCAAGGAGATCCGGGACCAGGCCGAACTGCTGGCCCGCGAGGCCGCGCAGCAGCGCACCGGGACGCCCCGCGCGATCGACGTCGACGTCGACCTCGGCGACGGCCGCCGGTTGGCCGGGACGGTCTCGCCGGTGTACGGCACCAGGCTGGTCACCGTGACCTACTCCAAGCTCGACGGTAAACATCTGCTCGCGGCGTGGATTCCGTTGCTGGCACTGGCCGCCCACGCGGGGAGGACGGAGTGGTCGGCGGTGTGCATCGGCCGTCCGAAGCGGGGAACGACACCGCGGCGCGAGGAGATCGGCCGGCCGCAGGAATCGGCCGTCGACCTGCTGCGCGACCTCGTCGCGATCTTCGACGCGGGACGGCGGGAGCCGATCCCGTTGCCACTAAAAACCTCCTACGCCTTCGCCGAGGCGCGGTTCAGCGGGGACGACCCGATCCATGCGGCGGGAAAGCGGTGGCGGTCGGGACGATTCCCCGGCGACGACGCCGCAGCAGCGCACGTTCGGGCCTGGGGTGCGGGGGCGCCGCTGCGCACCCTGCTGGAGCCGCCCCGGGCGGGCGAGGAACACCCCGGCGAGGACACCCGACTGGGCGCCTATGCGGCACGGCTCTGGTTGCCGATGCTGCGAGCCTGTGAGGCGGCCCGCTGATGGAGCCCCGTCCGTTCGACATCCTCGGCCCGCTGCCGGCCGCCGCGTCGGTGACCGTGCTGGAGGCCAGCGCCGGCACCGGCAAGACCTTCACCCTGGCCGGACTGGTGACCCGCTACATCGCCGAGGGCGTGGCGACGCTCGATCAGATGCTGCTGGTCACCTTCAGCCGAGCCGCCACCCAGGAACTGCGGGACCGGGTGCGCCGCCAGATCGCCGATGCGGTGCGGGCCTTCGGTGACCCGGCCGCCGCCGGCGATAACCAGGTGCTGACCAGGCTGCTCGAGGGCAGTCCGGAGGAACGGCAACGGCGCCGCGAGCGCCTGGGTGACGCGCTGGCCGGGTTCGACGCGGCGACGATCGCCACCACCCATCAGTTCTGCAACCTGGTGCTGCACTCCCTCGGGGTCGCCGGTGACACCGACGCCGGCGTGGAACTGGTCGAAAGCCTCGACGACCTGGTCACCGAGATCGTCGACGACCTCTACCTGGCCCGGTTCGGACGAGATCGCGACGAACCGCTCCTGAGCTACACCAGTGCGCTGGACCTGGCCCGTTCGGTGGCGACCAACCCGTCGACCGAACTGCGGCCCCGTGAACCCGAGCCCGGCACCCGCGCCGCGATCTGCCTGGAGTTCGCCACCGCGGTGCTGGCCGAGTTGGAGATCCGCAAACGCCGCCTCGGCATCCTCGGTTACGACGACCTGCTGACCCGGCTGGCCGACGCGCTCGAACCGGAGGACTCCCCGGCCCGGCAGCGGATGGCCGGACGCTGGCCGATCGTGATGGTCGACGAGTTCCAGGACACCGACCCGGTGCAGTGGCAGGTCATCCAGCGGGCTTTCGCCGGAGTGTCCACGGTGATCCTCATCGGCGACCCGAAACAGGCCATCTACGCCTTCCGCGGCGGGGACATCATCACCTACCTCGACGCCGCTGACACCGCTGGCGACAAGCAGACCCTCACGACGAACTGGCGCAGCGACGGCGCACTGGTCGACCGTCTGCAGACGGTGCTGCACGGTGCCGCCCTCGGCGATCCGCGCATCGTCGTGCGCAGCGTGGCCGCCCACCACCAAGGCAGCCGGCTGGCCGGAGCCCCCCGCAACGACCCCTTCCGGCTGCGGGTGGTGACCCGCAAGACGTTCGGGCGCAGCGGAACCCGCACGATCGGGATCGACGACCTGCGCGCTCACATCAGCAGAGACCTGGCCGCCGATATCGGCCTGCTGCTGTCCGCCGGTGCGGTTCCCGGGGGTGCGACGTTCGACGGCCGTCCCGTCCGGGCCGGTGACATCGCGGTGATCGTCGAGAAGCACAAAGACGCCCGGGTCTGCTTCCAGGCGCTGACGGAAGCCGGTATCCCGGCGGTCTACACCGGCGACTCCGATGTCTACGCCTCCGATGCCGCCGATGACTGGATGGCACTGCTGGAGGCTTTCGACCAACCGCACCGACCCGGGGTGGTGCGCGCCGCCGCGACCACGGGTTTCTTCGGCAAGACCGCTGCCGACCTGGCCGTCGGCGGTGACGCCCTGACCGACGCCATCGCCGAGACGGTGCGGGAATGGGCCGACAACGCCCGCGAGTGCGGGGTGGCCGCGGTCCTGGCGGCCGCCGAAGTCGCCGGGATGGGCTCACGGGTGCTGGGCTGGCACGGTGGTGAGCGGTACATGACCGATATGGCCCACCTCACCCAACTCCTCCAGGAGGCCGCCCACCGGGACCATCTCGGACTGCCGGCGTTGCGGGACTGGCTGCGCGGCAGGCGCGATGAGCGCAGTCGCGCCGCCGAGCGCTACCGCCGACTGGACAGCGACGCCGCGGCGGTGCAGATCATGACCGTGTGGGCCAGTAAGGGCCTGCAGTTCCCGATCGTGTACCTGCCGTTCGCTTTCAACCGCAATGTCCAGGACCGCGATCCGATCCTCTTCCATGACGGCGGCACCCGCTGTCTGCACATCGGCGGCCCGGAAGCCCCGGACTATGCGGAGGTGGGGCGGCTCAGCCGGCAGGAGGTGGCCGGCGACGACAGCCGTCTGATGTACGTTGCGATGACCCGGGCGCAGTCACAACTGGTGGTGTGGTGGGCGCCCTCCCGCGATGAACCCAATGGCGGACTGTCCAGGCTGCTGCGGAGCCGCCGGCCCGGTGATGCCGAGATCGCCGACGTCTGTCAACCCAAGACGCTGACCGACGAGGCGGCCATGGAGCTGCTGCGGGAGTGGGAGGCCGCCGGTGGTCCGGTGCTGGAGGAGTCGGTGATCGCACCTGTGCCGCCCCTCCCGGCCTCGCGCGCGCCGGAGGATTTGCGCGCCAGACACTTTCACCGGCACATCGACACCGGTTGGCGCCGCACGTCGTACTCCGGACTGGTGCGTTCCGCCCAGGAGCAGGTCGGGGTGGGCAGCGAACCGGAGACCGTCGACCTCGACGACGAAGTGCCCGATATTGCGCTGGTGACACCGGCCGCCGACGCCGACCGACCCTCGCCGATGGCGGATCTGCCGACCGGGGCGAAGTTCGGGTCGCTGGTGCACGCCGTGCTGGAGACCGCTGACCCGTGGGCGGCTGATCTGGAGGCCGAGCTGACCTCCCAGATCGACAGGCATGCGGTGTGGTGGTCGGTGGACGTGCCCGCCGCCGAGTTGGCGGCGGCCCTGGTTCCGATGCACGACACCCCGCTGGGTCCGCTGGCCGGCAACCGCACACTGCGTCAGATCGGGCTCGCGGACCGGTTGTGCGAGTTGGACTTCGAGTTTCCGCTGGCCGGCGGCGACCTCCGGGGCCGCGGTGCGGGTCAGCCCGAGATCCGGTTGGCCGATGTCGGGCGACTCCTGTCCGAACACCTGGCCACCGGTGATCCGATGGCGCCCTATGTCGACCGGCTGACTGACGCCGCGCTGGGCGGCCAGGCCCTTCGCGGGTATCTCAGCGGATCTCTCGACGTGGTGCTGCGGGTTCCCGACGGCGCCGGGCATCGCTACCTGGTGGCCGACTACAAGACGAACTGGCTCGGTGATGCCGACCGGCCGCTGAGCGCGGCGGACTACAGCCCGGCCCGGATGGCCGAAGCCATGCTGCACTCCGACTACCCGCTGCAGGCGTTGCTGTACTGCGTTGTGCTGCATCGCTTTCTGCGCTGGCGACAGCCGGGATACGGCCCGGAGGCCCACCTCGGCGGGGTGCTGTACCTGTTTCTGCGCGGAATGTGCGGGCCGGACACTCCGGTCACCGGCGACCACCCCGCGGGGGTGTTCGGCTGGCGGCCGCCGGCGTCGTTGGTGACCGAACTCTCCGACCTGTTGGACGGGAACCTTCTCGAGGGACGGGAGAAGCGGTGAGCGGATCGGTGGGTGCGCCCGCGCAGGACACCGCGGACTGGCGGCGCAGCATCGCGGCCGACGGGCTGCTGCGGGAGTTCAACGATGCGGGTGTGCTGGAGTCCTCCGACGTTCTGGTGGCCCGGCGGCTGACCGAGTTGGCCGGGGTCGACGACCCGCAGGTGGCACTGGCGGTGGCCTTCGTGGTGCGGGCCCTGCGTGGCGGTTCGGTCTGCCTGGACCTGACCACGCTGGCCGAGCAGGTGGGACATGCAGAGCTGTCCTGGCCGCAGCCGCGGCGGTGGCTGGACGCCGTGGCCGCCAGCGCGCTGGTCGCCGAACAGTCGGTGCTGCACGTCGACGGCGGTCTGCTCTACCTGGACCGGTACTGGATCGAGGAGCGCCGGGTCGCCGAGGATGTGCTGGCACTCAGTGCTGCCCGGCGCAGCGGTCCGCAGCTCGACGTCGGCCGGCTGTTCCCGCCGCCCTACACCGAGCAGCGCGGAGCGGCGGAGGTCGCGTTGTCCCGGGCGCTGACCGTGCTCACCGGCGGCCCAGGCACGGGGAAGACCACGACCGTGGCCAGACTGCTTGCGCTGCTGGCCGAACAGGCCGAACTCGGCGGCCGGCCCCCGCTGCGGATTGCGTTGGCCGCCCCGACGGGTAAAGCCGCCGCCCGGTTGCTGGAGGCGGTGCGCGGGGAGGTGCAGGCGCTCGATGCGGCCGACGCCGCCCGACTGCCCGCACTGGGCGCCACCACCCTGCACCGGCTGCTGGGCAGCCGGCCGGACACCGCGTCGCGGTTCCGGCACAACCGGGACAACCGGTTGCCCCATGACGTCATCGTCGTGGACGAGACCTCGATGGTGTCGCTGACCATGATGGCCCGATTGCTGGAGGCGGTCCGACCGGAGTCGCGGCTGGTCCTGGTCGGCGACCCCGACCAACTGGCCTCGGTGGAGGCGGGCGCGGTGCTGGCCGACCTCGTCGAGGGCCTGACCGCCGGGGGCGCCGACAGTCCGGTCGCCCGACTGAGCACATCACACCGGTTCGGTGCGTCCATCGGGATGCTGGCCCAGGCGATCCGCGTCGGTGACGCCGATGCGGCACTCGAGGTGCTGGCCGGCGGCGGCGACCACATCGAGTGGGTGCAGACCGAATCCCCGGCGGGCATCCTGCGCAAAGTCCTTGTCCCGCATGCGCTTGCGTTGCGCGAGGCGGCGCTGCTCGGCGACGGCCCGGCCGCGCTGGCCACCCTCGAACAGCATCGGATGCTGTGTGCGCACCGGCGCGGTCCCTACGGGGTGGCGCACTGGAACCGCCAGATCGAGCGCTGGCTGGCCGAGCAGACCGATATGCCGGTGTGGGCGGCCTGGTACCCCGGGCGGCCGGTGCTGGTGACGGCCAACGACTACGGACTCGGCCTGTACAACGGCGACACCGGGGTGGCGGTGCTTCGGAACGGCGACCTGCGCGCGGTGATGAGCGGTGCCACCGGGCCGGTGGAATTGGCCCCCGGCCGGCTGGCCGACATCGAGACCATGCACGCCATGACGATCCACAAGAGCCAGGGCAGCCAGGCCACCGAGGTGACCGTGCTGCTGCCGCCGCCGGACTCCCGGCTGCTGACCCGCGAACTGCTCTACACCGCGGTGACCCGAGCCCGGGAGAAGGTTCGGCTGATCGGCTCGGCCGAGCAGTTGCGGGCGGCGGTGGAACGCCGGGCGGTGCGGGCGACCGGTCTGAGCCGCCGCCTGGTCGGGGCCGGCTCCGGCTGATCCGCACCGTGATGAATCGACCACAAGCGGGTACTCATCGTCGTGGGACAGGCGAAGCCTGCCCTTACCGAGGGCCTACTCTGATAGGGGATGGGCACAATGGAGGATCAGAACCGCGACGGCAGCACCAATGACGTCGAGAAGCGCTGGAACGATCCGGTGCAGTTCCGCGCCGCGGTGACCTATGCGGTCATGGTGATCGCTCTGGCCGGAGTCGCGTTCACGGCCACGGCGATCTGGCGTTCCCTGCTCGCCGCGATCCTGGTGCCGGGGATTCTGTTCGGCGGCGGTATCGGCGGGCTGATCCGCACCTATCGGGTGTGGCGCGCTGAGGGGGTGTGGCCGATCTGGCAGGCCGCGTCCTGGTTCCTGCTGATGCTGGCGCTGTTCTGCCTCGGTATCCCGTTCTCCGTGGGGCAGTAGCTTTCCGCATACTCATCGGGTGAGCGAAGGTTTTCAGCCACTGGCCGGAGTGCGGGTCGTGGAGATTTCCAGTTTCGTGGCGGTTCCCCTCGCGGGCATGACCCTCGCCGCACTCGGGGCCGACGTGGTCCGCGTCGACCCGGCCGGCGGTGCCGCCGATGCCGGTCGCTGGCCCCTGACCGAGACCGGCGAGAGCATCTACTGGGCCGGTCTCAATCGCGGCAAACGATCTATGGCCGTCGACATGCGCAGTGCGGAGGACCGCGATCTGGTGGTCCGGCTGATCGCCGCGGCCGGAGTCTTCATCACCAATGCGGCCGGGCGGCCATGGCACTCCTACGAGACGCTGGCCGAACGGCGCGCGGACCTCATCCACCTGGAGGTGGTCGGACGCGCTGACGGCACCACCGCGGTGGACTACACCGTCAATGCCGCCACCGGCTTCCCGCTCGTCACCGGTCCCGCGGACCATCTCGGACCGGTGAACCACGTGATGCCCGCCTGGGATGTCAGTTGCGGGCTCTACGCCGCGCTCGCGGTGCTGGCGGCGCTACGCCGGCGCGACGCGACCGGACTGGGGGGTGCCATTCGGCTGCCCCTCGACGATGTCGCTCTCGCGACCGCGGCCAACCTCGGTTTCCTCACCGAGGTACTGGTCAGCGGTCGGCAACGGCCCCGCCTGGGTAACGCGGTATTCGGCCAGTACGGCCAGGATTTCGCCAGCAGCGACGGGCACTGGTTCATGGTGGTGGCCCTGACCCCGCGGCACTTCACCGACCTCACCGAACTGACCGGTACCGGCAGCGCCGTCGCGGCGGTGGCTGACGCGCTGGGTGTGGACTTCAGCGATGAGGGCACCCGGTACGAGCACCGCGACGTCCTCTCCGCGCTGTTCGCCGCCTGGTTCCGCAGCCACACCGCGGAAGAGATCGGCGCTGCGCTGCAGGGCAGTTCGGTGCTGTGGGAGCGCTATCGGGACTTCGCCGAGGTGGCCGCCGGCGATCGGGTGCAGGGCAATCCGCTGTTCGCGCCGCTGGAACAGCCGCGGATCGGGACCTACCTTGCGCCCGGCCTGCCGATCTCGGTGGATGGTCTGCACCCGCGGGTCGCCGCAGCGCCGGAACTGGGCCGGGACAACGCGGCGGTGGTGTCGGAATGGTTGGGCGGATGACGCCGGGAGCGCTCGTGCGATTGCTGGACGTCGTTGAACAGGAACCGGATTCGTTCATCGGATCGCCGAACGGTCCGGTGGGGAAGCGCGCCTATGGCGGGCACCTGGCGGCGCAGGCCTTGGCGGCCGCCTGCCGCACCGTAGGGTCCGATCGGGTACCCACTGCCGTACACGTCCAGTTTCTGCGCGGCGGGGATGCCGGAGTGCCGGTGCGCTATCAGGTAGAGCGTGTTCACGACGGTCGGACGACGTCCTCGCGCAGGGTCCTCGGCCATCAGGAGGACCGACTGCTCATCAGCGCCACGGCACTGTTCGCCGTTCCCGCCATGGGTCCCGCGCACACCGACACCACGGCCGCCGAGGATCCGGACGCCCTGCCGCACACCGGTCCGATCGGCCCGGCCCCGGCGTTGCCGGCAGCTGAGGTCGACGTCCGCATTCATGACGAGTGCTCGGGGGCGGCGGAATTCGTCCGGCGGATGTGGTGGCGGGTCACCGGTGACCTGCCCGATGACCCGATACTGCACGCCTGTCTGGCGCTCTACGTCACTGACATCTACGGCGTCGACCCGGTGCTGGCCGTACACGGACACTCGATGACCGACCGAAGCCATCACGCGGCCACCACCGACTCCTCGACCTGGTTTCACCGCGATGTTCGGGCAGATCGGTGGAATCTGCTGGAATGCCGTTCGCCCGCGGCGGCGCGGGGGCGCGGGGTGATGACCGCGGGACTGTATGACGCTGCCGGTGTGCGGGTGGCGACCATCGTGCACGAGGGCCAGGCCGTCACGCGAGTGCCGTAGCGCCGCGGTAGCCGCCGGCAAGCTCTCGCCGGCGGTAGTCGCGGGCAGGTTCTCGCTATTGCGTCGCGCTGGCTCCCGAGATTCCGCCGCCTCGGTGCTCGGCGCGGGGAACACCGCACATGGTTCCTCCGCCTCTGAGCGACTCCGGGCGAGCGACTCCGGGCGAGCGACTCGGGGGGAGTGACTCGGGGAGCGACTCGGGGGAGCGACTGTGCGGTTCAGCCGGTGGGGCCGAATGAGAGTCGCTCGGAGTCGCTCAGAGATGGAATCACCGAGTCCCCCCTGCCCCGGCGAACTGGATCGAGTCGCTCGAAGGTGGAATGACTCAGGTCGAATGTCCCGGCGGACGAAACGGCGGACGAAACGGCGGACGAGACGACGAACGAGACGGCGGACGATTCAAAGTCGCTCGGGAGTCGCTCGGGAGTCGCGCGGAGTGACCGCCCCTAAAGCTCGGCGACCTCGAGTTCCAGTAACTCGGCGAGCCGGGCGCGTGCGGCCTCCTTGCGGGTCGGAAGGTGCGCGGAGGGGAACAGTGTGTCCACCGGCTCGTACTCCCGCAGCGTGCGGCGGGCGACCGTCAGTTTGTGCACCTCGGTGGGTCCGTCGGCGATCGCCAGCGACTGCGACGCCACCAGCATCTTGACGAACGGCATCTCGTCGGAAACCCCCAACGAGCCGTGTACCTGCATGGCGCGCATCACCACGTCGTGCAGCACCTTCGGCATCGCCACCTTGACCGCCGCGATGTCGCGCCGCACCTTCTGGTAGTCGTGGTACTTGTCGATCTTCCACGCGGTCCGCAGCACCAGCAGCCGGAACTGCTCGATCTCGATCCAGCTGTCGGCGATCTTCTCCTGGGTCATCTGGAAGTCGCCCAGCGGACCCCGCCGGGTCTGCCGTGACACCGCCCGTTCGCACATCATGTCGAAAGCTTTGCGCGCCAGGGCGATCGTTCGCATGGCGTGATGAACCCGGCCGCCACCCAGGCGGGTCTGGGCGATCGCGAAGGCCTGCCCCTCCCCGCCCAGGACGTGGTCGGCCGGCACCCGGACGTCGGTGTAGCGCACGTATCCGTGCGACGCGTGCGTCGAAGCCTCTCCGCCGACCCCGACATTGCGCACGATCTCGATCCCAGGCGTCTCGGCCGGCACGATGAACAGCGACATCTTCTGGTGGGTGCGGGCTTCGGGGTTGGTCACCGCCATCACGATGAAGAACGACGCGTAGCGCGCGTTGGAGGAAAACCACTTCTCCCCGTTGATCACCCAGTCGTCACCGTCGCGGACCGCCGAGGTGGTGAACAGACCCGGGTCCGATCCACCCTGCGGTTCGGTCATCGAATAGCACGACGAGATCTCCCCATTCAGCAACGGCTGCAGATAACGCTGCTTCTGCTCCTCGGTGCCGAAAAGTGCCAGAATCTCCGCGTTCCCGGAATCAGGGGCCTGGGATCCGAAAACAGCCGGCGCCCAACGGGATCGGCCCACGATCTCGTTGAGCAGTGCCAGCTTCACCTGGCCGTAGCCCTGTCCGCCGAGATCCGGGCTCAGATGCGCCGCCCACAGCCCCTGATCCTTCACCTTCTGCTGCAGGGGCCGCAGTACCGCCATCAGGCGGGGATTCTTCTTGTCATAGGGGTCCAGCGGCGCGTGGTCCAGGGGCTCCAGATCGTCGCGCATGAACTGCTCGACCCAGTCGAGTTTGCGCTGATACTCCGGATCGGTCTCGAAATCCCACATCAGCCCAGTGTGCCCCCGATCAGGGGACGACGACAGCCCGCCCCGTCACCCGGCCGTCGCGTAGGTCGCGGTAGGCCTGAACGCCCTCATCGAGGGTGTACCTCGAGCTTTCGGTGCTGACCTGTCCGGTGGCCGCCAAGGCCAGCAGTTCGACCAGTTCGGGTCGGCTTCCCCAGTACGTGGTGGCGATGCTGACCTCATAGGGCTGGGAGAAGAACGACAGCGGAACCTGCCCGCCGCCGATGCCCACGATCGTCACATCGGCCATGCCCCGTGCGGCGGCGAGAGCCAGTTCCATGGTGGGCGTGGCACCGACGAAGTCGATCACGACATCGGCGCCGCGGCCGCCGGTCAGATCCCGGATGTGCTGCGCGGCTTCGGAATCCGAGTGCACGGCATGGTGCGCCCCGACGTTTTGCGCGAGGTCCAGGGCCGCGTCCTTCACATCGACGGCGACGACCTGCGCGGCGGTGGTGGCCCGGGCGATCTGGACGCCGACGTGGCCGAGACCACCGACACCGATCACCACGATGGTGGCGTCCGGGGTCAGCTTGGACCAGGACCGGCGGATCGCGTGGTACGGAGTCAGTCCGGCGTCGGTCAGTGGGGCGGCGGTGACCGGATCCAGGCCGTCGGGCAGCGGGACCAGATGTCTCTGGTGTGGCACCAGCAGGTAGTCGGCCATCCCGCCGTTCGCGCCCAACCCGCCGCCGTTGACCGTGGTCGGGCGTTCGCAGTAGTTCTCCATGCCCACCGCGCAGCGCGCGCAGACCCCGCAGCCCCATGCGCCGTAGACGGCGACCGGGTCGCCCTCCGACAGTCCGGTCACGCCGGATCCCAGTGCGTGCACCCACCCGGCGGTCTCATGTCCCAGCGTCATCGGCAGTCGCCACATCGCCGACACGTCCAGTTCGTAGAGGATGTGCAGGTCGGAGTGGCAGGCTCCGGCCGCTCCGACCTTGACCACCACCTCACCCGGTCCGGGTGTGGGATCGGGGATCTCCCGGAGTTCCGGCTCGCGGTCGAACTCCACCATCTGCAAGGCCCGCACGCCTGCCATGCTGTCACACGTGTGGGAGCTCAGCCGGGTCATCGGCCGAGAGGTTCTGGGCCCGGACCAACGGCCGGTGGGCAGGCTCGCCGATCTGACGGTCCGCCTGGATGCCGACGGGGATCCGCAGCGGGTCCACCGCTTGTTGGTGACCCACCGGGGTGCGTCGGCGCTGGTGCCCTGGGACGCCGTGGCGGCCCTGCACCGCGGCCTGGTCGTGCTGCGCACCGCAGACCTCGGGCCGTTCCGGATCGACTCCATCGCCGACGCGCTGCACCCCGCCGAGATTCTGCTGCGCCGGGACCTACTGGACACCCAGGTCGTCGATGTGGCGGGCCAGCGACTGGCGCGGGTTGGTGATGTGCTGCTGACCCGCACCGCCGATGTCGGACTGGATGTGGCCGGAATCGAGGTCGGTTTCGGCGCCGTTCTGCGTCGGCTGGGCCTGTCCGGCCTGGCCGGGGGTGCCCGCACCGACATCGTCTCCTTCGCTGATCTCCACCTGACCTCCGAGCGCGGCCACGCGGTTCAGCTGTCCACCCCGCGGGCCGCGGTGCACCGGCTTGGGCCACGCGAACTGGCGGCCCTGGTCAGCCGGGTGGACACGGACTCGGCGACGGAGATCCTCAGTGTCAGGGAGCCGACGGTGGCCGCCGAAGCCCTGACCTCCGCGCACCCGGAGGTCAGTGAGCGGGTGCTGCGCGCCATGCCGCGGCGACTGGCCGCCCGCATCGTCGCGGCCATGCCTGCCGAGCATGCGGGCCGATGGCGGCAACGGCTTGCCGGCGGCCCGGATGTGGGCCGCCGAATACTCCGGTCGCGGGTGTGGTCCCGCCGTCACCTCAACTGGCACCCTGACGGCGATAGCCGGTGAGAATGATGAAGCGGGGCAGCAGGGTTCGGCTGGCCGCACTGACGGCGGTGCTGGGCCCCGGTCTGCTGGCCGGTCTCTCCGATGACGACCCGGCCGGCATCACGACGTATTCGGTGCTCGGCGCCGACCACGGCTATCAACTGCTGTGGGTGCTGCTGCTGTCCACGGTGGCACTGGTGATCTTCCACGGCCTGGCCGCCCGGATGGGTGTGGTCACCGGCCAGGGCCTCATCGGCCTGGTCCGGCAGCGCTACGGAGTGAAGATCGGTGGTGCGGTGCTGGCCACCCTGGTGGTCGCCAACATCGGCACCACCTGCGCCGAGTTCGCCGGTATCGCAGCGGGTTTCGAGATCTTCGGGGTCAGCCGCTACATCAGCGTGCCGGTCGCCGCGGTGCTGGTTTCAGTGCTGGTGCTGCGGGGCAGTTTCCACCGCGTCGAACGGTTGCTGCTGGCGGTGTCGACGGTGTTCCTGGCCTATATCGCCTCCGGTTTCCTGGCCGGTCCGGACTGGGGCGCCGCGCTGCGGGGGACGGTGGTGCCGAGTATGCCGCTGACCGGCGAGGCCATCGCCCTCGTGACCGCGACGCTGGGCACCACGCTGGCACCGTGGGGGCTGTCGTTCATGCAGTCCTACGCGGTCGACAAGAAACTCCGCCCCGAGGACCTGCGCGCCGAACGCGTCGACGTCGTCACCGGCGCGGTGCTGACGGGAGTGATCGGCTTCTTCGTGGTGGTGGCCTGCGCGGCCACCCTCCACCGCGACGGCCTACGGATCGACGACGCCGCCGACGCCGCCGTCGCCCTGCAACCACTGGCCGGCGAGGCCGCCGCGACACTGTTCGCGATCGGGTTGATCGGGGCGTCCTTCCTGGCGGCGTCCATCCTCCCGCTGTCCACGGCCTACTCGGTGTGCGAGTACGCGGGATTCGAGGCGGCCATCGACGACCCCTACCGCGAAGCGCGCACGTTCTACCTGACCTACGCGATCATCAGCCTGATCGGCACCGTCATCGTGCTGGCCCCGGGGGTGCCGTTGGTGACGATCCTGGTGGGCACCCAGGTGCTCAACGCGGTGTTGCTGGTGCCCCTGCTGATCGCGATGGTCGGGTTGGGCCGCGATCGCGACCTGATGGGTGAGTTCGCCAGCGGCCGGACCGCCACCGCCGTCTACCTGGTGACCACCACGGTCGTCGTGGCGTGTGTGGTCACACTCGGGTTGACACTGCTGATCGGCTGAGCCGGTCGCGTAGCCTGTGCGCGATGTCCATCGAGGTGCGCAAGGCCCGCCGATCCGATATACCCGCGCTCGCGCGCGTGCTCGGCCGCGCCTTCCAGGACGATCCGGTGATCAGTTGGCTGCAACCGGACCCCGTCCGGCGTGCGGCGGCGGTGCCCGGATTCTTCGGCGCGATGACCCGGCACCACTTCATGTCCGGAGCGGGGGTGGAGATCGCCGTGTCCGAGTCTGGGGTGGGTGCCGCGGCGCTGTGGGATCCGCCGGGCCGCTGGGAACAGACGCCCCGGGAGCAACTCGCGATGGTGCCCGCGGTGCTCCGGACCTTCCGCGGCCGGCTGGGTGTCGTGCGGGCGTTGTCCGAGCAGATGAAGGCGGTGCACCCGGAGGAACCGCATTGGTATCTGGCCGTCATCGGCAGCGACCCCGAAGCGCGCGGTGGCGGGTTCGGCAGTGCGCTGATGCGGTCCCGGCTGGACCGTTGCGACGCCGAGTGCGCGCCGGCCTACCTGGAATCCAGCAACGCCGACAACGTTCCCTACTATCTGCGGTTCGGGTTCGAGGTCACCGGAGAGATCACGATGGCCGACGGCGGGCCGACGCTGTGGTGCATGTGGCGGCCACCGCGCTGATCAGCCGGACTGCTTCGGGCACAGATGCGCGATCGCCGTCCTGCCGAACGCCCGGTAGTGCTCGGGGGGCCAGCCGTCGCCGTCTTTCCGCAGATGCAGGACGAGCGCCCGCTGGGCCGCGGATTCAGGGACGGGGTAGCCGACGTCCAGAAGGTCGCAGGTGTCCCGTCCGGCACGCAGCAGTTCCTGGTCGGGGAACGCCACATACTCGGCGTCCGCGGTTCGGAGGCCCAACCGGGCGGCCTTCACGTCGTGCAGGAATGCCTGTTCCCCCGTCATCGCCGGTGCGTTTCCGGGGTTGCCGTCGACGAACGACTGAACCTGTGTCCATCGAACCTGTGGGTCGATGCTGGTGAGCAGGAACCACGACACGCCGCCGCCCCAGAGCGCCAGTAGGGCGATCGCCGCCGCCACGAACACGCCGCGCCGGTGTGCGGACGGCCCCGGAACGTTGGTCACCTTCCCTGCCGGGTCGACGCTCAGAACCCGGCGTTGCTCGCCGGCGAACGCCGTCAACAGCACCCACACCGGCAGCCACAACCCGAGGGTCATCACCGCGAGCAGCATGTGCAGGGTGTCGTTGAGTGGGCGGCCGGTGACGACGGTCGCGGTGGCCTCGGTCCGGCTCTCCAACCGCGACCCCAGCCCGGCTTGGGCCAGAATCTCCCGGTCCAGAATCTGGGCACGCTGCTGATCCGTCAGTGACTCGGGATCAGTGGGCCGCACACCCGGATCGTAAACGGCCTGCGGGCGCACCGCGCCGGTACGGGCTGAAGCGGACGGCCGGTCGGTTCTGGGCGGGCGCGGTCAGGTGGCGCTCTGCAGGACGACCATCGCCCGGGCGGCCACCGGCACCGTTTCGCCCGCAGTGACGACCGCGTTCCCGGCGACCTCGTCCGGGGCGACGGCGGTGTCCACCACCGGTCGCCAGGCGGGTCCGAATTCCGCTGGCGGAAGCGTGAACTCGATGGGCTCATGGTGGGCGTTGAAGCACAGCAGGAATGAGTCGTCGGTGATCCGTCGACCGCGCGGGTCGAGGTCGGGGATGCCCTGCCCGTTGAGATAGACCGCGACGGACTTGCCGAAGCCGGAATCCCAGTCCGCATCGCTCATCTCGGTGCCGTCCGGCCGGAACCAGGAGATGTCCGGGATGTGCTCGCTGTCCCGGCGGCGCACCGGGCGGCCGTCGAAGAACCGTTTGCGGCGGAACACCGGGTGCGCGGCGCGCAGTGCCGCGACAGTGCGGGTGAAGTCCAGCAGTGCAGTGTCGGTGTGCGCCCAGTCGATCCAGGTGACTGCGTTGTCCTGGCAGTAGCCGTTGTTGTTGCCGGATTGGGTGCGGCCCACTTCGTCGCCGTGACAGATCATCGGGACGCCTTGGGAAAGCAGCAACGTGGTGAGGAAGTTGCGTTGCTGGCGGGACCGCAACTGGGTGATCCCGGGGTCATCGGTGGGGCCTTCCGCCCCGCAGTTCCACGACCGGTTGTGGCTTTCGCCGTCGTTGTTGCCCTCGCGGTTGTCCATGTTGTGCTTCTCGTTGTAGCTGACCAGGTCCCGCAGCGTGAAACCGTCATGGGCGGTGACGAAGTTGATCGAGGCGACCGGTCGTCGTGCGGTGTGGGCGTAGAGGTCGGCGGATCCTGAGATGCGGTAGGCGAACTCGCCGAGGCTGCCGGGTTCGCCGCGCCAGAAGTCCCGCACGGTGTCGCGGTACTTGCCGTTCCATTCCGTCCACTGCGGCGGGAAGTTGCCCACCTGATAGCCGCCGGGCCCGACGTCCCACGGTTCGGCGATCAACTTGACCTGGCTGACGGTCGGGTCCTGTTGCACCAGTTCGAAGAAGGTGCTGAGTCGGTCGACATCGTAGAACTCCCGGGCCAGGGTGGCGGCGAGGTCGAAGCGGAAGCCGTCGACGTGCATCTCGGTCACCCAGTACCGCAGCGAATCCATGATGAGTTGCAGCGAGTGCGGATGGCCGACGTTGAGACTGTTGCCGGTGCCGGTGTAGTCCCGGTAGTAGCGTCCGTCGTCGTCCATCAAGCGGTAGTAGGCGGCGTTGTCGATCCCGCGGAAGGACAGCGTCGGCCCCAGGTGATTGCCCTCGGCGGTGTGGTTGTAGACCACATCGAGGATCACCTCGACACCGGCCTCGTGCAGGGCGCGCACCATGGCCTTGAACTCCTGCACCTGACCGCCGGGAGTGCCGGCCGCCGAGTACTTGGAGTCCGGGGCGAAAAAGCCGATGGTGTTGTAGCCCCAGTAGTTCGACAGGCCGCGCTCGAGCAGGGTGGCGTCATTGGCGAAGTGGTGCACCGGCATCAGTTCGATGGCCGTGGCACCGACCGTCCGCAGATGATCGATGACGACCGGGTGTGCGATGGCCGAGTAGGTCCCGCGGATGGTTTCCGGGATGTCGGGATGGGTCTGGGTCAGACCCTTGACGTGCGCCTCGTAGATGACGCTGTCGGCATACTCGCGCTGTGGCGGCCGGTCATTTCCCCAGTCGAAGTACGGGTTGATCACCACGGACTTGGGCATCGAGGCGGCCGAATCGTCGTCATTGCGGCTGTCCGGATAGCCGAAGGTGTAGCCGAACAGCGACTGGTTCCAGTCGAACCGGCCGTCGATGGCCTTGGCATAGGGGTCGAGCAGCAGTTTGTTCGGGTTGCAGCGGTGGCCGTTGCCCGGATCCCACGGGCCGTGCACCCGGTAGCCGTAGCGCTGGCCGGGCTCGGCGGCGGGCAGGTAGCCGTGCCAGACGAAGCCGTCGACCTCGGGCAGGGCGATCCGCCGTTCGGTGCCGTCGGCGTCGAACAGGCACAGTTCGACCCGGTCGGCGACCTCGGAGAAGATCGCGAAGTTGGTGCCGAAGCCGTCGTAGGTGGCACCCAGCGGATAGGGCTTACCCGGCCAGATCTCGCCGTCGGGCGGGGCGGTCACGACGACACCATCCGTTGGCTCACCTGCTGCGCCAGCCTTCCGCCCCGACCACGATCATCCGCAGCTGCTTTGCCGCGGTGTGGGTGATCTCGTCGACGGCGGACTGGTCGGTGGCATCCTCGAGTGCCTCGGCGATGAGGATCATGACGTTGACGAACAGACCGGCGAGGATGTTCAGATCCTCGGCGCTCCACTCCCGCAGTGCGGGGAAGCGGCCCAGGTCGGTGGCCAGTTCAGCGCTGATCAGCCGGATCTCGGTGCGGATCGCGTAGCGCATGACGCCGACGCCGCCGGAGCGCTCCCGGGCGATGAAACGCCAGTGCTCGCGATGTTCGGTGACGCCTGCGGTGAGGATCTCGACCGTCGACCCGATCACCCGGTCGGGGTCCAGCTGATCCGCGCGGGCCGTTCGCAGCATGTCGCGCAGCGACCGGAACGACTCGTCGATCAGGACCAGTTCGAGAGCCTCCATCGACTCGAAGTGCCGATAGAACGCCGCCGGCACGATGCCCGCCTCCCGGGTCACCTCCCGCAGGCTCAGTGCGCTGAAACTGCGGTCGTCCAGCAGTCGCAGGGCGGCGGCGATGATCGCCCTGCGGGTGACCTCCTTGCGCTCCTCGCGGGACGGGGTCTCCCGCGATCGGGGCCGCCCGGAGCGCTCACGCCGGGCACTGGGTGTACGGGCATTCACTGGTGTGAACCGTAACAGGGGGCCTCGCTGTCAGGGGGCGACGACGATCCGGATCGGGTTGCCGTCGGCGCGTTCCAGGGCGGCGATGCCCTCGTGGATGTCCGCCAACGGGATGATCCGGCTGATGGACCGGGAGAGGTCCAGCCGGCCCAGCGATACCAGGTTCGCGAGGGTCTCGATGTCGGCGTTCTGGTAGCCCAAGTGGCCCAGCACCTGTTTGCGGGTGAGCCCGAACATCGACGTCGGTCCGACGGTGGGGGACTGGTCGCTCATACCCACCGCAACCAGGCGTCCGCCGACGGTGAGATTGTCCAGCGCCTGTTCGAAGGTCGACTTCAGGCCGACCGCGTCGAAGGCGACGTCAAGTCCCCGGCCGGCGGTGATCTCGGCGATCCGGCTGCGCAGTTCGGGATCCCGGGAGTCGAACACGTGGTCGGCGCCGAGTTCCCGGGCGCGATCCCGTACGACGGGGTTGATGTCGACGGCGACGATCGGGGCCGCCCCGACCAGGCGCGCGAGTTGCACGATGTGGGTGCCGATACCGCCGACGCCCCACACGCCGACGGACTCGCCGACGACCACCCTGCCGGTGTGCACCACCGCCCCGAACGGGGTGGACACCGCATCGGCCAGGATGGCGGCCTGCTCCAGGGGCACGTTGTCGGGCACCCGGGTCAGACCCGCGGCCTGCGCGACGGTGTATTCCGCCCAGGCCCCGTCATAGGCGAACGCCATCAGTTGCATCCGCAGGCAGGTGCCGGTGTCACCGCGGCGGCAGTTCGCGCACTCGCCGCAGGGGCGGCCGGCCGCGACGACCACCCGATCGCCGACGGACCAGCCGGTGACGCCCTCGCCCAGTTCGGCGATCGTCCCGGAAGCCTCATGGCCCTGGGTGACCACCGGCCGCTGGGCCGGGAAGGTGCCGTTGATGAGGCTGAGGTCGGAGTGGCAGATGCCGCAGAACGCGACTTTGACCAGCACCTCGCCGGGTCCTGGTTGGGGAATCGGAACATCCTCGAGGACAACGGCTTTGGTGTCGGCGTAGAAGCGTTCGGCGCGCATCGTCCCAGCCATGGCAGTCCTTCCGTCGTGACTCCTCAAACTACGCTGTGCCATCTGCGCGCACGGTTAGTCTGGGCTGATGTGGCTGCGTCAGCGAGACGGTGTCACCTGTGGACCCAGCGTCGCGGTCACGGCCGGTGCGCTGATCGACGCCGACTACGGCGCCCCGTTGCGGGGGGAGACCGACGCCGCCCGGCGGTGGTTCGCCGCCGAGCAGGGCCGGGTGCACCGGGCGGTGAACCGGGTCTGGCCCCGCGCACTGGGCACCACACCGGCCGGGATGGCCCGGGCGCTGAGCGCACACGGTATCGCCTACCGGTGGCGGCCGGCGGGCCGGTCACTGTCGGATGTGTGTGCGGCGGTGGGATCCGGGAAACCGGTGGCGATGCTGATCGGTGGGGTGATCCCGCGGCACTGGGTGCTGCTCACCGAGTGTGACGGGTCGGAGGCGGGTCGGTCCCGGTTTCGCTGCTACGACCCCGCGTCGGGCCGGGTGATCACCGTGCCGGTCGCCGCGATCCGGGCGTCGCGGATCGCTGGCCTGGGCTTCCCGCGGGTGTTCGCGTTCGTCCTGCCCGCCGGTTGATACAGGTCGGCGTGGAGTTCAGGTCGGCGTGGAGTTCAGGTCGGGATCGGATTGGGGAGAACGGCGTCAGGACGAGTGTGTCCGTGTGTACTGGGCGGCGGTTCGGCTGACGAACTGCTCGAAATAGGCGAGTGAGTCCATCGGGGCGATCGCACGCAGCAGTAGTCGCCAGCTGGCGCTGAGACGCTCAAATACGCTGTCCTCCAACGCGTCCGACAGCAGATGGCAGCCATGGACCATCATCCACACGTTGGTGCCGACCTCGTGCCGGGTGACGTCATCGCGGATATCGGACGGCTGGATGGCGTCGGCGATCCGGGTGACGAAGGTATTGGCCTTCTCCTTGAACTCGATCCGGCCGGTCTCGCTGAGTTGCCCGAATGCCTGGTTGAGATGGTTGGAGACCCACACGAACTTCTCCCGTTTGAGCAGTTCACTGAGGGCGAAGGTCATCACGACGACGTTCTCGAGGCCGGCTTTCGTGGGATCGAGCCAGCGTTCGAGGACTTCGACGGCTTTGGGCCAGCCCTCCCGGATGATGGCTGTCGCGACCGCTTCCTTGGAGGCGAAGTGGTAGTAAAACGCCCCGGTGGTGACATTCGCCGCCGTGGTGATGTCGTTGAGTCCCGTGTCGGCGTAACCATGTTCGGCAAAGAGGGCGACGGCGGCGTCGATGATCCGTTGCCGTGTCGCCTCTGCGCGGGTCTGTGCCATTCGGGGGAGATTACCCGCACGTCGGATGGTTTCAAGCGCACATTCCTGGGTATGACGTTTGCAACATAAGTGCCAATCAAATCATCATTTTATTCGGATTTGCGCGGGTGCAGCAAACGTCTGTTCGGCACCGGCCCTGAGCAGCGCGGTCGCGGCCGCCACCGCCGGCTCGAGGATTGCTCCGATGTCGCCGCCGTCCTCGAAAGTCTGCGCTGTGAGTTCCCTGAGACCGCCGACCAGGATCACCGCCGCGGTCGTCGACAGCGGCGGGATACCGGCCCGCCGGAACCCGGGGCTGTCGCTGAGAGTGACGATCATCTCGGTCAGTCCGGTGAACCCGCGGCGCAGCATCGGGCGTGCACCCTCACCCAGGGCGGGCAGTTCGCGGATCCAGCTCAGGGTGATCTCGGGATTGGCGTCGATGGTGCGCACGAAGGCGGTCATCGCCTGCCGGACCTGCTCGGTCCAGGTCGCCTGCGGGTCTACCGCCGCGCGAATGGCCGCCACCAGGTCGTCGTTGTTGGCCGAGAGCAGTTCGACGAAACACTCCTCTTTTGTGGCGAAGTGGTCGTAGAAGGTGCGCTTCGAGGTGCGGGCCGCGCGAACGATGTCGGCCACGGTGGTCTCCCGGTAGCCCCGCTCGCGGATCGAGACGGCCAGTCCATCGAGGAGGCGTCGGCGGAAATCGGTGACCTGCGCGGTCGGTTCGGCAAGTGGTGCACCCACGGCTGCCTCCTGCTTGTCAGCTCCGGTACCGGAGAGTACCGTACTGAGGGACATGCGTGGTACGCGGCGTTACCAGGACGTCGGCAGGTTCCCGGAGGTGCCCAGATGAGCGAAGCGTCCACCCTTGACGCGTCGGTGGCCGGTCGCGCCGTGCTGCCGCCGTCCCCGCGTGTTCCGCGGGTGCTGGAGGCTCTGGCGTTCGTCGCCAACCGGCGTCGCACCGTTGAATGGATGACCCGCACGCACGGCCGCGCGGTCACCGTCCGGGTTCCGGTGTTCGGTGACTCGGTGCTGATCGCCGACCCCGTTCTGGCCAAGCAGGTGTTCACCACCAGCCCCGAGGTGCTGCACAACATCCAGCCCAACCTGAGCCGCCTGCTGGGCCCGGGGTCGGTCTTCGGTCTGGAAGGCGCGGCGCACCGCCGTCGCCGGAAACTGCTGACCCCGCCGTTCCACGGTAAGAGCATCGCCGCCTACGAGCGCATCGTCGAGGAGGAGACGTTGCGTGAG
>JAKOYE010000214.1 GCA_029780675.1 Actinomycetes bacterium
CACGAGCGCACCCGGCAGTTCCTGGACCGGGTGCTCAACCCCCTGTAATCAGTTACTTGCAGTCAGGGAATCCGAAACGTCACACGATGCGACGGGTGGTGACATCCGGAAGATTGCGCGCAGCAAGGTCGTAGTCCGCGTCATCGTGGAGGACGACGAGTCCCGCCACGGCCGCGGTGCCGCAGACCATCAGGTCGACGACAGACAACGCTCGGGCCGCGCCAACCCCCGCCAATCGGTGCTGCGCAGCCTCGATCCACCGCCACAGAGACTTCGGCACCGGCACGTCAGGATAGACGTCCCGGAACATCCGATTCATCTGGTCGAACTCGTCGGCATTGCGAGCTGATCTGCGGAACTCTGCACGCTGCGGTTCGCACGAGCCGACCGAACCGCTCAGCAGTGGCAGCGCCCATGCCTCGGCTATTTCTGGTTGGCGTTGAATCCGCCAGACCGCCGACGAGTCGACGAGGAAGGCGATCAACCCCCGAGGGCCTTCTCCTCGGCACGCGCCGCGAGCCAGCCGTCGTAGTCCCAATGCTTCGCCTGCTCGCGGGATCTCGCGAGGGCTTCGACGCGGCGAAACTTTTCCGCGTACTCGCGTAATGCGAGGTTCACCGCTTCTTTCTTCGTGTGCACCCCGGCGAGGCGCATGACCTCCGCCAGCGCCTGGTCATCCAGGTCGATCTGGGTCACCGACATGGCATCCTCCGAAATGTTGATCGTGTACATGACCATCGTACAGGACCAACATCAGCAACGCGGGCTGCTACCCGGTGAACCTGCCGCTGCGAATCCGGTCGGCCTCCATCAGCGTCAATTCCTGTGCTCCCGAAACCACGATCTCCGGATCGGGTACGAAATCGACGTCTTCCGAGCGACCGTCATACGGAACGGCGTCGAGGATCACCTTGATCGCGTTGAGCCGCGCCTTGTGCTTGTTCTCCGAACGGATGACGGTCCAGGGCGAATCGGGCGTGCTGGTGCGCCGCAACATGCGGTACTTGGCCTCGGTGAAGTCGTCCCAGTGTTCCTGCGCCTGGACGTCGATCTCGCTGAGCTTCCACTGCCGCAACGGGTCGTCGCGGCGCCGGTCGAACCGGCGGGCCTGCTCCTCCTTGGTGACGCTGAAGTACAGCTTGACAAGGATGGTGCCCTGACGGACCAAATCCTTCTCGAAGCCCACCACACCCTTCAGGAAGTTGCGGTACTCCTCATCGGTGCAGAAGCCGAACACAGGTTCGACCATGGCGCGGTTATACCAGGACCGGTCGAACAGCACGATCTCCCCGCCGGTGGGGAACTGCGCAACGTAGCGCTGGAAGTACCACTGGCTGCGCTGTTCCTCGGTGGGCCGGCCCAGCGCCACCACGCGGTAGTGCTTCTCGTTCATGTACCGGGTGACGCGGCGGATGGTGCCGCCCTTGCCGGCGGCGTCCCGGCCCTCGAACAACACGATCATCCGGCGGTTCTCCGTCTCGAGATACCGCTGCAGTTTCAGCAGTTCAGCCTGATACGGCTTGAGCTCATTGTCTTCTCGTACGCGACGGGGAACGGACATACGCACATTGTTGCCGATGGCCAATGTGGGGTTCGTCTCAGGTTCGGCTATCCCGCTTCGTCGGGGCTCAGCGCTGCCGGGCCGCGACGGCCCCGCCGTGGGTGACACTGTTTCCGCGTGCTATCCCGGTAGCTGCCATGAACCCGACTCGCACCGCCACCCTCCCCGTTCCGGCCTGGATGCTGGCGGTGGCGGCGATGTTCTCGGTCCAACTCAGCGCGGCCCTGTCGGTGCCGCTGATCTCGCAGGTCGGCTCGGCAGGAACAGCGTGGCTGCGGCTCAGCGCGGGAGCGCTGATCTTCCTGGCCATCGCCCGCCCGCCGCTGCGGTCGGTCCACCGCCGCGATATCCCCGCCGTGGTCGGTCTGGGTGTCGCCACCGGGCTGCTGACGACGTTCTTTCTGGCCGCCATCACCAGGATTCCGCTGGGACAGGCCGTGGCCATCGAGTTCCTCGGCCCGCTGGCGGTGGCGGCGCTGCGGAGCCACACCCGCCGGGCGTTGTGGTGGCCAGCGCTGGCCCTGGTCGGGGTAGTGCTGCTGACCGAGCCCTGGCACGGCTCGGTGAACCTGGTAGGGATCGGATTCGCCGCGGGATCGGCCGTGGGGTGGGGAACCTACATCCTGCTCACCCAGCACATCGGGGACCGCTTCGCCGGTATCGACGGGCTCAGTCTGACCATCCCGATCGCCGCGGTCACCGCCGCCGTCGCCGGGGTGCCCCAGGCCGCCGGCCACCTCACCGTCGAGGTGCTGCTGGTCGCCATCGGTCTGGCCATCCTGCTGCCCGTGCTGCCGTTTGCGCTGGAGATGATCGCGCTACGGCATATGACCCACACCGCCTTCGGAACGCTGATGGCACTCGAACCGGCCATCGGGGCCGTGCTGGGACTGGTTGTGCTGCATCAGAAGCCGAGCGCGATTCAGGCGATGGGTGTCATGCTCGTCGTCGCGGCCGGGGCGCTCGCCCAACGCGGCGGACTGCGCCACCAGGCCACCCCGCCACCCTGAACCGGTCCTCTACTCGAACAGAGTCTCTACTCGAACAGAGTCGAGCCCCAGTAGCCGTCGTCACCCACGCCGGGCGGGCAGGCGAAGACCGCCGACCCGGTGTGCAGGATGTACTCGTTGAGCAGATCGCTTTTCGCCAGTTGGGCCTGCATCGGGATGAACTGGGTGACCGGGTTGCGGACGAACGCGATGAAGAACAGCCCGGCGTCGAGGTGGCCGAATCCGTCCGATCCGTCGGTGAAGTTGTAACCGCGGCGGAGGATCTCGATCCCGCCGAGATGCTCTTTCGAGGCCAGCCGGACATGGGCGTCGGGATCGATCAGCGGTTCTCCCCGACCGGCGACGGCGTCGAAGTCCAGGGGCGCGAACTCGTCCCGATCCCCCAGTGGGGCACCGGAACCCTTGTGCCGGCCGATGACCCGCTCCTGCTCCCGCAGCGACGCCCGGTCCCAGGGTTCGATGCGCATCCGGATCCGCCGGGCCACCAGGTAGCTGCCGTCGGCCAGCCAGTCCGGCCCGTCTCCAGGGGCCACCCAGACATGCCGGATCAGTGCCTCGGTGTCCTCGGCCTTGAGGTTGTTCGTTCCGTCCTTGAAGCCGAACATGTTTCGCGGAGTGGACTGCTCGCGGGTGGTCGAGGAGGTCCGGCCGAAGCCGAGCTGGGAGTAGCGCACCGCGACGGTGCCGAATCCCACCCGGGCCAGATTGCGGACGGCGTGCACAGCGACCTGCGGGTCGTTCGCGCAGGCCTGCACGACGATATCCCCGCCACAGCGGGCCGGGTCGAGGGTTTCGTTGGGGAACGTGGGCAGATCGGCCAGCGGCGCGGGTCGCCGGCCCGCGATGCCGAACCGGTCCCTGCCGTCCCTGACGAACAGGCCCGGTCCGAAACCGACGGTCAGCGTCAGCTGGGACGCCGCCAACCCCAGTGCCTCACCGGTATCGGTCGGTGGCGCATAGGGATTCAGCCCGACGGCCCCGTCCGGCGTGGCCTCCTCGCCGGCGGTCATCCGTTCGGCCATCGACGTCCACTCCTTGAGCATGGCGACCAGGTCGGCTCTGGAGTCGGTGGTGACGTCGAACGCGCAGAAATGCATCCGGTCCTGAGCCGGGGTGACGATGCCGGCCTGGTGGCGGCCGCGGAACGGCACCGGCCGGTGCAGATCCCCGGTCGCAGCGGCAGCGGTGGCCCGCCCGGCCAGCACCCCCGCCCCGGCCGCGCCGGCCACCGCCGCGCCCACTCCGGCGGCACCCAGCACCGCCCGGCGCGACACTCCGCGGCGGCCCTGCCGGTCACTGCGGGGCGATGACACCTTGCACCTGACTGACTTCCTTGCTCAGGGCGTCGATGGCGCGGGAGAGTTCCTGCCGCTGGGGTTCGGTGACGGTGGTGTAGAGCACGAATCCGTCGCCGTCGCGGTACGCGGCCAGTAACGCCTCAACCGCCGCGAATCGCTGGTCGACGCGCTTACCCAGTTCCGGATCGCGCTCGTCGAGGATCGGGCGCACCGAGGCGACCGCGGTCTGCGACCCCTCCACGTTGGCGTTGAAGTCCCACAGGTCGGTGTGGCTGAAGATGTCCTCCTCACCGGTGATCTTGGTGGCGGCGACCTCGTCGAGCAATCCCTGTGCCCCGCCGGCGATCTGGGTCGGGTCGATGGTCCACTCGGGGGCCCGCACGCCGGCGTCGAGTTCCTTGACGTCGGCGACGAGTTGGTCGGCGATGGCGGCGGTGTCCGGCTGAATGCCGCTGACCCACAGGTCCTTCTCCAGCCGGTGGAACCCGGTCCATGTCGCACCGGCCTCCAGGTCGGCCTCCCGCAGGTCGACGCGTGGGTCCAGATCGTTGGGGAACGATTCGGCGACGGGTTCGATCCGTTCGAAGTAGGTGCGCGTCGTCGGGTAGAGCGCCTTGGCCCGCGGGACGTCACCGGCCTTGATCGCGGCGGCGAAGGCCTCAGTGGCCGGGATGAGCGCCTCGGTCTGGCTGGTGACATAACGCTTGTAATCGGCTGCGGCCTGGGCGAACTTGCCGTCGGCGTCGACGTTGACGGCGGCACCGGTGACCACGAAGTCGCCGCGGATGCCGTCGCCGATCATGCCGGGCTTGCATGCGGTCCGGTAGGTGCCCGGTTCGGTGATGTTCACGATCAGCTTGCGCTGCAGGCCCGGCGAGACGTTCTCCACTTCGCCGAGGACCCGGTCACCGGTGCCGTACACGTAGAACTCGGTGGCCTTGGTGCCGTTGTTGGTGACCAGGAAGGTGGTGGGTCCGGTGGCCGCCTCGGTCACCGACAGGGCGCACGCCGTGTCCGAGGCCTCGACGGTGATCGGTTCCCGGGGGCCGTCCGCGGAGGTCGGCTCCTTGGCCGTGCAGCCCGCCAGGGCGAGGGCTGCGAGAACGGCTGCGGCGCTTCGATTGCGGGTGTCGTGCCGATTCATGCGGCGGACCTTTCCGGTGTCGGGTTGTGGGGTTGGTCGGTTCGGGACGGCGGCGGGGCCGCCGGGCGGAGGAACAGCGTGAGCACGATCGCCAGGTACGCGAGCCAGCAGGTGAGTTGCAGCACCGTCGGAGTCGGGGTGACGTTGAAGACGCCGTGAATGACCTCGCCGTACCAGGACGACCAGTTCATCCAGGAACTGATGTCGAAGGCCCGGGAGGCGCCGCCCGGGAGCCAGCCGACGGTCTGTAGCGCTCCGATCCCGTAGGCGAGGATGCCCGCGGCGACCACGATCAGAAACGCACCGGTGTACGAGAAGAATGCGGTGAGGTTGATACGGACCGCACCGGCGTACATCCCCCAGGCGATCGCAGCGGCAATCGCCACCCCGAGTAACAGGCCGAGCAACGGCCAGGCGGTCTCGGCGTCGGCGTAGCCGACCATGAACAGCGCGGTCTCGAAACCCTCCCGCCCCACGGCGAGAAAGGCCAGCAACACCACTGCCCCGGCCCCGGTCTCCAGAGCGCGGGACATACCGGCCCGCAACTCCCCGGACAGACCCGCCGCGGCCGACCGCATCCAGAGCACCATCGAGGTCACGATCGCGACGGCTACCAGTGAGGCCGCCCCGGCGACGGCCTCGGCGGCCAGGTCCTTGATGGTGTAGGCGCCGAACTGGATGGTCAGGAACACCCCGACGGTCATCGCGACCGCGGCGGCCACCCCCAGCCACACCCATTTCAGGGCGTCGCGACGGTCGGCCTTCACCAGGAAGGCCACCAGAACCATCACCACGATTCCGGCTTCCAGGCCTTCCCGTAGGCCGATCAGGCCGCTGCCGAAGAGTTGCGCGGGAACTGTCGGCGCCGCAGCGCCCAACCCGATCATGGTCCGTCCCCCTGGAGGCTAATTGATGTTTGGCTTACCTTACTAAGGTGTGGCTTACTTTAGACGACGGCGGATGCGACGCGAAATCGGGACGATCAGGAGGACATCGGTGCTGACGGGGCCGACGAGCACGACGGGCATGACGGGGCCGACGGCCGCCGAACGGGTGCGCACCGTATGCGCACGGGCAGCCGCAGCCCAGGTCGCCGGTGACACCGGGAACGTCGCGACGGAACCGGTGCCCTGCCCGGTGCATCATCTGCTTGCGGACGGGTCCTTCGCGCTGACCATCGACACCCGATCGGCGGTCGCCGCCGCCAGTGCGGACTCCCCCGCCGTCGTCGTCGAACTCCTCGATCGGCCCCCGCACGGGACCGACGAGGCGGTGCGGTCGCTGGTGTGGCTTCGCGGGTGGGCGCGACAGCCCTCCCCCACCAGAACGCGACGGATTCTCGACGACATCGCCGCCCACCATCCCGATGCCGCACTGCTCGACGTCGGCCACCGCGACACCCTGCTGGTTGTCGACGTCGAGACGATCGTGTTCGCCGACGCGACGGGTGCCGAGACCGTCGACCCCACCGCGGTGCTGGCTGCCCGGCCGGACCCGTTCTGCCATGCCGAGTTCGCCTGGGTACATCACCTTCAGCAGCACCATCCGGAGATGGTGGAGCGCCTGCGCCTGCATCTGCCCCGCCGGCAGCGCCAGGGCCGGATCCGGCTGCTCGGCCTGGACCGTTACGGCTTGACGGTCAGAACCGAAGGGCCGAAGGGAAATTGGGACGCCCGGGTGCCGTTCCTGATGCCGGTGGCCGATGGCGCCGCCCTGAGCCGGGCACTTCGGGCGCTGATGGCCTGCCCGTTCGGCAACGGCCTGCGGCCCCGAGGTGCCTCCTGACGCGACGGCGACCGACGTGGTGGCGATCGCAGTGCGCGTTCAGGTGATGACGGCTACCGACGGCCACCCCCGCGCGAGCCGCTGGTCGGTCGTGACCAGCGCCGACCCCGTCGAGGCGGCCAGTTCGACGTAGAGGGCGTCGGCGAGACGGAAGGTGTCACGACGAGCCCACGCGCCCGCCACCAGCGGCGAGAGCGGATGACGGGTCACCGGTGCCGATCGCAGTTCGCCCAATGCACCATCCACCTGGGCGACGGTGAGCAGGCCGGCGCGGTGCATGCGCCCGAGCGCCGACAAGACCTCCACGTCGAAGTGAGCCGGCGCGTGCAGTGTGGTACCGGCCAATCGGACCCGCACCGCCTCGAACCGGTCGGTCCTGGCAAGCAGGTCGACCATGGCACTCGCGTCGAGGACGACAGACTCCGGAACCACCGACTCCGGAACCAGAGGTCCAGGCGTCGACGACGGCGGGACGGTCACTCGCCCAACTCATCGCGAGCAGCGTCGATGGCGGCGAGGACGTCGTCGTGTCGAACGGCAGTCGGGGTTCCCGCGATCTCCTCAAGCCACTGGTCGGTGGCGGACCTCTCCAACGCCGCTCTGATCGCAGCCTGGGCCAGCGCGGAGATGTTGAGACCATGAGAGCGGGCACGCTCGGCCAGATCGTCGGGGACGTAGACATTCATCCGAGCCATACACACACTTATACACACATAAGAACTGCCGTGGCGAGCGCATGTCCGGCACCAGGACAGGGCGGTCCGCACCGGCCCACTGCCGACGCACTGCGCGTCACCGCGGGTTGTGATGGTATGAGTCACCGTGGGCATCAAGGTGGCGCTGGAACATCGCACCAGCTATAGCTTCGACCGACTCGTGACGGTTCACCCGCACGTCGTCCGACTTCGACCGGCGCCGCACACCCGCACCCCGATCGAGGCCTACTCGCTCACGGTCGAGCCTGCCGACCACTTCATCAACTGGCAGCAGGACGCCTTCGGTAACTTCCTGGCCCGCCTGGTGTTTCCCGAGCCGACCCGCAACCTCACGATCACCGTCGGACTCATCGCCGACCTCAAGGTGATCAACCCGTTCGACTTCTTCATCGAGGATTTCGCCGAGACCTTCCCGTTCGAGTACCCGAAGTCGCTGCGCGAGGACCTCGAGCCCTACCTGCGCCCGGTCGACGACGCCGGCGAGGGATCCGGGCCGGCGGAGTTGGTGCGCGACTGGGTGCGCGACCACCCCGTCGCCGACGGGATCCGCACCATCGACTTCCTGGTCGGCCTCAACCATGCCGTCTACGAGGACGTGAACTACAGCGTCCGGATGGAACCGGGCGTGCAGTCCCCCGCCCACACCCTGCGGACCCGGATCGGCTCCTGCCGGGACTCCGCCTGGCTGCTGGTGTCGATCCTGCGGCAGTTCGGCCTGGCGGCCCGCTTCGTATCCGGATATCTGGTGCAACTGACCTCCGACATCGAGGCCCTCGACGGCCCGTCCGGCCCGGCGGCCGACTTCACCGACCTGCACGCCTGGACCGAGGTCTACATCCCGGGAGCCGGATGGATCGGCCTGGATCCCACCTCGGGGCTGTTCGCCGGCGAGGGGCACATCCCGCTGGCTGCCACCCCGCACCCGTTCTCCGCAGCCCCGATCAGCGGCGCCACCGACATCACCGAGACCGTCATGGAGTTCTCCAACACGGTGACCCGCATTCACGAGGATCCCCGCGTCACCAAGCCCTACACCGACACCGCCTGGGCGGCGATCACCGCGGCCGGGGCGAAGGTGGACGAGCGACTCGCCGCCGGCGACGTCCGGCTCACCATCGGCGGCGAGCCGACGTTCGTGTCGATCGACGACCAGGTGTCAGCCGAGTGGACCACCGACGCCGACGGGCCGCACAAGAGGCGCCTGGCCTCCGACCTGGCCGCACGACTGACCGCGGCGTGGGCGCCCAACGCCCTGATCCGGCACGGCCAGGGCAAGTGGTACCCCGGAGAGCCGTTGCCGCGCTGGGAGATCGGTCTGCACTGGCGCCGCGATGGCGAGCCGCTGTGGCGGGACCCGGCGCTACTGGACGACCCGTGGCAGGACGCCGCCACCCCCGCCCCGGCCGACAGCCCGCACACGTTGCTCACCGCGCTGGCGACCGGACTCGGCCTGCCCACCGGCCAGGTGCGCCCCGCCTACCCCGACGCGCTGTCCCGGCTCGGTGCGGCCGTGCGACTGCCCGCGGGTGCGCCGGTCGAGCCCGACGATGACCTGGCCACCGACTCCCCGGAGAACCGGGAAGCGCTGCTGACCAGGCTCGAGGAATCGACCACCGACCCGGTGGCCTGGGTACTGCCCCTGCACCGCCGCGACGACGACACCGGCTGGGCCAGTGCCGACTGGCGGCTGCGCCGCGGCCGGATCGTCCTGCTCGACGGGGACTCCCCGGCCGGACTGCGGCTGCCGCTGGACTCCATCAGCTGGCGGCCGCCACGGGAGACGTTCGCCGCCGACCCGCTGGCCGCGGATGCCGATCTGCCGACCTGGCCCGGCGAACCCGACGCCGCCGTCGTGGACGCCGAGAACGCCCCGGTGACCGCCGTGGTGGCCGAGGTCCGCAACCGGCATCTGCATGTGTTCCTCCCGCCCACCGACGCCCTCGAACATTTCGTCGACCTGCTCGCCCGCATCGAGTCGGCCGCCGCAGCGACCGGGCACCCCGTGGTGATCGAGGGGTACGCCCCGCCGCCGGACCCCCGGCTGCGCTCGATGTCGATCACCCCCGACCCCGGGGTCATCGAGGTCAACGTGCCGCCGACCTCAGGTTTCGCCGAGCAGGACGAGCAGTTGCGCACCCTCTACGCGCAGGCCCGCCTGGCCCGGCTGTCCACCGAGTCGTTCGACCTCGACGGCAGCCACGGCGGCACCGGCGGCGGGAATCACATCACCCTGGGCGGGGCCACCCCGGCGGACTCGCCGCTGCTGCGCAGACCCGACCTGCTGGTGTCGCTGCTGACCTACTGGCAGCGGCACCCGTCGCTGTCCTATCTGTTCGCCGGACGGTTCGTCGGCACCACCTCGCAGGCACCCCGGGTCGACGAGGGCCGCACCGAGGCGCTCTACGAACTCGAGATCGCCTTCGCCGAGATCGACCGGCTGACCAACGGCGCCACCGAACCGAGCGTGTGGGTCGCCGACCGCGCCCTGCGTCACCTCCTCACCGATATCACCGGTAACACCCACCGCGCGGAGTTCTGCATCGACAAGCTCTACAGCCCGGACGGCCCCCGGGGCCGGCTGGGCCTGCTGGAGTTGCGCGGTTTCGAGATGCCGCCGCACCACCAGATGGCGATGGTGCAGTCGCTACTGGTGCGCGCCCTGGTCGCCCGCTTCTGGGAGGAGCCGCTGCGGGCCCCGCTGATCCGGCACGGGGAGAACCTCCACCGCCGATACCTGTTGCCGCACTTCCTTATTCACGATATCGCCGCGGTATGCGCCGACCTGCGCGCGCACGGTTTCGACTTCGAGACCAGCTGGCTGGACCCGTTCACCGAGTTCCGCTTCCCCCGCGTCGGGACGGCGGTGTTCGACCACGTCGAGATCGAACTGCGCCGGGCCATCGAGCCCTGGTACACCCTCGGCGAGGAGTCCACCGCGACCGGCACCGCCCGCTACGTGGACTCCTCGGTCGAACGCATCCAGGTCCGGACCATCGGCGCCGACCGGTACCGCCACGTTCTGACCTGCAACGGTCACCCGATCCCCATGCTGCCCACCGACAATCCCGACATCCAGGTCGGCGGGATCCGCTACCGGGCCTGGCAGCCCCCCAGCGCGCTGCATCCGAGCATCACCGTCGACACCCCACTGCGCCTGGAACTGATCGACCTGACGACCGGGACCTCCCGCGGCGGCTGCACCTATCACGTCGCCCATCCCGGCGGGCGGGCCTACGACACCCCGCCGGTCAACGCGGTGGAGGCCGAGTCCCGCCGTGGGCGCCGCTTCGAGGCGCACGGTTTCACGCCGGGTCCGGTGGATGTCGCCGTGATCCGGGAGAAGCAGGCCCGCCAGGCCACCGACGTCGGCGCACCGGGCATCCTCGACCTACGGCGGGTGCGTACCGTTCTGCGGGACTGACGGTACGGCTGACGACGGGAGGTGAACCGATGCCGGTGACCGGTCCCGTGCTGGAACCGCCACGCCCGGACCCGGACCACCTGCTGGCGGGCTATCGGAATAGCCGCGTCCACCAGCAGCTTCTTGAGGTCCACGACGACGGTCCGGTGCCGATCGAGGCCGGGACGACCGGTTATGACGAGTTCGTGGACTCCGACGGGAAGATCCGGCCGACCTGGAGCGAACTCGGCGACCTGCTCATCGAACGCGGGCGCGAGGGACTGACCCGACTGCGCGAGGTGGTCCGCACCCTGGTCGACAACGACGGCATCACCTACGTCGATATCGACCCCGAGTCCGGCGACGGGAACACCGGCGGCGACCAGGACGGGTATGACGGCGCCGTGCTGCAGGCCTGGGACCTCGACGGCATCCCGCTGGTGTTGTCCGCGGCCGACTGGAACATCCTCGACGCCGGGGTCGTGCAGCGGTCCCGCCTGCTCGACGGCATCCTGGCCGATCTCTACGGCGAGCGCCGTTCGATCACCAGCGGGGTCCTGCCGCCGCAGTTGCTCTTCGGCCACCCCGGCTACCTCCGGTCGGCCCGCGGCGCCCACAACCCGGGCCGACACCAGTTATTCATGCTGGGTTGCGATATCAGCCGCGCCGCCGACGGCCGCTTCCTGGTCAACGCCGACCGCACCCAGGCGCCCTCCGGGGCCGGGTATGCGCTGGCCGACCGGCGCGTCGTCGCCCGCGCCATCCCCGATGTCTACGAACGCATCGGGCCCCGGCCGGCCTCGCCGTTCGCCCAATCCCTTCGACTGGCTCTGATCGATGCCGCACCGGCCACCGCCGAGGACCCGGTGGTGGTGGTGCTCAGCCCGGGTATCCGGTCGGATACGGCGTTCGACCAGGCCTACCTGGCGACGGTGCTCGGTTTCCCCCTGGTGGAGAGCGCCGACCTGGTGGTCCGGGACGGCAAGCTGTGGATGCGCTCGCTGGGCACTCTGAAGCGGGTCGATGTGGTGTTGCGGCGGGTCGACGCCGAGTACGCCGATCCGCTGGACCTGCGCCCCGATTCCCGTCTGGGTGTAGTCGGACTCGTCGAGGCTCAACGCCGGGGCACAGTGTCGGTGGTCAACACCCTCGGCAGCGGAATCCTGGAAAGCCCTGGCCTGCAACGGTTCCTCCCCGAACTGGCCAGGGAACTGCTCGGTGAGCAGCCCCTGCTGGACACCCCCGCACTGTACTGGGGCGGTATCGACTCCGAACTCTCCCACCTGCTGGCCCGGATGGAATCGCTGCTGATCAAGTCGGCAGTGGGGGGCCGCACGATCGTCGGCCCGACGCTGTCCGCCACCGAGCGCGCCGATCTGGCGGCCCGGATCACGGCAGAGCCCTGGCAGTGGGTCGGTCAGGAACTCCCGCAGTTCTCCTCGGCGCCCAGCGATCACCGGCCCGGCGGGCTCTCGGCGGCCGGCATCGGCATGCGGTTGTTCACCGTGGCACAGCGCAACGGCTACACCCCGATGGTCGGCGGCCTGGGCTACGTCCTCGCCCCGGGTGCCGACAGCTTCACACTCAAAAGCGTTGCCGCCAAGGATATCTGGATCAGTCCGCCGACCCGGGCCACGGCCGAGAAGGTTCCCGTCATCCCGTCGATGGAGCTGCCCAGCGGCACCAAGTTCATCAGCTCGCCCCGGGTGCTGTCCGACATGTTCTGGATCGGCCGCTACTCCGAGCGCGCCGAGGGAACCGCACGGCTGCTCATCGTGACCCGGGAGCGCTACCACGAGTACCGCAACCGACCCGGGGTTCCGGCGGCGGAATGCGTTCCGGTGCTTCTGGACGCGGTGCGAACGGTCAGCGGGACCGACTCCGAAAGCCCCGCCGACGGCCGGATGCTGTTGCGGTCACTGACCGTCGACCGGCACCGTCCGGGATCGCTGGCCCATTCGGTGGAACGCCTCGGCTCCGCCGCCCGCGCGGTGCGCGACCAGATGTCGAACGACACCTGGATGGTGCTCGGCGCCGTCGAACGCGTGCTGGCGCAACAGGCCAAGCCGCAGAAAGCATCTCGACGGGGCGGCGACGACACCCAACTGGCCAACGCCCAGCAGCGCACACTGGCCGGGATGGTCGCACTGACCGGCGTGACGGCGGAGTCGATGGTGCACGACGCCGGCTGGACGATGATGGACATCGGCAAGCGAATCGAGCGCGGCCTGATGCTGGCAGCGTTGCTGCGGGCGACCCTGACGACTGTGCGCACCGACGAGGCCGAGCAGACCATCACCGAATCCGCGCTGGTGGCGTGTGAGTCCGCGGTGATCTACCGGCGGCTCAATCTGGGCAGAGTGAGCGTCGCCGCGGTGACCGACCTGGTCCTGCTGGACGAGGCCAACCCCAGGTCCCTGATCTATCAGCTCGAACGGCTGGCCGCGGATGTCCGTGCGCTTCCGGGCGCGTCGGGATTGTCGCGGCTCCAGCGTCTCATCGAGCGGATCCGGGCACGGCTGCGACGGCTGGATCCCGCCGACCTCGAGGAGGTCGACGGCAACGGGCGGCGGGCCGCGCTGGACGAGCTCCTCGAAGGCGTCCACGTCGCCCTCACCGAGCTCTCCGATGTCATCACCGCCAACCAGCTGTCCCTGCCCGGTGACATGCAGCCGCTGTGGGGTCCCGACCAGCGCCGGGTGCTGCCGTGACGGCGAGCGCCGGCAGCACCGGCGGGACCCGCCGTTACCGGATCACCCACCGCACCGAGTACCGCTACTCGGCGGTGGTCACCAACTCCTACGGCCGCTGCCACCTCACCCCGCGCGACAACGAGCGCCAGCGCCGCATCAGCTTCGATCTGGACATCGACCCGCGTCCCTCCGACCGCGCCACCAGCCGCGACGTGTTCGGCAACATCAGCTCCTACTTCCAGGTGACCGATCGGCACCACGCCCTGACCGTCGTCGGCACCTCCGTCGTCGAGGTGGACCCCCCGCCGACGGAGGTGTATGCCGCCGGCCCGGCACTGCAGCCCTGGGAGGCGGCCAGACCGGTCGGAGCCGGCGGACTGCTGGCCGCCGAGTTCACCCTCGACCTGCGGCCCCCGGAGATCACCGCCGCGGTCCGGGACTACGCCGCGCCCAGTTTCATCCCGGGGCGGCCGCTGATCGAGGTGCTGACCGACCTGAACGCACGGATTTTCGCCGACTTCACCTATCGGTCCGGATCGACGACGGTGTCCACCCAGGTCGATCAGGTTCTGAAAGCCCGGGAAGGGGTATGCCAGGACTTCGCGCGGCTGGCGATCGCCTGCCTGCGCGCCAACGGACTGGCGGCAAGTTACGTCTCGGGGTACCTGGCCACCGATCCCCCGCCCGGGAAGGAACGGATGTTCGGCGTCGACGCCACCCACGCCTGGGCAGCGGTGTGGACACCGCAGGACCGCTGGCTCGGGATCGACCCGACGAACTCGGCACTGGTCGACGAGCGGTACATCACGGTGGGGTGGGGTCGCGACTACGCCGACGTGCCGCCACTGCGCGGCATCATCTACACCGATTCCGAGTACAGCGTCATCGACGTGTCGGTGGACGTCGCACCCTGCGATCCGGATGCGTGACCGGTCCGGATGCGTGACTTCCTGTGCCCCAACTGCGGACAGCATCTCGCGTTCGAGAACTCGATGTGCCTGTCCTGCGACAGCCCGGTGGGGTTCTCCCTGACGGACATGGCCTTTCTGGTCATCGACCACGACGCCGGCGGCGCCGAACGTCCCGGGTTCGTCTCGGCCGACGAATACCAGCTGTGCGCGAATCTTCATCTGGCGGGCTGCAATTGGCTGGTTCGGGTGCAGCCGGTCCGGCAGCTGTGCGCGTCGTGCTCACTGACCCGCACCCGGCCCGCGGACGACGACACCACCGGACTGGCGGCGTTCGCCGATGCCGAGCAGGCCAAGCGTCGGCTGATCAGCGAACTGCACGAACTCGGCCTGCCCATCGTCGGCCGCGACCGGGACCCGACCGCCGGGCTGGCGTTCGACCTGCTCTCGAGTGCGACCGAGAAGGTGTTCACCGGGCACGACGACGGGCTGATCACCCTCGACCTGGCCGAGGGCGACGACGTCCACCGCGAACAACTGCGGGTCGAGATGGATGAGCCGTACCGGACGCTGCTCGGCCACTTCCGGCACGAGATCGGGCACTACTACTTCTACCGGCTTGTCGAACGGTCGCGGGGCAGGGAACGCTTCACCGTTCTGTTCGGTGACCCTGACCTGGACTATCAGGAGGCGCTGGACCGGCACTACCAGCAGGGTCCGCCGCCGGACTGGGAGGGCCGCTTCGTGTCCTCGTACGCCACCATGCACCCGGCCGAGGACTGGGCGGAGACCTTCGCCCACTACCTGCACATCCGCGGCACCCTGGACACCGCGGCCGCCTACGGTCTGGCTCCGGCGAACGCGACCTATCAGCGACGGGTGCTGGGCCCCAGCGGTTTCGACGCCATCATCGAGATGTGGCTGCCGTTGGCATGGTCGTTGAACATGGTCAACCGGACGATGGGGAAACCGGACCTGTACCCCTTCGTCCTGCCGGTCGCGGTGCTGGAGAAGATGCGGTTCATTCACGACGTCGTCAACGCGGCATCTTCGGGCACGGCGTGATCGACTGATAGGCATCCGCTCGACCACGTGAAGCCGGGCTAATTGTCACGAGCCGTACACCGACACATCACTTCACGGTGGAAGCACGTACAGACGCTTTGAGAATCGTGGCGGCTGTGAGCACTGCAACCGTCCTCATCTCATCTGACCCAGTCGCCCCCGACCACTCCGAGATCAACACCACCGCCGACCCGAGCTACACCCTGCTGCTGACCAACGACCCCAGTCACGTCGAGGCCGCACAGCGGTTGCGGCAGCAGGTCTTCGCCGCTGAGCCGGGGTTCGCCCTGGAACCCGCCGGAGGCCTGGACGCCGACCGCTTCGACGAACACTGCGACCATCTGCTCGTCCGGGAGGACCGCTCCGGCGAGCTGGTGGGGTGCTACCGGATGCTGCCCCCGCCGGGGGCGATCGCCGCCGGAGGTCTCTACACCGCCACCGAATTCGATATCAGCGGCCTGGATTCCCTGCGACCCTCCCTGGTCGAGATGGGACGGGCCGTGGTGCGCGCCGACCACCGCAACGGGGCCGTGGTGCTGATGATGTGGACGGGCATCCTGGCCTATCTGGACCGCTGCGGCTACGACTACGTCGCCGGCTGCGTCTCCGTGCCGGTGCGTGGTGTGGGAGCGCCCGGCAGCCAGGTCCGCGGCGTCCGTGACGTCGTGGCTGCCCGGCACGCCGCCGCAGCGGAGTTCACGGTGTACCCCTACCGGCCGGTGATGGTCGACGGTGTTGACCTGGACGGTATTCCCGCGCCGGAGCGGCTGACCATGCCGCCGCTGATGCGCGGCTACCTGCGACTGGGCGCGCAGGTCTGCGGAGAACCCGCGCACGACACTGCATTCGGGGTGGCCGACTTCCCCGCCCTCCTGGACAAGAGACGCGCCGATATCCGGTATCTGAACCGGCTGCGGTCGGCCGCAGCGCACGCCGAACGGGTTTCCGGTTCCTCCCCGTCAGATGTCAACTGAGACCCAGATGTCCACTGAGACCCAGATGTCAACTGAGACCCAGATGTCAACTGAGACAGGGAAAGCCGGACATGCCTGGTTTCCCGTCACCTCCTGCGACACCCGCTGTGTAGTGGCACCGCTGCCGAACCTGCTCGGCTTGCTGCGGCCCGCGTGGCGGCTGCCCACCGCCGTACTGCTGCTGTTCACTCTGCCCCTGTTGACGATTCCGCTGCCCGGCAATCGGGACATACGCCGGTTCTACTGCCGACTACTGCTGCGCAGCCTCGGGGTGCGGATCTCCGTCTCCGGCGACCCGGTCCGCAATATCTCCGGAACACTGGTGGTCAGCAACCACGTCTCCTGGTGCGATGTGCTGGTGATCGGCGCCGTCCTGCCGGGCACCTTCGTCGCACGTGCCGACCTGGTGGAATGGCCACTGATCGGCTGGGCCGCCCGCCTGATGAACGTGATCAGCATCGACCGGTCGCGACTGCGGGCGCTGCCCGGTGTGGTGGCCGCGGTGGCGCAGCGACTGCGGGACGGTTGCACCGTCGTCGCGTTTCCCGAGGGGACCACCCATTGCGGTCCTGATCGGGGGCGGTTTCATCCGGCGGTGTTTCAGGCGGCGGTCGACGCCGGCCGGCCGGTTCAGCCGCTGAGCCTGCGATACCGCTATCGCGACGGCACCGTCTCGACCGCGACGGCCTTCCTCGGTGCGGACTCCCTGTGGGCCTCGCTGAAACGGGTCGCCCGGACCCGAATGACGGTCGTCGAGATCGCGGTGTTGCCGCTGCAACTGCCCGACGGCTGCCGCCGGGACCTGGCAGCCCGCTGTGAGCGGGCGGCCCACCGGTGACGCGTCTGATCACGTCGCCGTCGACCCCGCCTGGGCTGTCCCGGAGGCGAACGGTAGGTGAACACTTGTCGAGAACGCCGGATTGGTTTGGTACGCAGCAATTTCGGACAGCAGAATCTGCCCGGTGAGTACCGAGCTGATCATCCTCGGGCTGCTGGTCGTCACCGCCCTGGCCTTCGATTTCACCAACGGGTTTCATGACACCGGCAATGCCATGGCGACGTCCATCGCCACCGGAGCCCTGCCCCCGAAAGTCGCCGTCGCCCTGGCCGGTGTGCTCAACCTCGTCGGCGCTTTCCTGTCGGTCGAGGTCGCGGCCACCGTGACCAAGGACGTGCTGCGCATCCAGGACACCAAGACCGGATCCCTGTTGCCGAACATCGACGCCAACCTCGGGCTGATGATCATCTTCGCCGGGCTGATCGGCGGCATCCTCTGGAATCTGCTCACATGGCTCTTCGGCATCCCGTCGAGTTCGTCGCACGCCCTGTTCGGCGGACTGATCGGCGCCGGTATGGCAGCGGTGGGCACCGCCGGTGTGAACTGGCTGGGGGTGACCGAGAAGGTGCTGATTCCCGCCATCGCCGCCCCGGTGATCGCCGGACTGGTCGCGGCGTGCGGCACCTGGCTGGTCTTCCGGATCACCCGCCGCGTCCTGCACCGCCAGCGCGACAACGGCTTTCGGTGGGGACAGATCGCCACCGCATCGCTGGTCGCGCTGTCCCACGGCACCAACGACGCACAGAAGACGATGGGCGTCATCGCCCTGGCATTGCTCACCACCGGCCACCTCACCGGCAATGTCAAGGAGGACGGCCTGCCGTTCTGGATCGTGTTCAGTTGCGCGGTGGCCATCGGCCTGGGCACCTACATCGGCGGCTGGCGGGTGATCCGAACACTGGGCAAGGGTCTGGTGGAGATCGCACCGCCGCAGGGACTGGCCGCCGAGGCCTCGTCGGCGGCGATCATCCTGAGTTCCAGCGCCGCCGGGATGGCGCTGTCGACCACCCATGTGGCGACCGGGTCCATCCTGGGCAGCGGGGTCGGCAAGCCGGGTGCCGAGGTGCGCTGGTCGGTCGCCGGCCGGATGGCGGTGGCGTGGCTGCTGACCCTGCCGGCGGCCGCCCTCGTGGGCGCGCTGACCTTCTGGCTCGGCCACGGCGTCGCGTCGGTGACCTCGGATCTGTTGGGCAGCATCCTGATCTTCGCGGTGCTGGTGGCGCTGTCCGGCTACCTGTGGTGGCGCGCCCAGCAGCAGAAGGTCGACCACTCCAATGTCAACGCCGACTGGGACAGCACGACGAACTCGGTGGTGCCGGCCGACGTCCGTGCCGCCCGCGCCGGCAACACCAACCAGGCCGCCTGAGCCGCGGGAGGAGACGGATATGCACTATCTGGAGAGCATCCTGCGGGTGCTGATGGTCGGCCTGGTGCTGGGCGCCGGTCTACCGGCGGTGTTCGCCTTCGGGCTGCGCGCCTACTCCGCCGGGGCCGGTGGGGTCGACGCCGACGGTGTGGAGCATCCGGCACGCCCCGGGCTCACACCGGTCGGCCTGCTGCTGTTCGCCCTCGTGCTGGTGGTCATCGTCATGGCGATCCTGTGGATCACGCGGGGCACGATCATCCATCACTTCGACGTGGACCCATTCCCCTTCATCCCCCGGAAGTGAGTGTGTAGATGACCGTCACCGAGCCGAATCCGACGTTCTTCCAATCGGTCCTGGGCTGGCTGCGGAAGGGCTACCCCGAGGGCATCCCCCCGACGGACTACTACCCACTGCTGGCTCTGCTCAAGCGAACCCTGACAGAGGAAGAGCTGATCCAGGCCGCCTCGACGCTGCTACGGGAGAGCCGGACCGCCAACCCGGTGACGGACGACCAGATCCGCCGCGTCGTCCGCGAGGTCATCGAGAAGGAACCCAACGTCGAAGAGGTCAATCAGGTGGCGGCGCGTCTGGCGATGGTCGGCTGGCCGCTCGCCGACCACTGCTGACAACTGCTGACAGCGGTCAACTACCGACTGCGCTCAGCGGGACGCGTCGGTGAGCGGAACCGGGGCGCCGTACAGTTCCTCGACCGCGCTCGCGCATCCCTTGACGAAGCTGTCGAAGTCGAAGTGCGGCTCGTCGGGCTGCCGGTCGATGCGGGCATGTAACCCCGTGCACAGCGGCAGCGCGGTGCCCCCGGCGGCCTCGACCTGCGCCTCCACCGCGTCGCGCCCCTCACCCATCACCGCGGCGTAACCGGCGTCGTACCCCGAGTAGGGATAGGCCCGGACGAGATAGGACCCACCGACGAGGATCGCCGCGGACACCGCGACGGTCCCGGCCAACCGCAGCCAGCTGAACTCCGGTGCCTTCTCGAGCGTTTCCAGATTTCGGTCCATGAGGGGCCGGACGCTACCGCCGGAGGGTTAACGGAACGTGACCACCAGGCGAACGCCTGATGCGGTAGGCGCAGCATGCGCTCGGCCAGGTAGACGACAGTTTCGACAGGTAGGGTGACCCGGTGTTTGGACAGGGCGTGGCGCGCGGACTCGGCGCCGTTCTGAGCGTCCCCGTGCGGGCCGCGTCGGCGGGGGTTCAGGTCGCCGCCGCGACGGCCGGTGCGGTCGCCGGGTTCGCCGGATCGGCTGCGCTGCTGGGAGGTTCGGCCGCGGCGCTGGCCGGCGAGACGCTCATCAGCGCGGTACCCGGTGGAAGGACAGCGGCCCGCGCCGTCGCCGGAGTGGCCTTGGAAGCGGTCGGCGGCGAGCCGGCGCGTCGCGGCAGCCGGCACGGCCGGCGGCACTGGATCGAGGTGCGCGGGCTGGCCGGGCCGGACGCCGATGCCATCGCCGAAGAGGTGCTCGAGGCGGTACGTGCCGTTCCCGGGGTCCTCGACGCCGTCGTCAACCGATCGGTCGCCCGGGTGATCGTCACCGTCGATGCCGCTTCGCCCCCGCGCGATCTGCACGCCGTGGTCACCGATGCCGAACGCCGTGCCCGATCGCAGACCGCGCCGCGGCACCGTCCGCTCACCCTGCCGGCCGACGACACCGTCGTCGCGACGCGCCTCCTCGCCGCTCTGGCCGCGGCCACCGGCCTGAGTCTGTCGGTGGCCGGCACGGTGCTGAAGCTTCCCGGCCTGCCGGCCTTCGTCTCGGTGGCGCCCACCCTCGCCGACCAGATCCCGGCTGTGCGCCACACTCTGGTCCGCCGACTCGGCCATGAGGGAACCGACCTGCTGTTCTCGCTGATCCATGCCACCAACAACATCCTGACGGTGTCGCCGACGGCCGCCGCCGGCGAAGCGGTCACCCGCGCTCTGCTTGCCGAGGAGGCCTGGCGGGCCCGTCAGGCCTGGCACCGTCACGAACCCACCCTGGCCGAGCAGTGCCCGGAAGGTCGCGAGCCGGCACCGGGCAGAACCGTGTTCTCCGACGGACCGGGCGAGGAGTACGCCAACCGGGCGGGGTGGATCGGTCTGAGCGCCGCGGCGGTCATTGGTGCGTTGTCCCGCAATGCCACCGTGGCCGGTGCGGCCGCGCTGGTATCGGCGCCCAAACCCACCCGCGCCGCACGAGAAGCCTTTGGCTGCGCCATGACCCGCGGTCTGACCACCCGGCACGACACCGTCGTCATCCGGCCGCGGGCCCTGCGGGCGCTGGACCGCATCGAGGTCATCGTCATCGACCCGCGGGTGCTCTACACCGACGAACTGACGGTCACCCGGGTGCGCGGGGTCGGCCGGTCCGGCAGCGCTCCGGCCTGGCAGGCCGCCCGGGGAGCTCTTGAGGCAAGCCTGCTCGGACCGGGATGGCACCGCCTGGCCGACATCCCGGGCTCCGGCATCGAGATGGGCGAAGCGCTGGTCAGCCCGGTGCGCGACCCGCTGGCCACCGCCGTCGTCAGCGAGGCCCGGCGCAGCGGCGCGCGGGTGGTCTCGGTCCGCGACGATGGGCTGCGATCACTGGGCCAGGGTTTCGACACGTTATATCGACGCGCGGAGGATCGACGCGCTGGGCATCGGCTCCCGGAATCGCTCGACGACGCACTCGCCGCCGCGGTCTCCCGCCTGCGTCTCGACGGTGCGACCGTCATGTTGCTGACCACCTCGGAGATGGCCGCTCAGCATGAGGCCGATATCACCGTCGGCGTCACCCGCTCGGCCACCCCGCCCTGGGGCGCAGACGTTTTCGTCGCGGACCTGGCGGCGGTCTGGCGCATCCTGCGCGCGGTGCCGGCGGCCCGGGCGGCGACCCGCCGGGGTGTCGGGTTGTCTCTCTCCGGTTCCGCGATCGGGGCGTTGATGCTGGTGCCCGGGGTGCCGGGCTACGGACCCGATGCGGTGAACGCCGGCGTCTTCGCCGGACTGTGGACTGGCGCCAGGGGCGCGGACAAGGTGTTCGACGACCCGCTGCCCGAGCCCGAACCCGGCCACGAGTGGCACAGCCTGCAGGCCGCCGAGGTCGGCCGCCTGCTCCCCCGCCCACCCTCGGCGATACCGCCCGCCGAGCCGAGGTCGCTGTTGGCCCCGGTCCGGTTCGTGTGGCGCGCGGGACATTCGGCGTGGTCGCTCACCACGGACCTGGCCGCGGAGATGAAGGCGAACCTCGCCGACCCGATCACCCCGATTCTGGCAACGGGTGCGGTGGCCAGCGCCCTGCTCGGCTCACCGCTGGACGCCGCACTGGTCGGCAGTGTGCTGTTGACCAACGCGGCCCTGTCGGCCCAGCAGCAGTTGCACGCCCAGCGCGTCCTGGCCCGCCTGCTCGCCGTCCAGGACCCGCCGGCGCGCCGCCGGGTCGGACCTCTCGGGGACGGGATCAGCGAGGACGTCCCCGCCGAGTCGCTGCGACTGGGCGACATCATCGAGGTCCACACCGGCGAGGTCGTCCCGGCCGACGCCCGGCTGATCGAGGCCCACAACGTCGAGGTGGACGAGTCCCGGCTCACCGGCGAGTCGCTGCCGGTGCCCAAACAGACCGATCCCACGCCCGGGGTGCCACTGGCCGAACGATCCTGCATGCTCTACGCGGGGACCACGGTTGTCGCCGGCAGCGCACTGGCCATCGTCACCGCAACCGGACGCGGAACCGAGGTTCGCCGCGCGCTTGCATTGGCCCCCAAGACATCTCGGACGATTGGCCTGCATCATCAGCTCGCCCAGATCACCAACCGGGCGCTGCCGTGGACCCTGGGCGGCGGGGCTCTGGTCGGCCTGCTAAGCACGCTCCGCGGCACGCCGTTGCGGGAGGCGGTGAGCGGCGCGGTGGCAGTCAGCGTCGCGGCGGTGCCGGAGGGGCTGCCACTGGTGGCGACGCTGGCTCAGTTGGCGGCCGCCCGCAAGCTCAGCGGCGAGCACGTGCTGATCCGCAACGCCAATTCGGTGGAAGCCCTGGCAAGGCTCGACGTCGTGTGCTTCGACAAGACCGGCACCCTCAGCGAGAACCGACTGCGGGTGAAGCGGGTGCGGACGATCGGCCAAAGCAGCCCCGACGACGTCCTGCAGGCGGCGCTGAGCACGGTGATCCAGCGCGACGGCCGAGCCGACCACGCCACCGACGAGGCGATTCGATTGGCCGCCACCGGGAGCACCGTGGATCGGCAGGCATATCTGCCGTTCCAGTCCGGACGCCCGTTCGCCGCCGCGCTCAGCGGCACCCGGCTCACCATCAAGGGCGCACCCGAGGTTGTGGCGGCGGCCATGACCCGCTCCTCGGTCGACCTGACACCGCTGATCGCCGAACTGGCGGCCGAAGGTCTGCGGGTGCTGGCCGTCGCGGAGCGGACGCTGACCCCCCGGCAGGCCGCACGGGCGAGCGGCGATCCGGCCGCGATGGAGCGGCTGTGCGCCTCGGGGCTGACGCCGATCGGCCTGCTGGGCCTGGCCGACACCCCACGGGAGGCGGCACCCGTCCTGCTGGCCGAACTGTCCGCGCGCGGTATCGGAGTGCGGCTGATCACCGGGGACCATCCGGTGACGGCGGCGGTCATCGCGGGCGAACTCGGTCTGGACCTCCCCGTGGAGGGGGTCATCACCGGATCGGAGTGGGAGGCACTGTCGGCCGACGAACGCGCCGAGGCCGTGCGCACCCGGATGGTGTTTGCGCGGATGTCGCCGGAGCACAAGATCGAGGTGATCCAGGCGCTGGAGGGCATCGGGCTGGTCACCGCGATGGTCGGCGACGGCGCCAATGACGCGGCCGCGATCCGGGCCGCCAGTGTGGGCATCGGGGTGGCCGCGCCGGGTAGCGATCCGGCCCGGACCGCCGCCGACATGATGCTCCTCGACGGCCACATCGAAGCGCTGATCGGCGCCCTCGACGAGGCCCAGCAACTGTGGCGCCGCGTTCATTCGGCGGTGTCGGTGCTGCTCGGCGGCAATGCGGGTGAGGTGGCTTTCGCCCTGCTCACGACCCTGGTCACCGGGCGGTCGGTGCTCAGCGCCCGCCAGATGCTGCTGGTGAACATGCTGACCGACGCCCTTCCCGCCGCCGCCCTCGCCGTCAGCAGCCAGGACGGGACCGGGGCGGCCGACCGCGACGAGGCCGCGCTGTGGCGCGCCGTGGCGGTGCGCGGTGCCGCGACCACCACCGGGGCAACCCTCGCCTGGGCTATGGGGCGGCTGACCGGAACCCAGCGCAGGGCGGCGACGATCGCGCTGGTCGGTTTGGTGGGTACCCAGCTCACGCAGACGGTCGCCGACTCGCACGCCCCACTGGTGGTGGCGACTGCGGCCGGATCGCTGCTGACGTTGGCGGCGGTGATCAGCACGCCGGGGTTGAGTCAGCTGTTCGGCTGCACACCACTGGACCCGCTGGGATGGGGTCAGGGATTGCTGGCCACCGCCGTGGCCTCGGTGCTCGGCATGTACGCGCCCGCCGTGTTGGACCGCCTCATGCCGCTACTGAACGGTTCGGAGGAGTCAGTCCTCGACTCAGTCCTCCACGATGACGATTCCGGCGTTCACCAGGACGGCGTAGATTTCTCGGACAGCGGGCGTGAGCAACCGCGCGCCCGCATCGAGGAGGACGTCCGGTCCGGCCAGGCGGAGAACTTCGGTCATGGAGTAAGCCAAACCCCGGCCGGTGGCCTCGACGGATCCATGAAGTGAACAGGACGCGAATATGTTCTTGACAGACAAACTCCTGGCCGCCCAGCGACGAGCTTCGGAGCGGGTGAAGCAGGGCAAGTCCTATTCGGTGGCACTGCCGATCGTCGGTCGGGTTCCGGTGCCCTCCCCCGAACAACTCGCCGTCTACGCGGCACTCGGCGGCCTCGTGGCGCTCGAACTCATCGAATGGCCCGTCGCCATCGCGATGGGTGTCGGATCGACCGTGGTGTCGCAGCGGCTGTCGGACCTGAAGGCCCGAGAGGAGGAACTCGCCGAGGCGATCGAACCGGCGAAGGCTCCCCTGACGAAGGCCACCCCCGCGAAGGTCGCCCCGGAGACTGACGCCATCCCCGTCCAGCAGACCTCCACGCGGCCCGCGGCGAAGAAGGCGCCCGCAACGAAGGCGGCCACGACAAAGGCACCCGCGAAGAAAGCTCCCGCTAAGCGCGCACCGACGAAGACCACGCCGCCCGCAGACCCGACCTGAAACAGGCTGCGCGACAACGCGACTCGAACTCCACCGACATCCAGACCGGAGACAGCAATGTGGCCGCGTGCGAAACACGCGGCCACATCGGTGAAAGCTTGGTCAGCGGCGACGACCGCCCGGTGCGCCCAGCCACGGAATCATCGGCTGGTTGGCCGGGGGCGCAACGGTACCCGGCCGAGCCTTGATCGAGACACTGCCGTTGGTCTGGCAGATGCTCTTGAAGTCGGTCTGCTGACAGGTGGGGCGGGCCTGCGCGGCCGGAGCCGACACCACCGCGATCACCCCGACGCCCGCCATCAGCAGCGCGGACATGCCTTTAACGTTCATATTTTCGCCTTTCGAGCCTTATCCCAAGTGTACGAGTGGTGCGCTGCCGCGATGCGATCGGCGGCGGTCAGGGGCAGGCCGAAATGACGATGGCGGCACTCGCGTCCAGCGGGGTCCCGTTGGCCGCAGCCCTGGCGACCGCATCGGCCTTGGCCGCCTCGACCGTCGGCCCGGCGCCGCCGGCGACCACGTCGGTGACGTCATCAGCGACCGACACGATGCAGAGATTGTCATTGGAGTACTCGTCGACGGTGCAATCCATCCCACCGTCAGCCCGGCACTCGGCAAGCACAGCTTCGGACGCCTCTTCGAAGGTGTCACCGGTGGCGTGGAAACCGACCAGGCCGCCGTCGAAGGTGCCGGTGCCGACCGCGTCGTAGATGTCCTCCGGATCCTCCACGACACCACCGGGGCCACCGGCCCACGCGATGCCCGTCGAGATCCCCGCGGCGATGACGCCGGCAGCGGCGATCGACGAAAGCAAACGGAAATTACCCATGCCGGTCCTTTCATTCATGAAATTCGCTTTAATCTAGCATCGAACCGATCCGCTGCAACGCGAGCCAGGTCGCTGGGAACGGGCGAGTCGCGCTCCTCATGGCAAAGGCCACTGCTCAGACATTCAGGGCACATATCCTCGGCAGATGACCTCGATTTTCGACCGCACCCGGACACCGGAGCAGCGCCGTCAGGCGGTCTCCAACCTCTTCGACTTCCTCGTCAAGGGCGGGATGGCCGACACCACGCGGATGCCGTCGGACGTGATCGACGAGGGACACAAGTCCACCATCCACCGCTACCTTCCGGTCGGCGAACCACTGAGCGGGGATCCGGTGCTCTTCGTCCCGCCACTGGGGTCACAGGCCGCCTGCTTCGATCTGCGACGCGGATGCTCGCTGGCCGAACATCTGCTGATCGACGGCCGTCGCACCTACCTGGTGGACTACGGCGAGATGCGACTGGCCGACCGTGACCTCGGGATCGAGTTCTGGGTCACCGACGTGCTGCCCAACGCCATCAGGAAGGTCTCCCAGGACGCCGGTGGTGCGCCGGTACACCTCGTCGGATGGTGTCTGGGCGGGTTGCTCGCACTCCTGACCACCGCCGCCTACCCGGACCTACCGGTCAAGTCGGTGGTCATGGTGGCCAGCCCGTTCGACCTCAGTAAGCACCGACTGGTGGCACCCTTGCGCAGCGCCGGCAAGTACACCGGCGGCCGGGTCATCGGAAGCGTCCTGAAGGTGCTGGGCGGACTGCCGGCGCAGATCGTCGGCCCCGCATTCAAGGCGACCTCGCTGACGACCTATCTGAAGAAGCCGATCACGCTGATCAAGCATCGCGACGATCGCGACTTCCTGGCCCAGGTCGAGGCCATCGACGGATTGATGAACAGCATGCTGGCCTACCCGGGACGCGCGACGCTGCAGGTGTATCAGCGGCTGGTACAGCGGAACGAGTTGGCCGAGGGCAGGGTCCAGGGGCCGACGAGGGTGATCGACCTGGCCGAGGTGCGGGTGCCGGTGATGAACGTGGCCGGGACCCGGGACGTTCTGGTTCCGGTTGATGTCGCCCACCATGTCGGGGACCTGCTGCCGAACTCTCCGGAGGTGCGGTTGGAAGCCGCACCCGGCGGGCATCTCGGGGTGCTGACCGGGCGTTCGGCACCCCGGACGACCTGGGTGATGATCGACGATTTCCTGGCCAAACAGTCGGCGCCGCAATCGGGCCCGGAGACGGCCCCTCAGTCGGGAGAGGCCGGAGTCTAAAGACGCTCTGGCAAGATTTCTTAGCGATGCACTAGCTCTGCGCAGCCGTCCCCTTAATCTTGGGTCGTAGGTTCAGAGGCATGTTGCTCGACGTGCGCTGGTTGAAGTACCTGCTGAAGCGGTCCGGCCGCAGGTAGCGGGAGTTCCTGCCGTTCAGGCCGACCCGTCTCGTTCGACGTCTCGGACCGGCCGAATCGGTAGGACTCGCGAACCTTGAGGCGCTGAATCTTCCCACTCGTGGTTCGCGGTATCGCCGCACGGGGCACCACGACAATCTCGTCGATGGAAAAGCCGAACACCTGCCGCACCCGGCCGTCGATGTCCTGTTGTAGCCGGCGTTGCGCGGCCGGGTCGGTGACACTGGTGGCCACGACGGCGACGACCAGTTCCCTGCCGCGCCTCTCATCGGGAACCGAGAAGACGACGGACTGCCCGGGACCCACCTCCGGTATGTCACCGATCGTGCGTTCGACGTCATAGGGCGGCATGTTCCGGCCCCGGATGATCAGCATCTCCTTACTGCGACCCACGACGAACAACTCACCGTCCCGGAGGAATCCGCGATCGCCGGTGTCATGCCACCCGTGCGGCGGCGGGCTCACGGTGCCGTCGAATTCCCGGTAGCCGGTCATCAGGGAGTGCCCGCTGATGCGGATGTCCCCCACGGCCCCGGGTGCGACCGGAGCCCCGGCCGGATCGACGATCGACACCCGCATCCCGTCGATCGGCCGGCCGCAGGACACCAGTGCCGCACCGCCGTCATCGTGCCCGACAGCCCGAACCCGGCCGAAGTTACCCGGCGCCTCCGGGGCCGGCTGCAGCGCCAGCGTGGTGGCGAGCACCGATTCGGCCATCCCGTAGCAGGGAACCAGAACGCTCGAACGCAGGCCCAACGGCGCGAAGCTGTCGGTAAACCGGCGCAGCGTTTCGGCGACGACCGGCTCGGCACCGACGAAGGCGTGGCGCAACGCGCAGAGGTCGATCCGACCCGTCGAGCGCGATGATCGTCCGAGAGCGTCAGTCACCGCGCGGTAGGCGAAGGTCGGTCCGGCGGTGACCGTCGAGCCGTGCACGGTCATGTGCCGCATCCAGGAGAGCGGATCGCGGAGAAAGCCCAGGGGACTCATCAGCCCGACCGGCGCTCCGTAGACCAGGCCGCCGAGAACCTGGACGAGTCCCATGTCGTGGTACATCGGCAGCCAGCTGAACATCCGGTCGTACCGGGCATCGGCGCCGACGGCGTGGGCGAGCACCCCCAGGTTGTGGGCGACGTTGGCGTGGGTCAGCAGCACCGCCTTGGGTGCCGCGGTGGAACCCGAGGTGAGTTGGATGTGGTGGATGTCCTCGGGTCGTGGCTTCAGCCATGTCGGACCGGTTCGGTCCGGGATCGTCTCCGACGGGCGCCGTCCAGGTTCCACACCGGCGTCGAGCTCCTCGTAGCTGAGCAGTCCCCCTGCAGGCAGCGCGGCGGCCACCGCCGACGGGCCGAGCACCAGTGTCGGGTCGACCACTCGGATCGCGGCACGCAGATGCTGCACGCCGGCGGAGTCCTGCCGGGTGGGGGTCGTTGGCGGGGCGACCGCGCACGGCACCGCCCCGAGGAGCAGCACCGCCAGGAGAGTCGTCAGGTACCGCTCGTCGTTGGCCGCCACCATCACGATCCGGTCGGCGGGCCCGACTCCGCGGGCTGCCAGTGCGCCTGCCCGAGCCCGGACCTTCGCGGCCAACTCGGATCCCGGGAGCGAGCCGAGATGCTCACGGCTGTCGAAGAAGTCGACCTGCCCGGAGTAGTCCGTCAGCAGTCGGTCGTAGTCGACGACACCGGAAGCCAGCGCCGGCGCGTTCGCCCGCACATGCGCCAGCACCGGCGCGGAGAACAATTCCGTCACTCGCCGCTCAGTCTCCGCGCCCTACCGGCGATCCGGTTGCGGATGTAGTCCGACACATCGCCCACGACGGTGAAGGCGAACGCCGCCTCCTCCTCGATGAACACGCTGAAACGGTCCTCAAGCTCGTTCATCAGGGCCATCAGCACCGCGGAGTCAATCGGCAGACCCAGCAGCGGTGTCTCGGCGTCGACCGCCTCCAGATCGACCTGGGCCAGATCCTCCGGCGGCAGCAGCCTGACCAGCCCTGCGCGGATCGCCTCCACCACCTCCGCGGGCTCGGGAAGCACTGGGACGGTCGGGTTTTCGCTCATGATTCGGATTCCTTCTGTGGCAGCAGGTCAACGTCGGAAGGCGAGCGCGGGGTCGATGCGACTGACCCGGCGCAGCGGAAGCAGCGATCCGATCACCGCCATGACCGCGGTGGCAATGGCCATACCGCCGAGCATGGACGGCGTCACCGCTATGGTCACGTCGCCGAGGCGGTCCCGGATCAGATACTGGGCGGCATAGGCGAGGCTGGCGCCGAGGAGGTAGCCCAACGCCGCGATCATCGCCGCCTGGCCGAGAACCGTTCCGCACAACTGGCGCGGCCGCACTCCGACGGCGCGCAGCACACCGAAGTCGGACATCTGCTCGTTGGTGGAGGCCAGTACCGTCAGGCCGATCAGCGCCACACCGACCAGGGTCGCGATGGCGATCATCGCCTTCATCGACCGCCCCACCATCGAGATGATGATGTCGCGACTGTTCTGCGCGAACTCCGCCGAGGTCATGGCATCCACACCGGGCATTCGGCCACGGATGGCCGCCGCCGCCTGCTCGGGGGTGTAGCCGGGCGCCGGTTGAACGAGGAAGTAGGACGTCCGATCACCGGCACGGAACAGCCGGGCGGCGTCGGCCAGTCCGATGAAGGCGTAGAAGTTCCCCAGTGCGGCGGTCTCATCGGACAGACCGACGACGGTGAAGGTGCTGTCCACGATCCGCACGGCGTCGCCGAGGTGTATCCCGTTCTTGGCGGCAAGAACCCGGTCCAGAACGGTCTCGCCCGACGCCCGCACCTCTCGACCTTCGGCCAGGGACCACGGTCCTCCGACACCGGTTGCGGTGTCGTAGCCCACCACGAAGTAGGCGGTCTGGACATCGTTGTGGACGAAGTCGGACGGTTGCCCGAGTATCGGGTCGGCTGTAGCGACTTCAGGCAGGCCCGTCAGTTGCCGTTCGGTACCGGAGGGCAACCACGACACCGCGCGGAACATCTGGGAGACCCCGGGTTGGACCACCCACACCGCATTGCGGGAGTGGTCGATATAGGTGGTGACCTGCTGGGTCGTACCCACGAAGATGCCCGCCATCACCAGGATCAGCAGCACGGCGAAACCGACCCCGAGCACCGATAGGATGAGCCGGGTGCGTTCGACGACCAGATTCTTGACGGCGACGATCATCGGTCGTCCTCCTGAAAACCCCTGCCCCGTTTGACTTTGTCTCGCATGGCTTCGGTGGCGGTAGGCTCCCCCGGATGGAGGAGCGATATCTCCGGGCGACCGGATTGCTGGACTTCGACAGTCCGCGTCTGCGGGCGCTGAGCGCGGACCACGGTTGGGCCGACCTTCCCGAGAACGCCAGGATCGGGGCGATCTACACCTTCGTTCGTGACCGGATTCCCTTCGGCTACAACGCTTCCGATGACCTTCCCGCCTCGGCGGTGCTGGCCGACGGGTACGGCCAGTGCAACACCAAGACCACCCTGCTGATGGCGCTGCTGCGTGGCAACGGAATCGGCTGCCGCTTCCACGGTGCGACCATCGACAAGCGGCTCCAGCACGGGGTGATGGTCGCTCCGCTGTATTGGTTCGCACCGCGCAGCATCATCCACAGTTGGGCTGAGGTGCAGGTGGGCGGCCGGTGGGTGGGTCTGGAGGGCGTCATCCTCGATGACGCGTACCTTGACGGCCTGCGGGCCCGAACGGGTCAGCGGGACGGCCCGTTCCTGGGCTACGGCGTCGGGACGCAGGATCTGGCGAACCCGCTTATCGAGTGGAACGGAACCGACACGGTCATCCAGTCGACCGGGGTGAATCGGGACTTCGGCATCTTCGACGACCCGGACGAGTTCTATCGGCAGCACGGGGTGAATGCCCGCGGCGTTCGGGGCTGGCTGTACCGCACCGTCATGCGGCCGGCGATGAACAGCCGGGTCGGCACGATCCGGATGACCTGCCCGCCCGCCGGCAGCGCCGCCAGAGGCCGCACGCGGACCGGCGATCCGCAGCGCTGAGGTCATCCGGCCGCCGCCTCGAGAATCCGGCCGTCCTCGAGGTGGACGATCCGGTCGGCGATGCCGTCGAGTCGGGAGTCGTGCGTCACGATCACCACGGCGGCGTCATGGGCGCGCGCGGCAGCCGCGAGTTGCTCGCTGACCCGTCGTCCGGTGGCCGAGTCCAGGTTTGCCGTCGGTTCGTCGGCCAGGATCACGTCGGGTCCCATCGCCAGCGCGCGGGCGGTCGCGACCCGCTGCTGCTCGCCACCCGACAGTTCGGTGGGCCGGTGCCCGGCGCGGTGCGCCAGCCCGAGGGAGTCCAGCAGTTCGGTGGCTCGCGCGAGCGCAGCCGCCTTGCGAACGCCGGCGTAGCGCAGGGGCAGGGCGACGTTCTCCACGCTGCTGAGCGAATTCAGCAGGTTGTAGTCCTGGAACAGGAAGCCCAAACGCAGCAGTCGCAGCGTGGCGCGGTCGCGTTCGGACAGCGCCCCGACGTCCTGGCCGCCGATGCGCACCGATCCGGAGTCCGGCGTCAACAGCAGGCCCATGACCAGCAGCGCGGTGGTCTTGCCACCCCCGGAGGGCCCGACCACCAGGATGACCTCGCCCCGGTTCACCGAGAAGCTGATACCCCCCAGCGCCTGAACGGCGGCATCTCCGGAACCGTAGTGATGGGTGACCTCCGCCAGTTCCAGCACCGGGTCCGCCGTGGTGTCCAGAACCGGCCGGCGGCACTGGTCGCACCGTCGGGCACGCGAGGTGGGCCCCGGCGCCTGTCGCGGCGGGGTGGAGGGGTGACGGCAGACCGGGCAGATCATGGATGTCCTCTCAGCGCCGAAACGCGATAGCGGGGTCAAGCCGGGCGACCCGGTGGGCGGGCAGCACCGATCCCAGAGCGGCCATGGCAGCGGTTCCGAGGCCGACCGCGAGCAACAGGGTGGGAGTGACGGCGATGGTCACATCGCCCATACGGTCACCGAGGAGAACCTGCGCACCAAAGGCGATGCCCGCGCCCACCAGGTATCCCAGCGCGGCGATGATCGCCGTCTGGCCGAGCACCGCGCGCCACAACTGATTCGGCCGGACACCCAGTGCCCGCAGGGTCCCGAAGTCCGCCATCTGCTCGGCCGTCAGCGCCCAGACCGTCAGGCCCACCAGCACCATGCCGACCAGGGCCGCGATCGCGATCATCGTCTTGAGTGGTCGGCCGATCATCGTCACGATGATGTCCCGGCTGTTCTCGGCGAAGACCGCCGAAGTGAAGGCATCGACACCGGGCACCCCGCTCCGGACGGCCCGCACCACCTGGTCGTGCTCGACGCCGGGCTTGGGCTGAACCAGGAAGTAGGACACCCGATTTCCCGCGCGCAGGAGCCGGGCGGCGTCCGGCAGCGAGATGAACGTGTAGTAGTTGGTCGCCGCGGCGGTCTGGTTGGACAACCCCACGACGGTGAAGTCCTCGTCGATGATCCGGACGGTGTCCCCCGGGCGGATGTCGTTCTTACCCGCCAGGATCCGGTCCATGACCACCTCGCCGGAGCGCTCCACCGAGCGGCCCTCGGCCAGCGACCACGGCCCCCCGACCCCGGTCGCGGTGTCGTAGCCCAGCACGAAGTACGCCGTGTGGGTTCCGTTGTGCACGAAGTCCGAGGGCAGCCCGAGGATCGGGTCGGCCGATTCGACTTCGGGCAGGGCCAACAGATCCGCTCTGTCGTCGGCGGGAAGCCAGGACACCGCCTTGAACATCTGCGACACCCCGGGTTGCATCACCCAGACGGCGTTGCGGGAGTGGTCGATGTAGGTGGTGACCTGCCGCGTCGTGCCGACGAACAGCCCGGCCATCACCAGCATGAGCAGGACCGCCACCGCGACCCCGAGCACCGACAGGATCAGTCGGGTCTTCTCGGCGACCAGGTTCTTGACCGCGATCACCGGCCGGCTCCCACCACACCGGCCGTCCGCCGGAGCCGATGGACGGCATCCGTGGTCACCGACACGACGCGGTCGATGTCCTCGCCGGACACATCAGGGCCCAGCGAAAAGCGCACCGCTGACCGCGCAGCGTCCTCGCCGAGTCCCTGAGCGGTCAGCACATGCGACACCGAATCCTGTCCGGCGTGACAGGCCGACCCGGTGGAGACGTAGATGCCGTGCAGGTCGAGAACATCGGCGAGGGTGTCGCCGCGGACCCCCTCGAATCGGACGCTCACCGTTTCATCGAGCACCGGTCCGGTGACGTTGAGCGCGACGCCACCCGCCTCCTGCAGGCCGGACACCAGCCGCCGGCGGCGCTGGCGCATCCCGCGGCGATACCCGGGTGTCAGCCGGCCCAGGCAGACCTCCACGGCGGCAGCCATTCCCATCGCCGCGGCAACATTCTCCGTGCCGGCGCGCAGGGCTCCCTCCTGGGAGCCGCCCCGGATCAGCGGTGCCAGCCGGTGGCCGGCCCGCACGGCCAGCGCCCCGATTCCGCGCGGCCCGCCGAACTTGTGCGCCGATACCGAAACCATGGTGGCGCCCAGCGATCCGAGGTCGAGCTTGCCCGCGGTGTGCACCGCGTCGGTGTGCATCGCGATGCCGGCTCGGCGGGTCAGCGCGACGATCTGGTCAATCGGCTGGATGGCGCCGGTCTCGTTGTTGGCGTGCATTACCGAGACCAGCACGGTGTCCGGGCGGATCGCCGCTCCGATGTCGGCGGCATCGACGTGCCCCGACGGTCCCGGGTCGATGACGGTGACCGCGACGCCGAAATCCGCCAGCGCCCGCGCGTTCTCCAGGACGGCCGAGTGTTCGATCGACGTGGTCACCAGGTGACCGGAGAAGCGCCGCGCGGCGAACGTGCCCCACAGCGCCAGTGCGTCGGACTCGCTTCCACCGGAGGTGAACACCACCTCAGGCGGGGTGACACCGAGCAGTCGGGCAACCGATGTCCGGGCGGTGTCGAGTGCCTCAGCGGCGACGCGGCCCGCCTCGTGCCTGCTGGAGGGGTTGCCGACCAGAGACTGGCCCCGCGCAACGGCGCTCGCGGCCGCCGGGTGCAGGGGTGCGGTGGCGGCGAAGTCGAGGTAGATCTCAGCCTGGTTGATCATGGTCACCCCGCGGCGACGGGTGCGTCATCGGTGATTCCGTCGCGGTGGTTCTCGGCGAGGCGGCGTGCGACGTCGGCCCCGAGCGCCGCCACATGGCGCTGGTCGGGTGACAGACCGCCGGCCCAGGCCGCCACCTGCTCCTGGTCGAGGACCGCGGCATCGGACAGGGGCGACCCGCGAAGGCGCTCGGTCACGATCGAGGCGACGGCCAGTGACGCCGAGCAGCCGAACGCCTCGAAGGCGATATCGGTGATCACCCCGTCGTGGACGTGCGCGGTGAGGAGGATCTGATCACCGCACACCGGGTTGCCGACGAAGGCGGCGACGTCGGGGGACGGCAACCGCCCGCAGTTGCGCGGATTGGTGAAATGGTCGATCACCTGGGGGCTGAACCGGGGCATCGTCACCTACCCGGGGCGGCGGCGAGGTCGCATTCGGCCACAATCTCGTGGGAGTCGAGGTACTTCTCGATGCTCACCGCGCAACAACCCAATTCGGCGCCCTGCCGACGCCGCCGGAAGCGCACCGTCTGTCCGGTTCGCCCGCACGGGCAGTCGCTCTCGTCGACCTCTCCGACGTCATCCGAGAGCAGGAAGCCGGGGTACGAGGTGTTGAGGGCGTCCAGGATGGCGATGCCGCCGGTCTTCCCGGGCGCGAGTTCGATCGCCGGATCGGTGATGTCGCGGATCGACACGTAACACCAGGGCGGCACATGCTTGCGGTAGTGCTCGCACTCGATGGCGAGCATGTTCGACTCGATCATCCCGTACATGTCCCGGATCCGGGAACGCTCGACACCGAGATACCGTTCAGCCTTGGCGTTGAACTCCTCCCGGCTGATCGACCGACCGGTGTACTGCTTCCACCCGCCGAGCATGATGATCATCGACTCCGGATCGAGGTGCAGCGGAATCGATTCCAGTTCGAGGAAGCGCATGAACCTGGCCACGATGAACGGCGGGCCGATGATGTGCCGGGTCATCTCACCCTCCCAGCGGCGCAGGTACGCCAGGGCTTCCTCGGCGTCGAACGCGTAGTCGCGCACCAGGTAGCGGTGATCGTCGAGCATCGCGGTCATCAGGTTGAACACCTTGACCATCCCCATCTCGGGAACCTCGGCTGTCGAGGGGCACAGGAACATCCCGGCTCCCTTGGAGATGCCGAAGAAGTCGCGGTACCCGCCGAGGATCCCGATCGACGCCCGCGTTGTGGTCAGGGCATCCCGCCGGGCCACCGACGGCACCCCGCCCGTCCCGGTCGAGCGGATCTCGGTGTCGATGTCGGCCAGGCCCGCCGTCAGCAGGACGTGCGAACCCGCCTGTTTGAACATGCCCACCGGAAGCAGCGGAATCCTCTGCAGGTCTTCGTAGTCGGTGACGTCCGCCGGTGACAGGTCACCGCACTGCGCGCGATAGAAGGCGTTCTTCTCGTAGTGGTAGGCGAACGCCGCCCGGACGGCGTCGGTGAGGGCAGCACGCCACTCCGACCGCGGCACACGAAGCGCCTCGCCGGGCATGCCGACCATCGCCGCCAGATTCACGAGCCGCTCCCCTCGACCGCCGCCATGGCGTGCATTCCGCCGCCCATGCCGCCGCCGCAACCCGGCGTCCCGCTCATCCCCATCGTGCTGGCGATCATTCCGCCCATTCCGCCTGCCCCGCCGCAGCCTGGTGTCATCCCGACCCCTCCGTCCCCGCCGTTACCGCCATTGCCCGAGATCGGGGTGGCATTACCTCCGTCGCCGCCTGCCCCGCCCGCACCCGAGGTGGACGCGCCGCCGACACCACCGTCTCCGGCATTGCCGATGAACACCGAGTCGCCGCCACGACCGCCGCGGCCGCCCGCCCCGGTCCCGGACGAGCCGCCGTCACCCCCTGCGCCGGCGTCGCCGACAACCCCGGACGCTCCACCGCGGCCCCCGTCACCGCCACGGCCCAAGGCGGCAGCACCGCCATCGCCGCCGCGCCCACCGGAACTGAACCCGACGCCGTTACCGCCGTTGCCGCCGTCACCGCCGTTCCCGATACCGAACCCGGCGCCGCCGTCACCGCCGCGGCCCGCGGTGCCGACGGCGAGCCAGGCTCCGGAACCGCCGTTGCCGCCGTCGCCGCCGGTCACATCCCCGGTGACGCCCGCGCCGTAGGTTCCGCCGTTGCCGCCGTTTCCACCCGGGCTGAAGAGCAGCATCGCCATCGCACCATTGCCGCCCCGGCCGGCGGACCCGCCGTTGACCGCGGTGACGTCGCCACCGTAACCGCCGTTTCCGCCGGATCCGGTCAGCCAACCCGCCATCCCGCCGTTGCCGCCCCGTCCTGCCGTGCCGCCGCCCATCCCGACGATGTCCCCGCCGTCGCCGCCGTTGCCACCGTTTCCGATGATTGCGGCCATCCCTCCCGCGCCGCCGGCGCCGGCGGTACCCATCACGGCATCGCCCCCAGCACCACCGTTGCCGCCGTTGCCGTAGATGCTCGTGGGAAGCCTGAGCGCGTCGCCCACCATGATCATCGAACCGGCCGTACCGCCCCGGCCGCCCGCGCCGCCGTTGCCCATTCCGGTCGCCACGGCGCCGTTGCCGCCATTGCCCCCGTCGCCGAACAGCACCCCACCGCGGCCACCGTTGCCACCGGCGACCCCCGCGGTGAGCGCATCGCCGCCGTTGCCGCCGTTACCGATCCAGCCCGCCGCGCCCCCGTTGCCGCCGTTGAAACCGTTTCCGCCGTTGCCGATCAGGCCGCCGTTGCCGCCGTTGCAGGCTCCGCTGGTGCAGGCGCCCGCATAGCCGGTGAAGCTGTAGCCGTTTCCGAACAGCATCCCGGCGTCCGGGTGGTCGGCGGTGCCGTCCCCGATGAAGGTCCGGATGAACCCGGCGACCGGGTCGTCGCCTTGGTGGTTGGCGCTCACCGCGGCGGCGGCCGGAGAAGAAGAGACCGCGCGCTGTGGGAGCGCGATGGTCAGCGACGCGCGGCTGTTCGCGGGCACGGCCGCACTCTGCAGGTGGCTGGATTCCCCTGCGGCCCTTGCCTTTCGGGTTGATCGGGGCTTGTCCTGGTGGGCCTTGGCGCTGGCGTTGGTCGTGCCTCCGCGCGCACCGACCCCGGAATCCGCCGGCGATTCGGCCGCTGACGATGAGCCGGTCGGCTCAGCCCAGGCCGTCGCGGGAGCGATGGCGGCCAGCCCGACGCCCATGCTCAGCGCCAGGGCACTCACCCGTCCGACGAATGCTCCTGCGTTCACTGTGTTGCTCCTCGCTCTGGCCGGTGCCTCATGGGTGGTTCGACGATTAGTCGCGGCACGCGGCCGAAAGTTCCCGGACCGCTTCGGGTTACCGGTTCTTGTTCTGGCAGCAGGCCGGAACCTGGCCGCGCATCTTGGACACCAGCATGTAAGGACCGCGGCTGAGGCAGATGCCGACGACGGCGCGCATCAGGGCCGCAAAGAGCGCGAAGCCGGTCGCGGCGGCACCGACAACCGGCATGCCCGATGCGAAACCCGCGACACCGATGCTGCAGAAGATGAACCCCAGGAGTTGGGCGAATCGCAGCGGGTCGATCACCTCGTGTTTGGTCGCCGGCCCGATTCGCGGAGCGATCCAACGCTGGAACGCCGCGCCGTACGGATGCCGGGCTGGCCCCCACAGCGCGCCCGTCCCGAACACCAGGGCTTGCGCCGCAAGCAGTGCCGTCGCGGCGTGCGGGGAAACCGTCGACAGGACCAGCACTGTGCCGAGCACCGCGGCCGTCACCATGGCGGTGAAACGCGTCGCCCGCACGTCGATCTCAGCGGGTGCGACTGTGGATGTGTCGGTGGCCATGGACTTCCTCCGTCTGTCGTGTGGTCCTCTGGTGTAGTCGCGCCGAGTGCCGGTTCGGTTCCCGGGAATCCCGGGAAAGACATCCCAGGAACAAATCACCACCGGTGCGCGACTATTGACACATGGATTGCGACACCGCCAGGGAAGCGCTGTCTGCCCGGATAGACGGGGAGCGCGAGCCCATCCCCGCGGCACGGGTGGACGAGCATCTAACCGGCTGTGCGGGGTGCCGCGACTGGTACGCGGCGGCGGTGGAGCAGACCCAACTGATCCGCAGGCTGGCCGGCCGCTCTCAGGTGTCCGCCGTCCGGCCGCTGAGCCCTGAACCGCCGCGCGCTGCCTCCCGGGTCTCGCGGACGTTCCCCTGGACCCGGTGCGCACTGGGTGTGGTGGGTGTCATCCAGGTGCTGTTGGCGATCGCCCAGGGCCTCGGTGTACACCTCGGGGTTCCGCACGCGGCGATGGGCGGGCACGTCCTCAACGAGTCCACCGCCTGGTCGGCCGCACTGGGGGTGGCGATGGTGGCCGCGGCGTTCCGGCCGGCGGTTGCCGGCGGGCTGACCTGGGTCCTCGCCGCCTTCAGCGTGGTGCTGTCGGGCTATGTCATCACCGACGCCCTCGCCGGCCGGGTCACCCTGGACCGGGCGCTGACCCACCTGCCCGTCCTGGCCGGAGTCGCGCTGGCCTGGCTGGTGTGGCGACAGGCCGGTCTCGGCGGACGTTCTCCCGACCGGGGCGCGGTAACCGAATCCGAGGAGATCGTGCTCCCCCGGAACGCGTCGCCGGGGCGCCGCCGCAGCCACCTCCGGCCCAGCGACGGGTCCGCCGCCTGACGGATCCGGATCGGGTCCGGACCTGGTCGGGGCGGAACGGTTAGAGCATCACGCCGAACATGATCGCCATACCGGTCGCCATCGCGGCCTGGCAGAGAATGCCCAGGCCCTGCCCCGCAGATTCGCCGGAGGGCTGCATACGGGTGGTGATGTAGCGGTAGAGCCAGAACAGCGCGGCGGCGGCGAATCCGACCGTGCACACCCAGTTCAGGGCGCCGACCCAGGCCGCGGTGTCACCGCCGGAGTGGCCGGCATCAGTCGCGGCGGCACCGTGCGAGCCGTGGCCGGCATGGCCGCCATGCCCGCCATGGCCTGCGTGCCCCGCCCCGTCCATCCCCGACATCCCCGGCATGTCGGTGCCGGACCCCGAGCTGCGCAGTGGCAAGCCCCCCATCGCGGCGTACATCCACGCCATCGCCAGCATCATCAGGCTGTGGTAGGCGTTCGCGGGCCGATGGCCGACCGTTCGCGCCGTGACGACGGCGAACCAGACGGCCGCGGCCGCGAAGTAGATCATCGGCGCACGGGCGGGGAGTTCGGCGCCGCGGGGCCAGGCCATCGCCGCCATCGCGATCGCCATCACCGCGTGCAGCGAATGGCTGATCAGACTGGACACGGAATGACGGCTGGTGACGATCCCGGAGATGCACACCCCGGCGCTGAAGACGAACAGCAGTGTGACGAACCACCGCAGGGCAAGGTCGTGGATCATTCAGTGGCTCCGCTGCGCTGGGGGACGTGCTGACATGCCCGATTGGTCGCGGCCGGCCCGGCGAAAGTTCCCACCGCACCGCCGGGCAGCATAGTCGGCTCTCTAAACTCCGCTCATGACCGCAGCAGACCCCGACGTGTCCCGTCCGCGGCGGACCGGTTGGCTGCTACTGGCCGGTTACGGGGCGGCGGCGGCAGCCGTGGCGGCGTACACGCTGGCAGTCCTGTCCCCCACCGGCGCCATCGCCGCGGCGGTGGCGGTCGGCCATGTGATCGCGTCGATCTCGGCGGCGGCATGCCTCGGCGGACTGGTGCTGGTGCTGGTCACCGCGCAACCGGATGACCGCGGGGTCCTCGACCCGACCGCCTTCCGGGCGCACCTCGTGGTAGAGCGGTTGTCCGTGGTGTGGTTCGTCGCGGCGGCGGCGATGGTGGCGGTGCAGGCCGCCGCCGACGCGGGCGTCTCGGCGACGCGGTTGCTGGGAAGTGGCAGGCTGCCGGCCGCCCTGGGCGCTTCGGAGACCGGGCGCGCGTGGGTGGCCGTCGCGGTGTTCGCGGCGGTCCTGGCCGGGTTCTCGCGTCTCACCGTCCGCTGGGAATGGCATATCCCGCTGCTGATTCCCGCGATCGTGGGGACGGTCGCGGTGCCGGTCACCGGCAATGCGGGTCAAGGTCCGAATCACGACTACGCGACCAGTTCGGTGATCGTGTTCGCGCTGGCCGTCGCCGTCTGGGCGGGTGTGCGCATCGCCGGCCTCGTCGCCCCGCCCGAGGAGGCCGTGCGGCGCCGGGTCGTGATGATCAGGTTGGCCGCGGGATCGGTGGCGCTCCTGTACGGGTTCGTCCTGCTGCTGTTGCGGGTGGGTCTGGCGCATCTGACCACCGCCTACGGCTTCCTTGCGCTCGGGGCCGGCGTGGCGTTGTTGGCCGGAGTCATCACCGACACCGTCGAACTGCGCACCGGCCGGCCGGGCGGTGGACTGGCCGACGCCACGGTCGCGGTCGCGGCGCTGTCGGCGCTCACGCTGACGGCCGTTCAGGTCTCACCGCTGCTGCTGTCGACGCCGCCGACGGTGTGGGACGTCCTGCTGGGCTACGAACTGCCCGGATCGCCGACCGCGCTGCGACTGGTCACCTTCTGGCGCTTCGACACCTTCCTCGGGGTCGCCGCCGTCGCCCTGGTGGCCGTCTACCTCGTCGCCACGTCCCGGCTACGCCGCCGGGGCGACCGCTGGCCGGTCGGACGGACGGTGGCCTGGATCGCCGGATGTGTGGCCATGGTGATCGCGACCGGGTCGGGCATCCGTTCCTACGGTTCGGCGATGTTCAGCATGCACATGGTCGAGCACATGACGCTGAACATGTTCGTGCCGGTTCTCCTGGTGCTGGGAGCGCCGGTGACATTGGCGCTGCGGGTGCTGCCGAGTGCGGCGCACGGTGCTCCCCCCGGCCCCCGGGAGTGGATCGTGCGCGCGGTCCACTCGCAGTTCACCGCGTTCCTGTCGAATCCGATCACCGCGTTCGTGTTGTTCGTCGGTTCGCTGTACCTGGTCTATTTCACGCCGCTGTTCGACACCCTGGTCCGGTACCACTGGGGCCATGAGTTCATGGCGGTGCACTTCCTGATCACCGGATACCTGTTCTACTGGGGCATCATCGGCGTCGATCCCGGGCCGCGCCGCCTGCCCTTCCTGGGTCGGCTGGCGATGCTGTTCGCGGTCATGCCGTTCCACGCGTTCTTCGGTATCGCGATGATGACGATGGAATCCACCGTCGGCGGCAACTTCTACCGCGGACTGGCCCTGCCCTGGGTTCCCGACATCAATGCCGATCAGCACCTGGGCGGAGCGATCGCCTGGGGCGCCAGTGAGGTGCCGCTGGTGATGGTGGTGACCGCACTGGTGGTGCAATGGGCCAGCCAGGATCGGCGCGCGGCGGCCCGGGCGGACCGGCACGCCGACGCCGGGTACGACGACGACCTGGAGGCCTACAACAACATGCTGCGCGAACTGGCCCGTCAGCGCAGCAGCGAGTAGTCGCCCTCCTCAGCGAGCGCGGCCTGCACCTCGTCGTCGGACAGCGCCCGGGACGCCTCCACGTGGACGGTCGAGACCCCCTTCGGCTCGAGGTCCACGGACACGCTCTGCACGACGTCGAGTGCGCTCAGGGCGGTGGTCACATGCTTGACGCAGCTCTGGCAGTTCAGTCCGGTGACGGAAAACGATTGGCTCATGGCGTTGGTGACCCTTTCGGCGGGAGACTGGGGCTGCCGAAGTTCCGCAACCGCAAGCTGTTGGAGACGACGAAGAAAGACGAGAAGGCCATCGCCGCGCCGGCGATGAGCGGGTTGAGCATCCCGGCGGCGGCGATCGGGATAGCCGCCACGTTGTAGCCGAACGCCCACACCAGGTTCACCCGGATCGTGCGCATGGTGGCGCGGGCCAGGTCGAGGGCCTGCGGCACCGCACGCAGGTCGTCGCGCACCAGGATGATGTCGGCGGCGGCGATCGCGACGTCGGTACCCCGACCGATCGCCAGACCCAGATCGGCGGACACCAGGGCCGGGCCGTCGTTGATGCCGTCACCGACCATGGCCACCACCCGGCCGCGTTCCCGCAACTGCTCGATGACGTCGACCTTGCCCTCGGGAAGTACCTCGGCGATCACATCGTCGATCCCCACCTGGGCGGCCACCTCGGCGGCGGCGGTCGGGTTGTCGCCGGTGAGCAGCACGGTGCGCAGGCCGCGCTGGTGCAGGGCCGCGACGGCCTCGGCGGCGCTGTCTTTCACCGCGTCCGCGACCGCGATCGCCCCGCAGACCGCGCCGTCGACGGCCACCAGCACGACGGTCTGCCCCTGGCTCTCCCCCGCCCGGCGCGCAGCCGCGACAGGTTCGGGCACGGCGCGATCCCGTCCCACCCAGGACGGGCGTCCGACCTCGACCCGGCGCGCACCCACGGTCCCGGTGACACCGCGGCCCGGTATCGCCTGGAAGTCCTCGACGGCTCTCCGCTCGTCGGTGGCGGCGAGGATCGCCGCGGCGATCGAGTGTTCGGATCCGGACTCCACCGCCGCCGCCAACGCCAGAACCTCGGCGGAATCCCATCCGCCCGCGGCGGTGACCGACGTCACGCCCAGGTGGCCGGTGGTCAGGGTGCCGGTCTTGTCGAACACCACGGTGTCCACCGCGCGAATGGCCTCCAGCGCCCGGTAGCCCTTGAGGAAAATGCCCAACTGGGCGCCGCGGCCCGATGCGACCATCATCGCGGTGGGCGTCGCCAGGCCCAGCGCACAGGGGCAGGCGATCACCAGCACCGCGAGCGCGGCGGAGAACGCCTTCTCTGCGCCGGCGCCGGCCAGCAGCCACCCGCCGGCGGTCAGCGCCGCGATCACGAACACCACCGGCACGAAGACCCCGGAAATGCGGTCGGCGATCCGCTGAGCGTCGGCCTTCTGGGCCTGCGCTTCCTCGACGAGTCGCACCATGCCGGCGAAGTGTGTGTCGGCGCCCACGGCGGCCGCCTCCACGATCAGCCGGCCGTCCAGCACCACGGTCCCGCCGATCACCCCCGCTCCCGGCTCCGCCCGGGACGGTGTGGACTCGCCGGTCATCGCGCTCATATCGACCGCGGCGCTGCCCTCCACCACCAGTCCGTCGGCGGCAATGGTCTCCCCCGGCCGGACGACGAAGCGCTGTTCCTCCTTGAGTTCCCCGGCCGGCAGCACCATCTCGGTGCCGTCGGCCAGTAGCACCGACACGTTCTTGGCGCTCAGTGCGGCCAGCGCGCGCAAGGCGCTGCCGGCCTTCGATTTGGCCCGGGCCTCGAAGTACCGGCCCGCGAGGACGAAGACGGTGACTCCGGCGGCGACCTCGAGGTAGATGGCGTCGCTGCTCATCAAGGCCTGCCAGACACCGTGGGTCTCGCGCGGCGGCTGCGCGACGAAGACGGTCGACAACGACCACAGCGTCGCCGCGGTGATGCCCACCGAGATCAGGGTCTCCATCGAGGCGACGCGATGGCGGGCGTTGCGCAGCGCGACCCGATGGAACGGCCACGCGGCCCATGTCACGATCGGCAGTGCGAGTGCGGTGAGGACCCACTGCCAGCCGGGGAACCGGGTCCCGGGCAGGACGGCGAACATCACCGACAGGTGCGACAGCGGTACGAACAGGACCGCCGCCACCGCCAGCCGGACCAGCAGGGACCTCGCGGTCGCATCGTCGGGATCGGCCCGCTCGTCGTTTCCGGCGGTGCGCAACGCAGCCTGGTAGCCGGCGCGCTCGACGACGGCACACAGATCGTCGGAGCTCAGCGCGGTCGACGCATCGACGGTGGCCACCCTGGTCGCGTAGTTGACCGACGCCCGCACCCCGTCGAGCTTGTTCAGCCGCGTCTCCACCCGGGCGGCGCATGCCGCACACGTCATCCCCGACACGTCGAGTTCGACGCGACGGACCGGCGGCGCTTCAGCCCCGCCGGCGACGGTGGTGGTCATCGCCCTCCTCCGGGGCCTGGTCCGCACGCCACGTCATGTGCGACGTCGTGTGCGCTCGGCCCGTGCTCAGCTACCCGTCTCACCAGTGCCCGCCTTAACAGTCTCCGTCTTATCTGTCGGCTCGACACCGCGAAAAGTTCCTCGGGGTCTGCGCCCAAAATACCGGCCGCCCAGGAGCCACCCGTCGCCGGGAACAGCGATCGCCTAAGGTGACCTCCGTGACTGTCGAGGATCCGCTCACCTGCCTGGCGCTGGCCGCCGGGCGCGGTGACCGCGCCGCCCTCGACCAGTTCATCCGGGCCACCGAGCGAGATGTGTGGCGCACGGTGGCGTTCCTGGCCGACCCGGGCAGCGCGGACGACCTGACCCAGGAGACCTACCTCCGGGTCATCGGTGCGCTGCCACGCTTCGCCGGGCGCTCCTCGGCGCGCACCTGGCTGCTGTCGATCGCCCGCCGGGTCGTCGTCGACCAGATCCGCCGCAACCAGGCCCGGCCCCGGACCACCTCGCAGGTCGATATCGAGGCACTGCTGAGCACGCCCCGGCACTCGGCCCGGTTCGAAGAGGTCGTCGAGATCAGGATGCTGCTCGACGGCCTGGCCCCGGACCGGCGCGACGCGCTGGTACTGACCCAGGTACTCGGTCTGTCCTACGACGAGGCCGCCGAGATATGCGGATGTCCGTTGGGCACCATTCGCTCCCGGGTGGCCCGGGCACGCGACGATGTGATCAGCGCCGCACGGCGCGACGACCTCACCGGCTGACCAGTCAGCTGTCATCCGCTCAGGCCACTCGCTGTGGGAGAATTGCGAGCATGAGCAACGTAACGACTGAGAAGCCCGCCGAGTGCGGGAACCCGAACTGCACCTGCGCGCCGTGCACCTGTGGGCCCGGCTGCACATGTGGCGAGCCAAGTTCCGAGTGCACCAACGCGAAGTGCACGTGTTCGCCGTGCACCTGCGGAGCAGACTGCAGCTGCAGTTCCTGACTGACTCGGGTCTCAGCTCGCGCTGAGACCCGAGTCGGCCATCAGGCGGGATTGAACAAACGCGGTTCCACCAGCGAGCTGCTCTTGAACCGCTTGAGAGTCTTGGCCGCTGCCAAGACGGAGAGATCGGCCAACGGCTCGATCAAGATCACGACCAAGTAGGCGGCGCCGAACGTGACGATGCTGCCGAGGGTGTGGGCCGTGATTCCCTGCCCGTAAAGCGCCCAGAACCCCACCCAGCTGACGATTCCGGCCTGGTATGTGGCCGACAGCTTCAGAACCTGAGGGTAGCGAAGGTCGACGTAGGGAGTATTCGGAGCTATCACCCGATGCGCCACGTACTGCAGTCCGAACAGCGGGACCAGCAGGGTGGTGACGTTCATCCCGTACTGCGGTAGGTCGAACGGGGCGAAAAGCACTCCCTGCAACAGCAATCCGGCGGCCAGTCCTATCGCGGCCGGGGCAACGCCGAAAAGTAGGAATAACGTTGACCCCAGGATGAGGTGTACTTCGGAGACGCCGACCGGGACATGCGGGAATACCTGAAAGAAGGTGAACACCAGGGCCGTCGTAGCAAGTGAGCGGAACAGCAACGAAAGGAATCCACGCTCTCGGACCGTCTGCCATGTGGCGCGCAGCCCATAAAGGCCGACGCCTGCGGCGGTGGCGTAACTCAGGACGATCTTAGAACCTTCGACTAATCCGGGTTCGATGTGCACAGTGATTTCCCTTCGGAGGAACCGATGGGCATCGCCCGAAACTCGCAGCCCGCCAGCACTCAGCCCGCCGGTCGCGCGCCCATTCCACGAGGCGATGCGCCGCCGGGCGCGGCGCACCCGGCACGGTTGGCAGGTCTTCGGACTCGCAGGCCCACACCCGGGTCGGATGTACCTAATGGCTGCCGCTTCCCAGCCCGTCCGGGCCAGTGCTGATGGCAGCTGTCGTTCCTGCATACCGCTGCGGGACAGTCCCGGCGTCGCACCGGGTTCCCTCTCGCGGTGCATCGACCACCTGCACCACTCGATCCCCCGCCGCGCCTCGGGTTCAAACCTGACGGCTCGGACATGAAGGCTCGGACGGGAAACACCAACCGCACCGGGGACACTAGCATTCGGCCGCACCGAGCTCCGGCGGGTGTCAGACGGAGGTCGCGGGGATGACCAGTCCGCCTCGGGTGGATTTCAACAAAGCAAACATGTCGTCGAATGTCAGCGGCGGGCTGTAATAGAAACCCTGTGCGTAATCACAGCCGAATGCGATGAGGCTCGCCGCCGTCTCAGCACTCTCCACGCCCTCGGCGACGGAGGTCAGGCCCAGCATGCGTGCCATATCCAGGACTGACTGTGCCACTATCGCCGCCCGCGGGTCAGTGGTGATGGCGGCGACGAAGGTGTGATCCAGTTTGACCTCGTCCACAGGCAAGTCACGCAGGTAGCTGAACGCCGAATAGGCCTGGCCAAAATCATCGATCGCGATCCGAATTCCGCTCTGACGCAGTTTGGTCATCACCTCGCGAGTCCGGTCCATGTTGCCAAGCAGCAGGTCTTCGGTCAGTTCCACGGTCAGTGCCCTGGCGCTGAGACCCCGGTTGGCCAGACCTTTGACGATCCGGTCCGGCAGGGTCAAATCCGCCAGCAAGGGCGCGAAGAGATTCACCGCAACGGGCACGTCAACCGATTCGGCATGCCAGCGGGCCGCGTCGTCGAGAGCCTTCTTGACCACCAACTCGGTGATCGGCCACATCATGCCGTGCCGGCGGACGAGGGGCAGAAAGTGCTGCGGGCCGAGCATTCCCTTTTCCGGGTGAGGCCAGCGCACCAACGCCTCGACACCGACGATGGCCGACGTGCGCAGGTCGACCTTCGGCTGGTAAAAGAGGGTCAGTTCGAACTTGTCAATGGCTTGCCGCAATTCGCCGAGTAGCCGGACAGCCCCCCCCTTTTCATCCGCCACAGAACCCAGCCGCTTTGCCCCGGTGCCACGATCTGCGCCGCCACCGCGTTCCATGTCCGGGGTGAACGCGTACACCCCGCCGACCCGAGTCCTCTTTGCCGAGTTCATCGCCAAGTCTGCGCGGCGGAGCAGGTCTTCCGCCGACACCACGGGCTCGTCCGGTCCGGCCACCGCCAGGCTGACGCTGGGGTGGACCATGATCTCCTGACCTGCGACCGTGAAGGGTTTGTCGAAGGCCACCGCCACCCGATGGGCGACATTGCGCGAGTAGTCCACCGGGTCCTGCACCAGAATGGCGAATTCGTTGCCCCCAAGCCGGAATACGGTGTCGCCGCCGCGCACGGACCCGGAAATCCGCACCGCGGTATCCCGCAACAAGGCGTCACCGGCCAGGTGACCCAGGGTGTCGTTAACAAGTCTGAAGTTATCGAGGTCGAGCAGGATCACCGACACACACAGATCTCCGCGCTCACGCAGTTGCATGGCGTGCCAGAGTCGTTCGTTGAACAGCGCGCGGTTACCGAGGTTGGTCAGTGGATCGTGCAGCACCTGTTCGGCCACCACGGCGCGAAGCCGGCGGTTCTCGCTGACTGCCAGAAGCTGGCGCACCACCACCGCGGCCGCAATGAGACAGGCGATGACGACAAGGGGCTCGGCGGGGACGAGACGCATTGGTTCGGCGACGGCGACGACAACTGCCCCAACCAAGACGACGTAGGGCAACCACATCGAGGTTCTACCGGGTAGCTGACTTCCGCCGTAGACCTGATGCGCGGCCCCCCTGGCCGCCACCCCGGCCACCGCGATGAGCAACAGCCCGGCAACCCAGCCGAGCTGGATCGCATGGTTGCCGGCGTCCTCGCTCGCCCGTGCAAGATAGACCGACGCGCTGTCGGCCAGCGCGATCGAGGCCATACCGGTCGCCAGCAGCGTCAGTGCCAGCCGTTGATCGCTGAGCGCGCGGACCAGCACCAGCACCGCCACCGTCAGCAGCGCCACGTCGGAGATCGGGTACGCCAGAGTCACCGCCAATTCCAGCCGGCTTCGGCTCCCGGCGGCGTAAATCGGTCCGAGGATGGTCACCCAACTGACGATCAGCAGCGAGCCGGCCACAATCAGGGCGTCCAGCAGGACGCGCCAGTCCGCCTTCTCGGTTCGTTCGCCGGCGAACAACACCAGGGCCACGCAGCCACAGATGGGCATCAGCAGGTACGCGGCATCGGCGACGGACGGGAAGGGCACCTCGTCGCGAGCCACTTCGTCATGGATCCACAACGCCTGAGCGCAGGCCCACCCGACCAGCCCGACTGAGATGAGGATCCATCCAGCCCGCGGCCGGCCTCGCGCGGTGCGGGCGGCCAGCACGGCGAGGACCAGTGCAAGGACGACGAAACCGAGCAACACGGCGTGATCGACGGCCGAGTGCGCCCTGTCGCGAGACCAGCCGACGATTATCCAGACCACGTATCCGGCGAAGATGACGGCCGCGACTACCAGAGCGCGCGCGTTCTTCGCCATTTGCAACCCCCCTCACCGTGAATCCGCGCTGAGTGCAGCCGGGCGTTTCAGTGGCCTTTTCCATACTATCCTCAGGTAAATCACCGTGTCTGAGTAACGCCGGATCACCCAGCCGATGCGCCGCGGGTAGTCGGTGAAGCCACGCTCAGCGCCCCTGAATGCGATAGCGTGAGCGCGGGGGTGAAGCCACCACACGTTCGCTGAAGGAGATCGGGATGTCAGACAACAGAGGTCTGGCCGGTAAGGAAATCACTCCAGCAGCAGATGCCCCGGCCAGCGCTGCCGCCCCAAGCAACGGCACCCCGGTCAGCCACGAGATTTATGTGATCGGCCCCGACGGGCAGCCCATGATCGGCGCCGACGGCAAGCCGATCATCGACCGCCGCCGACCCAAAGAGGTGCGCAGGCCGGCGAACCCACGGGTAAGTGTCGTCGTGCCGGCCAAAAACGAGGCCCAGAACATCCGCGAAATCCTCCCCTATCTCAAGGATTACTACGAGGTCATCGTCGTGCTCAGCGCCGACGACAAGCAATCCGCTGAAGCCGCCCGCCAAGCTCTGCCGACGGCGAAGATCGTGCACCAGACCCGCAAGGGCAAGGGCAACGCGATGGCGTGCGGTTTCGCCGAGGTCACCGGGGACGCGGTCGTGATGTTCGACGTCGACGGCTCGGCGGACCCTCATGAGATTCCGCTCTTCATCAAAGCCCTCACCGATGGCGCCGACTTGGCCAAGGGCAGCCGCTACTGTCCCGGCGGCGGCAGCGACGACATCACCCTGTTCCGATCGCTCGGAAACAAGGGGCTGAACATGCTGGCCAGTCTTCTGACCGGCACCTGGTTCACCGACCTGTGCTACGGGTACAACGCATTCTGGGCGGACCAGCTCTACATGCTGGACCTGCCCGACACCGACGACGACAGCGCCGAGATGCTCCGCGGCGACGGATTCGAGATCGAAGCACTGATCATCGGTCGATTCGCGCTGTCGCGGGCCGCGATCACCGAGGTACCCAGCTTCGAACATCACCGCTACTACGGAAGCAGCAACCTCAACGCCATTCGGGATGGGTTCCGGGTGCTGTGGACGCTTCTGCAGGACCGCCTCTATGCGCGGCGCATCCGCTCGCTTGCCAAGCGCCGGCACGCCAGCAAGGCCGCCATTCCGCAGCGTCCGGGCTGGATGACCGAGAAGGCGTCCAACCACGTCCGCCATGTCCAGCGCATGGATCGGTCCGGCAATGTCGTGGACATCAAGCAATGGAATGTCAACCAGCGCTGAGCTGATCCCGACGAGCCGTCGGTCCCAGTCGCCCGTTACGGAGCTTTGGCAGCGAGAACGCCGTCGGCTTCACTACCATCGTCATCGTGGCGGCGGCAGGTGGCGAACGGCTATTGCGGACCATCATCGACGTCCAGCGGGCCATCAACGACGCCGATCCCACCGCCAGTGCCGTCATGCAGATCGTCGCTGACGAGGCACTCAAAGCGACCAACGCGCTGGGGGCTGTCGTCGAGCTCGCCGAGGGCGACGAGATGGTGTACACCGTCACCGCCGGGTCGCTCAAGGGCGCGGAAGGCTTGCGGCTGGCACTGCACGGCAGTCTGTCCGGTATGTCGGTGACCACCGGCGAGGTACTCGTCGCCAACGACACGGAGACCGACAGCCGAGTCGACCGCGAAGCCTGCCACCGGGTTCATGCCCGTTCGATGATCTGCGTTCCGCTGCGTCACGCCCACCGGACCGAGGGTGTGCTGAAGGTGATGTCGGATCGGCCCTACGCCTTCGACGAGGACGACGTCCAACTCCTCGAACAGCTCGCGGAGTTCATCGCCACCGCATTGCGGCGGGGCACCATCATGGACGAACGGGAGCAGGCCGCGTCGGTCGACGCGTTGACCGGTCTGGCCAACCGCCAGGCGTTCCTGGCCGGACTCGACCGCGGAATCCGCACAGCCGTGAGCGAGAAGCACGTCGTCGCGGTGCTGTATTTCGACCTCGACGGGTTCAAGCCGATCAACGACACCTACGGTCACGCCGTCGGCGACGAGGTGCTCCGCACCGTGGGCCACCGCGTGGGAGCGAAATGCCGGGCACCGGACATGGCCGCCCGCATCGGCGGCGACGAGTTCGCCGCGCTGCTCATCGCCTCAGAGGAGGTCAACGTCGTGGACCGGCGCGACCACCTGATGGACCTGGTTCGTGAGCCGATCCCCACCAGTGCCGGTCCGATGCAGGTCGACGTCAGCTGTGGAACGGCGATCGTCAGTGGAGACGACCTCGCCGAATCCATCCTCGTGCGCGCCGACGCCGCCATGTATGCGGACAAGCGCGGAAAGTACGGCAGCGCCAGTTCACGACGGTAGCGAACCCCCTCCTATCATCCCGCCAGAAAAGACCTATCATCGACCGATGGTCGGGTCAGATGGCGAGCAGATGCTGCGGGCCATCATCGACGTCCAGCACGCGATCAACAAAGCCGGCGACTCGCTCGAGGACGTGATGCGCATCGTGGTGAACGAGGTGCGCAGGGCGACCAGTTCCCCGGGTGCTGCGGTGGAGATCATCACCGGCGACACCGTGGTGGTTCCCGTGGCATCGGGGTCGGTGAAGGACGCCGAGGGAATGCGGGTGCCGCTTCCGGGCACCCTGTCGAGTCACGCTCTGAACACCGGCGAGGTGCTGGTCTCCGATGACACCGAAGTCGACAGCCGGGTCGATCGGGAGACCTGCCGGCGACTGCGTGCACGCTCCTTGGTGGCGGTGCCACTGCGGTCCGCCAGTGGGATCGAGGGTGTGCTGAAGGTCGCTTCCGATCAACCCGGCGCCTTCGACCGGCATGACATCGAACTGCTCGAGCGACTGGCCGGGTTCATCGCCACGGCCCTGAGCCGCGCCACGACACTGATGGGCCGGCGACGAGCCACCACTCTGACGTCGGACAAGCATCTGCTCCAGACAATCATCGACGTCCAGCAGGCCATCAACAGTGCGGTGAACACGCCGGAGGGCGTGATGCGCACGGTGGTGGACAAGGCGCGCGAGGCGACCGACGCCCCCGGCGCGGCGGTCCAGTTCGCCGAGGGCAACGAGATGGTGATCAAGTTCGCCTCCGGACTACTCGAGGATTGGGAAGGCTTACGGGTGACGACCGCAGGAACGCTGTCAGGTCTGGCGACGCTCACCGGGTCGGTTGTCATCTGCGAGGACACCGAAACCGACAGCCGCGTCGACCGCGAGTCATCCCGCAAGGTGAATGTCCGCTCCTCGATCATCGTTCCCCTGAAGCATGGCGACCGCGCCATCGGAGTTCTGCAACTCGTCTCGGACAAGCCGCACGACTTCGACCAACGGGACGCCCAGTTGCTCGAAGAACTCGCCGGCTTCATCGCCGCCGCATGGCGCCGCGCCACCCTCATGGACGAGTGGGAACACGCCGCCACCGTTGACGGACTCACCGGCCTGGCAAACCGTCAGGCATTTCTGGACGGGCTCGACCGAGCGATTGCCGAGGCCGCCGCCGGTGACGGCGGCGCCGAGGTCCTGTATCTCGACCTCAACAGGTTCAAACCGATCAACGACATCTACGGGCATGCCGTCGGCGACGAGGTGCTGCGCGCGGTGGCGCACCGGATCGCCGGCAAGTTCCGTCCACCGAACCTGGCCGCCCGGATCGGCGGCGACGAATTCGCCGTCCTGCTCGCGCCATCGGCCGACCGCACCGCCCTCGACCAGCGAGCCGAGTTGCTGGCGGCCCTCCGCGAACCGATCCCCACCAGCGCAGGCGTGCTGAACGTCGACGCCGGCTGCGGCACGGCGGTCGTGAACGGAACCGACCTCGCCGAATCGGTGCTCGCCCGGGCTGACACCGCCATGTACGCGGACAAGCGAATCACACACGGCTCGCCGGCAGGCGGTGATGGTGCCGGCTCGCCGTCGCCGGTTGACTGACTGATAGTTCGGCGGCGAGTCCGCGGCTTTCCTTACCATCGACGTGTGGAACACCATCGTCAGCGGATGTTGCAGACGATCATCGATGTTCAGCAGGCCATCAACGGTGCCGAGACCACCGTCGATGCCGTCATGCACGTCGTGGTGAACCAGGCCCGCCACGCCACCAACGCCCCGGGTGCAGCGGTTCAACTGGTCCGTGGCGACAGCTTGATGTACGCGGCGGCAGCCGGGATGCTCAAGGGCTCCATCGGACTTCGGGTGGGAATGTCGAGCAGCCCGAGGTGCCTCACGTAAAAGTGAGCGCGAAGCGGTGGGCGGTGCCTCACGTACTTTGAGCGCGTGAGGTAGGCCTGCTCTACGTCTTGGTCAATCGGTTGATTGACGGTTGCAATGCTTCCAGGTCGACATGCCGGGCGGCGACCAGGGCCTCGGTCTTGGCTTGCGCCAGGTCGAGCAGCTGCATCTGGACGGCGTTG
>JAKOYE010000221.1 GCA_029780675.1 Actinomycetes bacterium
GCCGGACGCCTCTCCCGGCATGACGGCGCCGCGCACCGGTCCGGCCGTCGTCGTCACCACCGCCGGGTCGCCGGGAACGGCCGGCGACGCCGGGCCGCACCCGATGACCACGGTGACGGCGAGCAGCGCCGCGGCCAGCCGGATGCGGCGCGCACGGAACGTCACGACGGCCAGCGTAAGCGAAGTTAGGAGAATTGGGCCCGGGAGCTTTCTTTCGCGGGGATCATGGGCGACACTGATTCCTGACACCCGTCAAGTTTCTGACGTTCCCCGACACCAGCCGCAGCGCGAGGAGTTTTCGATGAGTACCCGGATCATGGACCCCGCCGCCAGGGTTCTCGCCAATCCGCAGGCCTACACCAATGAGAAGACCCTGCACGAGGCCCTGACGCACTGTCGCAAGCACGCCCCGGTGTCCTGGGTCGATGTGCCTGACTACCGACCGTTCTGGGCGGTCACCAAGCACGCCGACATCATGGAGATCGAGCGGCAGAACGACCTGTTCACCAATGACCCGCGCCCGCTGCTGGCGATCGCCGAGGCCGACGACGCGCTGCGCCGGGATATGGAGGCCGGCACCGGTCTGCGCACCCTGATCCACCTCGACGACCCGCACCACCGCGATCTGCGCAAGATCGGCGTGGACTGGTTCCGGCCCAAGGCGATGCGCGCCCTGAAGACGCGCTGCGACGAGTTGGCCAAGGTCTACGTCGACAAGATGGCGGAGAAGGGCGGGGTCTTCGACTTCGCCACCGAGATCGCGGTGAACTACCCGCTGTACATCATCCTGTCCATGCTGGGCCTTCCCGACTCGGACTTCCCGCGGATGCTCAAGCTGACCCAGGAGATGTTCGGCGGAAACGACCAGGAGTTCCAGCGCGGCGGCGGCGTCGAGGACATGCTCGCGGTGCTGCTGGACTTCTTCAACTACTTCATGGCGCTGACCAAGTCGCGCCGCGAGAACCCCACCGAGGATCTGGCGTCGGCGATCGCCAACGCCACCATCAACGGCGAGCCGCTGACCGATATGGACACGCTGTCCTACTACGTCATCGTCGCCAGCGCCGGGCACGACACCACCAGCGCGGCGATCGCCGGCGGCCTGCTGGCGCTGCTGGAGAACCCCGACCAGTTGAACCGGCTCAAGAACGACATGTCGCTGATGCCCACCGCCGTCGAGGAGATCATCCGCTGGGTGGTCCCGGTCAAGGAGTTCATGCGCACCGCCCAGGCCGACACCGTGGTCCGCGGGGTGCCGATCGCCAAGGGCGAGGCGGTGCTGCTGAGCTACGTCTCGGCCAACCGCGACGAGGACGTCTTCACCGACCCGTTCCGCTTCGACGTCGGCCGCGACCCCAACAAGCACCTGTCCTTCGGCCACGGCGTGCACTTCTGCCTCGGTGCGGCGTTGGCCCGGATGGAGATCAACAGCTTCTTCACCGAATTGGTGCCGCGGATCACGTCCATCGAGCTGGCCGGCGAGCCCGAGACGATGGCGACCACGTTCGTCGGCGGCCTCAAGCACCTGCCGATCCGCGTGGAGCTCACCGACTAACCGCGAGATCGACCTCACGGCTGTTCCCGCCCGCCCGACCACGACCCTGGTGTCGATCTGGCGGGGTTCAGCGGATGAACTCGGCGGCGCGGTGCGCCGTCATCGCGATGGTGGCATGCGGGCCGCGGCGCGGGATGCGGGCCAGCACCGAGCCGTCGGCCACCCACAGCCCGGCGACGCCGCGCACCCGGCAGCGCGGGTCCACCACCGCGTGCTCATCCCCGTCCGCGCCCATCGGCGCGGTACCGCACAGGTGCTGCGAGGTGGACCAGACCGGTTCGCCGACATCGACGATCTCGCGGACCAGCTCGCACCCGTGCCGCAATACGGTGAGGTCGGCCGGTTCGGTGTCGTAGCGGTGCTCGATCCGCGGCGGGGCCGACGGGTCAGTGCCGGCCAGGGCGACGGTGCCGTGTGCCCGCGGTCGGGTCAGGGTCACGCCGATGTTCGGTGCCGCGCCGAAGCCGGTGGTGTAGGGCCGCACCTCCAGGTCCGAGGTCACCAGCACCGCCTCCAGCACCGGTCGGTGGCCGTCCGCCACAGGGTGCCGCAGCGGCAGCAGCCATTCGGGGTGGTCCCAACTGCGTTGTCCCACCGGCAGATCCGCGACGACGGGGATGCCGAGCGCACGCAGCGGCCCGGCCGGACCGATCCCGGAGAGCATCAGCAACTGAGCCGACACGATCGCTCCGGCGGCCAGCGCCACCCGGTCGGCGGGCAGGGTCACCGGACCGTCCGGGCCGACGGCGTCGACCCCCGTCACCCGGCCCGCGACGATCCGGATCCCGGTGGCCCGGGTGCGGCAGCGCACGGTGAGGTTGGGCCGCTGGGTCGCCGGCTGCAGGAACACCGCACCCGGCCCCAGCCGGCGTCCGCCGGTGATGTTCAGCGGCACCGCGGCGACACCGGTGCCGTCCCGGGCGAGAGTGTCCAGCCACGAGTATCCGGACCGTTCGGCGGCGCGGATGAACGCCGTTGTGGCCGGGCCGAACTCGTCGAGGGTCCGGACCGGAATGCGACGCTCCACCGCCCGGTGGTGATCCTCGACCTCGGACTCCGACCATCCCGGAAACGGAACGACGTCACCGGGCAGGCCACGGCAGAAGTAGCCGCCGTTGATCGCACCGGACCCGCCCACGCACACCCCGCGAACGATCTCCGCGGCCCGCGGCGGGGTACCGGTCAGCGTGGTGGCGTAGTGACGGGCCACCGGGCTGTCCGCGCCGATCGGCAGCGTCAGCCCGTCGTCGGTGAGCGCCCGCACCGCGGGCTCGCCGAATCCGGGGCCGGCCTCCAGCACCGTGACACTGCATCGCGGATCTGCCGAGAGGCGTTCGGCCAGAATCGATCCCGCGCTCCCCGCTCCGACGATGAGGACGTCGGTCACGTCAGCATGCCGCCGGGGCCGGGCCGCCAGCGGCGCACCCGCCGGGAACAGTCGGTCACCATCGCGGCGAGGTAGCGGGCACCGTCCGCAGCGGTGGCGGTGCCCGGGTCACCCAGCACACCGGACTCGCTGACGGCCCGAACCCCGCCGGCCCGCAGCCTCGGCATCAGGTTCGCCAGCGGTTCGCGGTTCCCCTCGACGGAACCCCGGTCCCCCACCAGTTCCGGGCACAGGTGCAGCAGCAACGAGGTCTCGGTGTGGCCGGCATGCGGGTCGGCGCCCTCGACGGCGCACCCGCACCAGGCCGCGTCGCGGCCCTCGGCGCGCACCAGGCCCACCGCGGTGCGCAGCGCCTCGACGTTGCCGCCGTGGCCGTTGACGAACACCACCCGGCCCGCCCAGTCCGCCGCTGAGCGGACGTACTCGACCAGCAGCGTGCTCAGCGCGTCGGTGCCGATCGAGATCGTCCCGGGGAAAGCCTGGTGTTCACCGGAGGCGCCGTACGCGATCGACGGCGCCACCAGAGCAGCGGGGCCCGCGCCGGTGCTCATCTCCGCGGCCGGCTCACCGGCCAGCTCACCGGCCAGCTCACCAGCCACAGAGGCGGCCACCGCGCCCGCGATCCGGGTGTCGGTGTCCAGCGGCAGGTGCGGGCCGTGCTGCTCGGTCGACCCCAGCGGCACCAGCAGCATCGGACGCATATCGCGCAGCCGTCCGGACGTCCAGCTGCCCAGGTCCGCGTCCACCCGCCGATGGTATGCCGCGCAGATAGGCTTTCGGCGGCAGCGACGGCAGGGCGCACGGCAGGGGGCATTCGGTGACCGGGAGCGGACGTCCCGCGGCGCGGGTGGTCGCCTGGGACCACCGGGCGAGGCTGCGGGCGGACGCCTCCATCGTCCTCGGCGGCGCACCGTGGTCGGTGTTGCGGATCGCCGAGGCGGGCCGCCCCTTCCTGCGCAGGCTGTCCGCCGCCGGGACGGCCGGCCTGCTCCCCTCCCCCGGTGTCGAGCGGTCGCTGGCCGCGCGTCTCATCGCGCGCGGCGTCGCCCACCCGGTCATCACACCCCGGCCCGACCCGGGTGATCCGGCGGTCACCGGCGCCGTGGATGTCGTGGTGCCCGCTTACGACGACCCCGAGTCGCTCGCGGTGTGCCTGACCGCGCTGCACACCGCCTCACCCGGGATCCGGGTGATCGTGGTCGACGACGCCTCACCCACCGGTGCGGTCGCCGACGTGGCCGCGGCCTACGGGGCAATCCTGTTGCAGCACAATGTGAATCGCGGCCCGGCCGCGGCTCGCAACACCGGGCTGCGCGAGACGCGCGCACCGCTGGTGGCGTTCGTCGACGCCGACTGCGCGGTGACCCCGGGCTGGTTGGAGATCCTGTCCGCGCACTTCGAGGACACCCGGGTCGCGGCCGTCGGACCCCGCATCATCCCGGTCACGACGCCCCCGGAGAGAATGCGGGACACTCCGGACACGGTGCTGACCCGCTTCGAGGGCGCCCACTCCGAACTGGACATGGGCCCGCGTCCGCAACTGGTCACCCACGGCGGCCGACTGGGGTATCTGCCCTCAGCGGCACTGCTGGTGCGGCGGGAGTCGCTGCCGCCTGACCCGTTCGACGAGCGGCTCCGGGTCGGCGAGGACGTCGACCTGATCTGGCGGCTGATCGACGACGGCCGGCTGGTGCGCTACGAACCGGCGGCGCTGGTCGGCCACCGGCCCCGCACCCGGCTCGCGCACTGGGCGGGCCGCATCGTCGACTACGGAACCTCGGCGGCTGACCTGGACCTCCGGCATCCCGGCCGGCTCACACCCGCCCAGTTCTCCCCGTGGAATGTTGCTACGGCGGTACTGCTGCTGGCCCACCGGTCCGCACCGGTCGCCGGCCGCAGACGCCCCCCGCTACGCCTCGCCGTGGCCGCGGCGGCGGCCACCGTCGGGCTGGCCACCGCCGCCCGCGCCCGGGCGCTGCGGACGTCCGGGGTGGACCCCCGCGTCGCACCGACGATCGTCGCCCGGAGGCTGGCCTCCGACGCCGACGCCGCCGGCCACCTGCTGCGCCGGGAGTGGTGGCCGATCGGGTGGCTGGCTCTGGCGGCCGCACCGCGCTCCGCGGTGGCCCGGGCCGCCGCGGCCGCGATGCTGATGGCCCCGGTCCGGGAGTGGCGCACCCGGCGGCCGCGCCTCGATCTGCTGCGCTACCTCGGGCTGCACCTGGCCGCGGACGCCGCCTACGGCTGCGGTGTCGTCCGCAGCGCGGTGCGGTCGGGGCACCTCGGCGTGCTGGTCCCCCGGGTGCGCTGAACGGCCCGACTAGAAGAAGCCCTGGGCGCTGTCGCTGTAGGACACCAGCAGGTTCTTGGTCTGCTGGTAGTGCGCCAGCATCATCCTGTGGTTCTCCCGGCCGATGCCGGACTGCTTGTAGCCGCCGAAGGCGGCGTGCGCCGGGTACTGGTGGTAGCAGTTGGTCCACACCCGGCCGGCCTTGATATCGCGGCCGGCGCGGTAGGCGACGTTCCCGTTGCGGCTCCACACTCCGGCGCCGAGGCCGTAGAGGGTGTCGTTGGCGACCCGGATGGCGTCGTCGTAATCGGAGAAGGAGGTCACCGAGACGACCGGACCGAAGATCTCCTCCTGGAAGATCCGCATCGCGTTGTCACCGGCGAAGATCGTCGGCTGCACATAGAAACCGCCGGCGAGGTCGCCACCGAGATCGGCACGCTCACCGCCGGTGATCACCGTGGCGCCCTCGCTGCGGCCGATCTCGATGTAGGACAGGATTTTCTCCAACTGGTCGTTGGAGGCCTGCGCGCCGATCATCGTCTCGGTGTCCAACGGGTCACCCTGCCGGACCGCCTTCGTGCGGGTCGCGGCAAGCGCCAGGAAGTCGTCGTAGATGTCGGCCTGGATCAGCGCGCGCGACGGGCAGGTGCAGACCTCGCCCTGGTTCAGCGCGAACATGGTGAAGCCTTCCAGGGCCTTGTCCCGGTAGCTGTCGTCGGCGGCCATCACGTCGGCGAAGAAGATGTTGGGGCTCTTACCGCCCAACTCCAGGGTCACCGGGATCAGGTTCTGCGACGCGTACTGCATGATCAACCGGCCGGTGGTGGTCTCGCCGGTGAAAGCGATCTTGGCGATCCGGTTGCTCGACGCCAGCGGTTTGCCCGCCTCCACCCCGAAACCGTTGACCACGTTGAGGACTCCCGGCGGCAACAGATCGCCGATCAGCGAGATCAGGTACAGCACCGAGGCCGGGGTCTGTTCGGCGGGTTTGAGGACGACGGCGTTGCCCGCCGCCAGCGCGGGGGCCAGCTTCCACACCGCCATCAGGATCGGGAAGTTCCACGGGATGATCTGCCCGACCACGCCGAGTGGCTCGTGGAAGTGGTAGGCGACGGTGTCGTCGTCGATCTGGGACAGCGATCCCTCCTGCGCGCGGATCACCCCCGCGAAATAGCGGAAATGGTCGACGGCCAGCGGGATGTCGGCGTTGAGGGTCTCCCGGATCGGCTTGCCGTTGTCCCAGGTCTCGGCGAGTGCGAGGGATTCCAGGTTGGCGTCGATGACGTCGGCGATCCGGTGGAGCAGCACCGCGCGCTCGGCCGGCGAGGTCTTGCCCCACGCGGGGGCGGCGGCGTGGGCGGCGTCGAGGGCGGCCTCGATATCCACCCCGGTGGAGCGGGCCACCTCGCAGAACGGCTGTCCGTTGACCGGGGAGACGTTCTCGAAGTACTCACCGCCGGCGGGCGGAACCCACTGGCCGCCGATGAAGTTCTCGTAGCGGCTCTGGAACGACATCAGGGAACCCTGGGTCCCCGGCTTGGCGTAGATGGTCACCGCTCCATCCTGCCCCGAACAACTCAGCCCGGACAGCTCTTAGCGGCCGAGTCCCCGGCTGAATCCGGGCGGCACCAGAACGTCCTCGGGGCCCAGGTCGTGGACGCTGGACTTGGCCAGCCCGCGCAGTGCGGAGTCGATTCCGCCCTGCAGGATGTCCAGGACGTTCTCCACCCCGGCCTGACCGGCGGCGGCCAGCCCCCACAGGTAAGCCCGCCCGATCATGACGGCGCGGGCGCCCAGTGCCAGTGCCTTGACCACATCGCTGCCGCGCCGCACCCCGCCGTCGAGCAGCACCTCCACCTGATCGCCGACCGCCTCGGCGATGGCGGGCAGCGCCCGGATGCTGGCCGGGGTGCCGTCGAGGTTGTTGCCGCCGTGGTTGGAGACCGAGATCGCGGTGACGCCGGCGTCCACCGCGCGCAGGGCGTCGTCGACGCGCATGACGCCCTTGAGCATGAACGGGCCGCCCCAGTACTCGCGCAGCCAGGCGATGTCCTCCCAGGTGGGCGGCGGGGTGCCCATCCACTCGCCGTAGGCGGCGAAGAACGGCGGGCCCGCCTCGCCCCGGCGGCCCTGGTTGGGCACGGTCAGCGAGGGCGGCTTGAGGGTCTTGGCCCACTCCAGGAACCAGCCCGGACGGATCAGGCCCTGCGGGGACATCTTGATCGCGGTCCGGTAATCCATCTTCTCCGGGATTTTGGGGCTGCCCCAGTCCCTGCCGTGCGAGAAGCTCCAGTCGGTGGTCACGATCAGCCCGACCGCCCCGGCGGCGCGGGCCCGGTCGGCGCGCTGGGCGATCTCGTCGCGGCCGCCGAGCCAGTAGATCTGGAAGAAGGTCTTGGGGTTGGCGGCGACGACCTCTTCGATGGGCTTGCTGGCGAATGAGGACAGTCCGATCGCGGTGCCGCGCGCGGCGGCCGCCCGGGCGACGGCCACCTCACCCTCGGGGTTGACGGCCTGCACTCCGGTCGGGGAGATGACGACCGGCATCGAGATGTCCTGGCCCATCACGGTGGTGGCCAGATCCCGCTTCTCGGTGGCGCCGATGACGTGCGGGGCGAAGCCGATCTCGCCGAACGCCTCGACGTTGTCGTTGTACGTCCGGCCCTTCTCGCTGCCGGCCAGCAGCGCCGAGTACACCCCCTTGGGGAGCCGCTTCTTGGCGCGCTCCTGGGCGACGGCGACGGTTTCGAACCAGAGATCACGGGCCATGGCTAGATCGGACTTTCGTTACAGGGTCGGGCGGGTGGCGCAGCCGGGCGGGCAATGGCAGCACTCGGCGGGCGTTGCAGCGTCAGCAACACCGTCCGGGAGTGATCGGCACGCGGCCGGGGCACCTCGCGTTCGGCGGCCAGCGCCGGCGCTCCGTAGCCCTCGACGCATTCGGGGTCCGGACCGTCCATCGGAAGACCGGTGAAGAACTTGGCCGCCATGCACCCGCCGCGGCAGGCGTCGTAGTGGCCGCAGCTGCCGCACGCGCCCGGTGATTGCGGGGCGCGGAGTTCGGCGAACAGCGCGGAGTTCTTCCAGACGTGGTCAAAGCCCCCGTCGGACAACACGTTTCCGGCGAGGAACCGGTCGTGGATGGCGAACGGGCAGGCGTAGACGTCGCCCACCGGGTCGATCAGGCAGACCACCCGGCCCGCGCCGCACATGTTCAGCCCGGCGAGTGCACCCGGTTCGCCGAGGCCCGACAGGTGGAAGAACGAGTCGCCGGTGAGCACCTTCTCGCCGTGGGCGACCAGCCAGTCGTAGAGCTGCCGCTGCTGCGCGGCGGTCGGGTGCAGGTCGTCCCACACGTCGGCGCCGCGTCCGGACGGCCGCAACCGGGTGATCCGCAGCGTCCCCCCGTAGCGGTCGGCGAGGGCTTTGAAGTCGTCGAGTTGCCCGACGTTATGACGGGTGACGACGACGGAGATCTTCGCGTCGCGGAACCCCGCCGCCGCCAGGTTCTCCAGGGCCCTGGTCGCCATGGCGAACGAACCCGGTCCGCGCACGGCGTCGTTGACCGCCGCGGTCGCGCCGTCCAGCGAGATCTGCACGTCGACGTAGTCGCTGCCGGCCAGCCGGGCAGCCACCTCCGGGGTGATGCGAATCCCGTTGGTGGAGAACTTGACTCCGACATGGTGGGCGGTGGCGTAGTCGACAAGTTCCCAGAAGTCGGAGCGGACGGTGGGCTCGCCGCCGCCGATGTTGACGTAGAACACCTGCATGCGCTCGAGTTCGTCGATGATGGCCTTGCACTGTTCGGTGGACAGTTCGCGCGGATCGCGCTTGCCCGATGACGACAGGCAGTGCACGCAGGCCAGGTTGCAGGCGTAGGTCAGCTCCCAGGTCAGGCAGATCGGCGCATCCAGGCCGCTTTCGAACTGTTCGATGAGGCTCATCGGGCCACCAGCATGTTCGACTCGGCCAGCACGCCCAGCGCATGCAGATACGGCCCCTGCCGGTCGGGTTCCACCCCGGCCGCCTCCAGGGCCGCGTTGATGTCGTCGTGCTGGTCCAGTGAGGTGACGACCGTGAGGATGGTGCGGTTCTTCAGGAAGGACAGCTTTCGGGTTCCGAAGTGATAGAGCAGCGCCCCGAAGGGTTCGGGACGCACCGCCACCTGCGGGTGCAACCGCCAGCGCCCCGTCGGGTCCACGGTCAGTAGACCCCGCACATACCGTCGATCGACACCTCTTCGACCAGGCTCTCGCCCGGCAGGTCCCCAGCCACGTCGGTGTCCGCCTCGACCGAGGTGTGCTGCTCCATGGTTGCGTCCTTTCCGTCGTTCCGGCGACATGCGGCGCCGAGTGAGGCCAGAATATGGCATCAGGTGCCGAAACGTAAGGGCAATGATGAAGAAGGCGGCCAACCGGTCCGGGCGACGACGGTCCACCACCTGCGACCACATCACCGATGTGGCGCTGGACCTGTTCGCCGCCTACGGCTTCGAGCGGGTCAGCGTGGACGACATCGCGCTGAGCGCGGGGATCTCCCGGCGCACCCTGTTCCGCTACTACCCCTCCAAGAACGCCATCCCGTGGGGAGACTTCGACTCCTACCTGCGACACTTCGCCGTTCTGCTGGACTCCGCCGATCCGGCGCTGCCCCTGCGGGATGCGCTGCGCGGCGCGTTGCTGGACTTCAACACCTTCGACGACGAGCAGATCCCCCGGCACCGGCTGCGGATGGGGGTGATCCTGCAGACCGAGGAGTTGCAGGCCTACTCGATGACGATGTACGCCGGATGGCGGGCGGTGGTGGCCCGGTTCGTCGGGCGCCGTCTGAACACCCCGCCCTCGGAACTGGTGCCGCAGACCACCGCGTGGACGATGCTGGCCGTCGCCCTGGCCGGGCACGAATACTGGCTCAACCATCCGTGGACTCCACTGCGGGAGTGCCTCGGCGAGGCGTTCGACGCGGTCGGGAGCGGGCTGGGGTGACCGCTCAGCCCAGGACGTCACCGATCGCCTCGGCCCTCCCGCCGAGTGTGCGGTTTCGTGCTCAACACGCCGGAGCAGACGGAGAATTCCGCACACTCGACCGGCCGCCGGCTACTCCAGCACGTCACCGATCGGTGCGCCGGCGGCGATCTTGGAGCGCAGCTTCATCACCTTGCCGGGCATCCCACCGCCGACCACACCGACCAGCACGCCGTCGCGCTCGTAGTAGGCCAGGAACTTGCGGCCGTCGTCGGACACGATGTGCACGGTGTCGTCGGCGGACGGCTCCCCGAGGCACTGGATCTTGACGTCGTACTGGTCGCTCCAGAAGTAGGGCACCACCACCAGCGACGGCGG
>JAKOYE010000236.1 GCA_029780675.1 Actinomycetes bacterium
CGACCGTCGGCGCTCACCGCCATGTCGGTGACCGCACCGGGCAGACCCGACACCGCGCCTTCAGCGGCCTCCGCCTGGGAGCGGGTCACGACGGGCAGGCGATCGACCGTGCTCGTGATACGCGGCAGCGCCGCCAGCCACAGTGCATCCGTCGGGCGTTCAGCAACCGCTGTCGCGCCAGTGGTACTTGCCATGTCTCCGTCACCTCCGTTGAGCCGCACGCCGGAAAACGTGCAAGCCCTCGCCAAAAAATAAGGAAAACCTCATTCGTACCGCTTGCGAGGTACGACTTCAATTGTAACGGCGGGGACCGACAACTAATTCCGTATTGCGCGGAATTTCCGGCGCCGCGCCGGCTGCACCCTCAGCCCGCGCTCAGAAACTGCCTGCGTAACGGCGCAGCGCGCGGCCGGCGCCGACCCGGGGCACCGCTGGTGGGTTGCTCTTTTCCGCACACCGGAGCATGCCCCGAAACTCCATTCCCGAATTACACGGCAGCTGAGAATTTCTCATTCTGCGCTCTCCGAATGCGGCGGACATCACACCGGCACGCCGGGCGGACTCCCCGGTCAGAGCGCCTGTTCGATCACATCCCGACCGCGAACGGGATCGGTGCCGGGGACATAGCCGGGCTCGGTGTGCTCGACCACCGTTCCCCCGGCAACCCGACGACGCGCCTGCCGGAACTCGCGAAGCGGACCCATTGCGGTCTGAGTCCCGTTGATGGCCGCCCAGGTGGCCGCTCGGCGGGCGGCCCGCTCGACCGGATGCGGCGGGCGGTACATCACCATCTCGGCGGCCCACCGGGGCATGGCGTCGCGCATGGCCCAGTCGAAGAACTTCGCGGCCTGCGGAACGTCCGGATTGTCCAGTAGCGCAGCCCCGGTGGCCAACGCGGCACCGTGGGTCAGTGCCAGCTTGGGCAGGTAGGACTCCAGGCAGTCCAGCGTCTCGGCCTTGGTGGCGGGCAGGTCGGCGCCTCCCAGCGCATGACCGAGTCGCACGAATTCGCCGTAGTAGCGGTCGATATCGCGCAGCGGTGCCGGGTGGTACATCTGATGCGCGGTGGCGATCCCCCACACCACCGTCGCGTAGTTCCACCGCAGCCAGTCCGGATCGTCGGCGTCGTAGGGCAGCCCGTCGGGCCGAATCCCTTTGACGGTGTGGTGCATCGCCCTGACGGTCTGGGCCAACTTCTCGGCGGTTCGGGTGGATCCGTAGGCGGTGCCGATGAAGAACGCCACCGAGTGGCCCAACCGCACCTGGGCGCCCTCGAGATCCAACCGGCCGGTGGGCCGGCCCGCGGCGTCGCGTTCCACCACCCGGGAATGATCCGAGCCCATCCAGAAGATGCTCGGGTCCAGCCGTTCCATGAATGCCGCGCACTGCAGTCCGAAAATCAGCGCCGAGGTGTGCGAGTGCACGTACCAGACCGCGCTGTCGGGTCCGAACCAGCCGGGGTCGCCCTGCGGGGCGGCGAACTCCAGACCGCGGAAGAACCGCCGACGGACGTCGCGGTCGAAGTCGGATCGAACCTTCTGCTCGATCACCTGGTGCGGCAACAGCACCTTCATCCCGCGCCCCTCAATCATCCGCCCGCACATTTCTGGAAACGCCTGTATCCAAAATAGCAGTCGAGGGGGTCCGGCCGGCTGCCGAAACGCCCCACAAACACTGCAGATCCCCGGCATAGTCACGGTGTGAGTGACGACCGCCTGAACGAGGATCCCGAACAGCGGATCGCTGACCTCGAACGCGGACTGAGCGCGCCCGAGACGGTGCCGCACCCGGATACGCCCGGGCGCGGGCCCGGCATGGTGGTCGGCTGGATCGCGCTGGGCCTGTTGATCGCCGGTCTCGTCGTCGGCGGCGGGGTCATCCTCGCCGGACAGACGAATCGCACCGTGCCCGGCGGCCCGGTCGCCGCCGAACCGCCGCCCCACACCAACCTTCCGACCGCCACGCCGCTTCCCACGCGCCCGACTGTGCCGCCCATCCCAACGGACGGCCCCACCTTGACGACGATTCCCACCGCTGAACCGCCCGGGTCCGGCGGGTCGCTCAGCATCTCCGGGATCGAGCGCAACGAATCGTTCGACTGCGAGGGTCGCAACATCGACGTGAGCGGGGTGGACAACACGGTGGTCCTGACCGGGCGCTGCCCCCGGGTGGAGGTCTCCGGGGTCGGCAACTCCGTCCGCGTCGAGGCGGCCGCGGAACTGATCGTCTCGGGTCTCGACAACACGGTGGTGTTCCTCTCCGGAGACCCCGTGGTCGAGAAGTCCGGTCTGCGCAACGAGGTCAGCCGGGGCTGACCGGCCGGGTCGTTCCACCGTCAGCTCGGGCTCCCAGACCGATAGCGAGCACGTGGGCCGGCGACACCGGGAGCCGTTCGGGCATGCGCAGCGAGAGCACGCCGTCATCGATGCGGTATTCGAGCGGCTCGTCGAGGCCGAGCATTCTGACGTCCCTGACGTCGGTGGCATCAAGTCCTCGGATGCCGAACTCACGCTCGGACACGTCGAGCAGAATCGCGTAGACCCCGCCCTCCCCC
>JAKOYE010000001.1 GCA_029780675.1 Actinomycetes bacterium
GTGTTCGCCGGCCAGTCCGAGCTGGAACTGGTTCGGGTGGCAGCCGGCTGGGCCGCGGTGAACTGGGTGACCAACCAGATCGCCGAGAACATGGACGGCGCCTTCGACGCGATCGCCATCGCCCCGTACATCACCCCGACCGACGAACAGCGGGCGGCCTACACGGCGGGCACCGGCGTCGACCGCGTCCTTGCCGACACCCGGACGAACATCGACGCTTCGGTGCAGTGGGTAGCCGACCACGAGCAGCTCACCCGGGAATGGGCGGCGCGACTGGGCCGACCGATCGACCTGTTGGCCTACGAGGGGGGTGCTCACCTCGACGGACGGGGCTCCGCCTACCAGGGAGCGTTCTACACGGCCGGCGTCGATCCGCGGATGGGTGACATCTACCGGGATTACCTGCGCGCACTCGACGAGGCGGGCATGGACCTCTACGTCGACTTCCAGTTCACCGGACAGGCCGGGCCGGCACCCTGGGGAGACTTCGCCAAGTTGCACCGGATGGACCAATCGTTGAGCAGTGCATACCGTTACAACGCGGTGGTGGCCGCTGCGGACGGTTCGCTGTGGACCGTAGTCGTCTAGATGCCGGGGTCGTCTAGATCCGGGGTCGTCTAGATCGTTGCGCCGAGCGGAAGTGTCATAGGCACGGGGTAGTTTCGAGACGTCATGACAAGAACTCTGCCGCCTGTCCTGGGCGTCCTCGCCCTGCTGGCCGGCTCGCTCATCGGGGTTACCCCGTCCGCGGCGGCGAACCCGGCCGGCGCCACCCAGGCGAAGCTGGACAGTCTGCCGGTCAAGGGCCGCGCCCCGAAAACGGGTTACAGCAGAAGCCAATTCGGTGATTCATGGACCGACGACGTGTGGGTACCCGGCGGGCACAACGGCTGCGACACCCGCAACGATGTTCTGCGCGAACAGCTTTCCGACGTGGTGATCAAACCCGGCAGCAACGGCTGCGTGGTGCTGAGCGGTATCCTCAACGACCCGTACACCGGGACCTCGGTTCAGTTCCAGCGCGGACCGAACACCTCCCAGGAGGTCCAGATCGACCACGTCGTCGCGCTGTCGGACGCCTGGCAGAAGGGCGCGCAGCAACTCGACGAGCTGACCCGCCGCAACTTCGCCAACGATCCGCTGAACCTGCAGGCCACGCTCGGATGGATCAACCACCAGAAAGGCGATGCCGACGCCGCGAGTTGGCTGCCGCCGAACAGGGGTTACCGGTGTGCCTACGTGACCCGGATCGTCGACGTGAAAGCGGCGTACGGCCTCTGGGTGACCCAGGCCGAGCGCGACGCGATCGCCGGGGTGCTCGCCTCGGACTGCGGGTAGTCACGGTGGATCGAGCTCAGAAGATCCCGCTGGTGCGCCGGATCGCCGGCGGGAGCCAGGCGCCCTCGAACGCGGCCGGTTCGGGAGCATAGATCCGCAGGTAGACACTGAAACCACCGGCGGGAACCTGCAGCCAGTTCGCACCCGGGTCGCCCGGATCCTGTTGCGACAGAACGACATCGATCGAGCCGTCCGACCGCGTCACCAGCGGGCCGTTGCTGTAGACGTTCGGGGCGGTCGTGGTGACCAGCTGACCGGCGTTGTTGTAGACGGTGAGCGACCAGAACCCTCCCTCGTCGGTGGGCGGCGCCTGACCGGGCGCGAACCTGATCAGATAGGAACTGTTCCCGTTCAGTGGCAGATAGGTGGCGTCCAGCAAGCCCGGGTAGTACAGGGCCTGGTCCGGGGTGTTGGCCACCAGCCCGACGTAGGCGACCCCGGCCCGGTAGAGGTAGTTGGTGCCGAAATCGGCGATCTCGGGCCGGGTGACGGCCCAGCCGTGATGCTGGATCGCCGAGAGGGTCTGGATCGTGTCGGTCAGCGGGGGCAGCAGCGCAGCGGTCACCTGGACCGCGAGGGCCGCCGCCCACTGCGAGACCGGTCCCAGCCGATCGGAGACCTGCAGCGCCGTCGTGGGATCAGCCGGGTCCGGGCCGACCCCGATCTTGGCGAGCGTGGCCAGGATCGCGGCGTCCTGTTCCGGCGGGTACGGCGGGTTCTGGGTGATCGCCGTGCTGATCGCATCCAGCACCGAGATCGGAGACAGGTACGCCGAGGGGATGACGGCATTGTTGACCGAGGTCGCCGCGGTCGGTGTGAGCGTCCACTGGTGCATCAGATCGACCACCTGCTGCTGGTCGGCCGGGCTGGCCTCGACGCGGCCGAGCAGCAGTTCGCTGGAGTAATCGACGAATACGGTCTGCGCACCCGGGACGTCGACCTGGTTGCCGATCCAGGTGATGGCGTAGGTTCCCGGCCCCTGTCCCCCGATCGGATTCTCCGGGGTGGGATTGGAGGAGATGTAGTTGTCGACGTTGGTGTACGGGTCGGTCAACTGGAAACTGTAGTAGCGCTCGCCCATATCCGGCACGGACAGCACGACCGGACCGTTGCTGAGATCCAGCGATGCCAGCGAGTAGAGCACGTTGACATTCGGGCGGGTTCCGCCCCCGATCGCCTTCCAGAACGGTTCGGCGTCCGGGTTGGCGAAGCTGGTGTTCAGGTTCAGCGTGTTCAAGGGACCCAGCAGCGCCTGGACACGCTGCACCGCGAGCAGCGGATAGCCGTAGATATAGGCCTGGGCGGCGAAGATCGCCGCACGAACCGGCCCCACCGGCAACGTAAACCCGCCGAGTTGGGCCGCGCGCGCGACGGCGTCACCGGACGGATCGGGGACGACGGGCTCTGCTGTCGTGGAGCCCGCAGCGACGGCCCCCGGCCGGGACGCTCCCCGCCACCCACGGCTGGTCGCCGCCGCGGCCCCCCACATCAACGTCTCCGCCGCGGGGTTGTCGTCGCCCTCTCCTGTTGCCGGACCGTTTCCTGGTGCCCGGCGGGATGCCGGATCCGGCGTCACCGGCAGGGACGCACGCAACGTGGACCGCCCCGGTGACACGGCCGCGGCCGGGGCCGGTATCGCCGCCCTCCGCCCCGGACCCGAGTGCCCGAGGGCCGCGTGGACCCCGATCGCTCCACGCTCCGCTCCGAGGTCCGCTCCGAAGAACCGCTTGACCCGCCCGCTCGGGTGGTGTCGGCGAAGGCGGACGGCATTGAGGCGAGCATCGAGCCCACACCCAGGGCCACCGCCAGAGCACCCACCCGGCCCAGATAGCGGGCAGCGCCGTTCGCCGCACGGCACACGGCGGGATCAGTGTGTTCGGGTCGATGCGTTGTCATGGATCACCATGTCCTTCGGAGCTCTGCCGGTCTCACTCTGCCGTGAGATCAGCGGCGGGACAATTGTGCGGCATCCCGCGCCGGATCGAGCGCTACGGCGAGGTGGCCCGCTCGCCGCGGTGTTAGGGTCCGGCGCATGTCTGGTCTGACAGGGCTTCTCACCGAGGACTGCATCTCCCTCGACGTCCCGGCGGCCACCTGGCAGGAGGCGGTGCTGGCCGCCGGCGCACTGCTGGAGCGGGCGGGGATCGCTGGGCCGGCCTACACCGGGTCGATGATCGACAACGTCGAGACCAACGGCCCCTACATCGTGGTGGCACCGGGATTCGCCTTCGCCCACGCCCGGCCATCACCGGCGGTGCATCGCACCGGGATGTCGTGGGTCCGCCTGGCCGCACCGGTTGCGTTCGGGCACAAGACCAACGATCCGGTCACCCTGGTGGTGGCACTGGCCGCCACCGACTCCGGTGCGCACGCCGCCGCGATGGCGCAACTGGCGAAGGTGGTCGGCAATGCCGCCACCCGGGCCGCACTCGACGCCGCGGCCCGGCCCGCCGACGTTCTGGCGGTGCTGGGCGGACCGGAGGACGCCGCCGCCCCCGCCGCGGCCACCACCGCCGCCGCGGACGCGGCCGCCACCCGAAGCACGAACCTGATCCTGACGGTATGCGGAAACGGGTTGGGCACCAGCCTGTTCCTGAAGAACACCCTCGAGCAGGTGCTCGGCGCCTGGGGGTGGGCGCCGTTCATCACCGTGGAGGCCACCGACACCATCTCGGCCAAGGGCCGGGCCAAGGACGCCGACCTGATCCTGACCTCCGGGGAGATCGCCAAGACCCTCGGCGACGTCGGGATACCGGTGCGGGTGATCGAGAACTTCACCTCCACCCGCGAGGTCGACGCAGCCCTGCGCGACTCCTACGCGATCTGATCCCGCCATCTGAATACGCCACCTGAAGGAGCACCGATGAATTGGCTTGTGGCGATAGCGGAGTTCGTCGTCAACGAGATCCTGGCCGTTCCGGCCTATCTGATCGGCATCATCACCGCCGTCGGCCTGATCGCGCTGCGCAAGTCCGCCGGCCAGGTTATCGGCGGGGCCCTCAAGGCCACCCTCGGTTTCCTGCTGATCGGTGCCGGCGCCACCCTGGTGGTGGCCTCGCTGCGGCCACTGGGCGTCATGATCATGGGGGCGGCCGGCACCCAGGGGGTGGTGCCCACCAACGAGGCGATCGTCGGGATCGCCCAGAAGCAGTTCGGCGCGCAGGTGGCGTGGCTGATGATCCTGGGCTTCGCGATCAGCCTGCTGCTGGCCAGGTTCACCCCACTGCACTACGTGTTCCTCACCGGGCATCACACCCTGTTCATGGCGACCATGCTGACGATCGTGCTGGCCAGTGCCGGGATGCCCGGCGCCACCGTGGTGATCCTCGGCGGTGTGTTGCTGGGTGTGGTGATGGTGGCCCTGCCGGCCATCTCACAGCCCTGGACGAAACGGATCACCGGCGACGACAGCATCGCGATCGGGCACTTCGGCACGCTGGGCTACATCGCCGCAGGGGTCACCGGACGGTTCGCCGGGGGTGCGAAGAGCCGGTCCACCGAGGACCTGAAGCTGCCGGAGTCGCTGCGCTTCCTGCGCGACTCCATGGTGGCGACCGCGCTGTCCATGGTGCTGATGTACACCACCGTCGGGCTCATCTACCTCGCCAAGTCCGGCGGGGACACCGCGTTCCAGGCGTTCGCCGACGAGTCCGGCGACGGCGCGGCCACCGGAGTCGGCAACTACCTGATGATGGGCGTCACGCAAGGGCTGAGCTTCGGCGTGGCGGTCGCGGTGATCCTGTTCGGGGTGCGCACCATTCTCGGTGAGTTGGTTCCCGCCTTCCAGGGCATCGCCGAGCGACTGGTGCCCGGCGCGGTGCCCGCCCTCGACGCCCCGATCGTGTTCCCCTACGCCCAGAACGCCGTACTGATCGGGTTCGTGTCCAGTTTCGTCGGCGGACTGATCGGACTGGCCGTGCTGTCGCTATGGCTGGGGCCGGCTTTCGGGCTGGTGCTGGTCCTGCCCGGCCTGGTTCCGCACTTCTTCACCGGTGGTGCCGCCGGGGTCTACGGCAACGCCACCGGCGGGCGGCGCGGGGCGGTGGCCGGCGGCTTCGTCAACGGTCTGCTGATCACCTTCCTGCCGGCCCTGCTGGTGCAGGTCCTGGGCTCGTTCGGTTCGCAGAACACCACCTTCGGTGACGCCGACTTCGGTTGGTACGGAATCCTTCTCGGCAATGCCGCCACGTTGGGATCGGTGTGGGGCGTGGTGGTGATGCTGCTGATCGGCGCGGGCCTGCTGGCCCTCGCGGTCGGGGTGCAGCGCAAACTCGTCGACACCGACTGGGATCCGGCGCCGGGGCGGCCCCGAGCCGTCACCGTCGAGGCGGTGGCCCCGGCGGCCGGAACCGCGCGCAGCTATCCGAAGATCGCACCCCCGGCGGGTGCGCCGGCACCGCCACCGCCGCCGCAGTAACCCGCGCTGAGTGCCCAATCACGCAGGGGTTTACTCGAACAATTACTGCGAGGCAGGGCACTCAACGCGGGCGGGCGTCAACGGGGGCGGTCGCCGAAGGCGATCACCTCGCCGCGGTTGATCGACACCCAGTCGCGTGCCTCCAGGTAGGGCCGGAACGTCTCGGTGATGGCCTGCTCGTCGGCGGGCGTCTTCGGCCGCTGCAACTCGTAGAGGTGCGGGAACTCCGTCCAGGCCAGCACCGCCTCCCAGAGGCGTAGCGCGGCGTCCCCCTCCGGCGGGTCGATGAGCACCGGGCCGAACAGGCACTGCCCGTCCGGGAAGAACAGCGTCGGCACCCCGTAGCCGCCGGCGTCGATGACGCGCCGGTGATCGGCGAGCACCTCGTCGCTCGTCGTCGGGTCGGCGATCGCCTCGTCGACGAGTTCCGGGGCAAAACCGATCTCGGCAAGGAGATGGCGGGCAACCGCCTTCTCGTGCGGCTTGTGGCCCTCGACGTGCAGGGCCCGCGCGGCACGTTCGTACCAGGCCTCGACCGCGGCCATCGACTGGCGGCGCAGCAGTGCCCCGATCCGCATCATCGACCACCCGTAGGACCACTCCCGCTCCCACGGGTGCTTCTTGCCCTCGACGCGGTTGACCTCCTCGAGGCTGAAGAACCGCCAGTTCACCTGCAGCCCGGTCAGACTCGCGACCTCACGAATCCAGCGGGAGGTCTGGTAGGCGAACGGGCACATCACGTCGACGTGGAAGTCGATCGCGGCGGGTGGCTCCATACCGCCCACCCTATGCCCGCGAACTCGACGTCAGGGCTGTGCTCGGAGCCCGCCCCGCAGCCCTGACGTCGATCTCGGCGTCGGGATCAGGAGGCGTCTGGCAATGGCGGCGGGCAGAGACCGCCCGGTTCGGTGGCCAGCTCGAAGTGCCACAGTTCGTTGGCGTAGGTCTGGCAGAGCCCGAAGCGGTTGCCGTTGGCGATCAGCCAGTGGTCGGCGGCCGGGCCACCGATGTCGACCGCCTGGCCGGTCACATGCCGGGATTGTTCCGGGGTCTGCACGAACCGGCGGGCGGCGGCGAACGAACCGTAGGTGGCCACCGCATCGTCGAGCAGTTGCTGCTGGAACTCCGGAGACCGCCACCCCGAGGTGATGGTCATCGGCACCCCCTCGGCACCCGCCGCGACCGCCGCCTGTTGGACCGCGGCGAGCAGGGCGGGGTCGAGGTTGCCGACGGCAGCGTTGGTGACATCGAAGGGGCTCAGCGCCTGGGTGTCCGCCCGTGCGAAACCGGCGGTCGGCCCCACCAGGCCCCCGAGACCAGCAGCGATGAGACCGGCTGCCACGCCGGCTGAGAACCTGGTTCGCATCACCTGCGGCTCAGGGGAACTCGATATAGCGTCCCGCACCACTGGCCAGCGCCCGGTCCAGCACCAGGGCACTCAGCGCGACGTCGTCCATCGCGATGCCCATGTTCAGGAAGGCCCGGCGTCCGGTGGTAGGCACCGGGTACTCCCCGGAGACGACGGCCGCCAGGTGGGTGTCGGGCTTGGGCAGGCCGAAGAAGTAGAGGATGTCGGCGACCGACTCGTACTGCCCGAGGTCGTCGACGCAGTAGACGACGGCGTCCTTGAACGCCTCGGGCGCCATGGCGTCGTCGTAGTCGACCGGGAGCAGCAGCGCGTTCGGGTCGGTGTTGGAGCAGTCCAGTTTCGGCTCCAGCGGAACCGTGATGGTGGTGATCACCAGGTCGGCGCCATCGACGGCATCCGTCGGAGACTCCGCCACCCGCGTCTCGCGGTCACCGGCGGCGGCCAGGAACTCCCGCGTCCGCTCGGTGTTGCGGTCGTAGGCCGTGACCTTCTTCAACCCGGGGTGCACCTCCAGTGCCACCTCGAGATGCCGCCGCCCCTGCAGACCGCAGCCGACTATGGCCAGATGCTGCGGATCCCCCGGAACGTGGCGCATGGTGACCCCGGAGACGCCGGGCGTGCGCATCTCGGTGATCCAGCCGCCGTCCATCATGGCGATCGGCCGGCCCGTCTCGGGGTCGTTCATGATCATGACGCCGTAGATATAGGGCAGACCCTTGGCGTTGTTCTGCTCGTAGCCGGCCACCCACTTCAGGCCGATCCGATCCGAACCGCCGAGGTACGCGGGCATCGCGTGGATGAAAGCGTCTTCACGTGAGGTCACCTTGGGCTTGGGCGGGTTCTGCACCAGTCCGCGGGCCTTCTGGCCGAAGGCGTCCTCAAGGACGTCGATAATCTCGCCCCAGCCGAGGTTGAGGCCCTCCAGGTCGCGACGGTTGAGAACCAGCATTTCGTTGCTCATGGGTGAAACTTAGCGGTCCGAGCCCGGTCATGTGCGAAAGCCCGTGGCGCACGGGCGCAAAGCCGGCCCGTGCGCCGCCGGGTTTCGGCTACCGCCCGGGGCCGAGGGGTCCGGGGCCGATCGGGCCCGGACCCACCGGTCCGGGACCGACCGGACCGGGACCGACCGGACCGGGGCCCACGGGTCCGGGCCCGACCGGACCGGGGCCTACCGGGCCGACGACCGGGTACAACTCGCACTGGTTCGTCGCGGTGTTCCAGAAACTCGCCGGGCCGCACCCGTCGTCGGCCTGGCTGATCGGCGCCAGGGCCAGTCCGACAGCCGCAGCGGCCAGCGCCGTGGTCATCATCGCCTTCGTCGTGATCGTCATGTTCCGCCTTTCCATCGTCAGCGTTTCCCGCCCGGGAAACCTCTGTCGTTGTGTCATCGGTCACACAGCCGATTCCGTTACCAGTTAAGGCCACCAGGTGAATCGGCGTGTGCGAATTCCCGGGGACGTCTGCAAAGCGCCACGGGAGGCGGCCCGCGATGCACTGTCATTACGATGAACGCCCATGACAGAGCGTGAGGGCGCCCCGTCCGACAGGCTCGTCGCGGGGGAATCCGACGAATGGCCTACCGCCGGGGAGTCCGTGCGCGCCGGGGAACGTGAAACCGACCCGGACTGGCAGTCCGACCGCGACTGGCAGTGGGGCGACCAGTGGCCGCCTGAGGGCGACTCGCCGTCGAACGACGACTGGCAACCCCATGACGACTGGCCGCCCAACGGCGACTGGGAGTGGACCGAGTTGCCCTACGACGAGCCGGCCTGGGCCAGCACGGCCGCAAGCCCGCCGCATCGTCCGTGGTACCGCCGGCCCGGGTTTCTCATCGGGGTGATCATCACCGCGCTGGTGGCCCTGGTCGTGGCGTCGGTACTGCTCCTCACACGTTCCACCTTCGACGAGCAGGACACCGAGCGCGACGAGGTTCGCCTCAAGCCCACCATCCGCACCTCATCGGTCATCATGCCGTCGAGTACGACACCGACATCGGCCACCACGACTGCGACGACGTCCACCGAGCCGACCCAGAACAGCACGCCCTCCGAAGAAACCGAGCCCGCCCCGGAGCCGCAACCCGCTCCGGTGGGACCGACGGCCGGCGGGGCCATCGGCGAGCAGAACCCGGCCACTCCCCCGCGACCGCGCACCAACGTCACCCGCACCCCGATGAGCTTCACTCCCGGGGGCGGCTGAGCCGCAACGGTATTCGTCGGTCAGGCGGACACGTCGGGCCGACGGCCGTGAGCCTTCCGCAGCGCTCCGAGAGGGTCTGCGTAGAGGGCGCTCAGGGACACGATCCCCGCACCCGCCTCCTGCACGCGCCCACCGAACCGGGTCGGCCGGATTTCCCGCACGGGGAGCAGCGAACGCTCCGCGAATGCGGCCCGCACCTGCCGGAATGACTCCGGGTAGTCGGTGAACGCCTGCCCGCCGACGATGACGTCCTCCGGGTTGAGCATGTCGCGAAGCAGGGCGGCCGCCCCGCCGAGGACCCTCGCCCGCTCCGCGAGGAGTTCCCGCGCAAGCTGTGCCTGTCCATCCGCTCCGCGGGCGATCGTCAGCACTGCCGCCATCGTCGACTTCGGGCCCGAGGACGGCAGGATTCCGACCTTGCTGGCCGCCGTGAGCACCGCTTCATCGCTCACGGTGGACTCCAGTTGTCCACTGCCGCCGAGCATTTCGGAGGACACCGGCAGCCCGGCGATCGCTCCCGGCCCGCCCACCGGGGTCAGCACCCGGCCGTCGATCACCTGGGCGAAGCCGACCGTCTCCCGGGCGTAGACGTAGAGACTGCTGGTGGCATCACTGTGCGGCCCGCCGCCGAGCAGCAACTCCGCGCCGGCCATCGCGTCCACGTGCGAGGCCACCGACACCGGCAACTCCAGCGCTCTGGCCAGCACCGGGCCCACCGGCGCGGCGGCCCAGCCGAGCCGGGGATGGTCGACATGCCCGGTGAGCCGGTCCACCACCCCACCGATCGCCACACCGATCCACAGCGCGCGCCGCCGATGCCAGCGGCTGCAGTAACGCAGAAGACTGTCGGCGAGGGCGGCCAGGCCCGCCTCCTGCGACCCCGGCGCGGTCGGCGTCTCGACCGCGTCGAGGGTTCGACCGAGCAGGTCACTGGCCACGATGCTGGTCTTCCGTGCACCGACGTGCACTCCGAGGGCGAGGTATGGCTCGTGGTTGATCTCCACCGGGATGCGGGGCCGGCCGATGGCGCCCGGGACCGCGAGATCGGGGCGTTCGCGGATCAGGTTCGCGTCGAGCAGGGCGCTGACCTGGCGGTTCACCGTGGCGATGGACAAGCCGGTGGCGGCGGTGATCGCATCCCGGGCCACCGGACCGCGATGGCGGATCGAGGCGAACACCACGGCCGCGGCGGCTTCCGGCTTGGCCAGGGTGGGCGGGACGACTTTGTTGAGCACCGCTGTGGCCAGAACGCCGGCGGGCCGCATGGACCGGGGCCGATCAGCGTTGCGGATGCTGTTGATGCCAGGGGTAGCGCGCATGGTAATCCTCGGGAAACGTCGGGGCGGGGGCTGGAAGCCGCGCCGGCAACGTCAGGAAATGAGGCTGATCAGGCGCAGCGGAACACGCGACAACAACACGCGCCGCTGGTGACCAGGCTGCTGGTCATGCCGATCTGAACCACGGGAGAAAAGTAGCACGCCGGGGCCATGCAGGCGACACGGCGCTCAGACCGGATCGAAACCCGAGACCAGCCAACGCCCGTCGACCTTGTCCAAGGTCACCCGGACGGTCGACGGGATGACCGTCGGGGCCTCCACACCCACGGTGGTGGTGGTCTGGTTGATGAAGACCATCGCCACCGCATGCTCCGGACTGGCCGAAACCGACGCCGCCGCAACAACTTCCGCGACGGCACTGATCTGCCGCTGTCGGGCCGCGGGGATGACCGCGGTCTTGATGAGGTCGGTGTAGGAGTTCAGGAACGGGCCGGTCAGCCCTTCGCGGGCCGCCGTGAGTTCCTGTTCGACCGTATCCGCCTGATAACTCAGGAGCTTCACGGCGGCTACCCGCGCCGCACGCAGCGAATCACTAGCCGCCGAGGCTGACTCACGGTGGAAGGTCACCTGCCACTGCAGGACGCCCGCGGTGGCGCCGAGCGCGACGGCCGCGGTCGGCAGCACGGCGAAGGCCAGAATCCTCCGCCCGGATCGGCCCGCCATCGCCGTCATGCGACCCCCCGTCATGCGATGAAGTCCACTCGGGAGACCTTGGCCTGCTCGCCCTGCATCGCCACGGTGAGACGCATCCGCAACTGTCGAGGTCGGCCGTCGCTGATCCCGCCGATCGCCGTGCGCACCGTCACCGCCACCAGGGCGACGCCCTCGTCACCGCTCACCGACTCCAGACCGGCCTCGGTCACCGTGCCCACCGATGTCGACTGGGAGCGTTTGACCACGTCGATGAGCGAATCAGAGCGGCCGGCGAACTCCGCCCGGAAGCCGCCGGTCGCGCAGTTCAGAATCCGTTCCACGTCGACCTCCACCCGGGTGTGGTCGACGGAGGTGAGATCGGCCGCGCACTGCCGGGCGGTGGCGATCAGTACCTCGCGGGTCCGGTCGGTGGTGTGATCCTGGTAGGCCTCGAATCCCAGCCAGCCGGACAACCAGCCCAGAAGAACGACGAGCACCGCACCAGCGGACAACGCCAGCCGCACCGGGGCTTCACCGCCCTGGTATGCCATGTGGTGTCCTTCACTCGCCCCGGTTGCCCTCGCCAACAGCTACTGCCGCCGGCACTCCCACCAACGCGGGAGATTTGACTCTCGCTGAGCATAGATATTCAGTCAGCACCCCGGCCGCGCAACAGTGGCGAGGTGTCCGCACCCGTCGACGTCGCGCCCGATGAGAGCCCCCCGGCGATCCGGGGGCCGGTCTCCGCGGGCCGGCTGACCAGGGCCGCACTCCCGGCGCTGTCGGTTGTGGCGTTCTTTGGCGCCTGGCAGTTGGCCGCCGCGACCGGGATCTGGAACCAAACCTTCGTGCCGTTCCCGAGCACGGTGTGGCGAGCATTCATCGACACCTCAACCGTGCACGACGGTGTCCGCGGCTACGCCGGCTACCTGCTGTGGGAACACCTGTACATGACGCTTCGGCGGGTGCTGGTGGGAGTGGTCATCGGGGTGGCGGCCGGCGTGGCGCTGGGTGTGGTGATGGGCTCGGTCGGCTGGGTCCGTCGCATCGTGGAACCCTGGCTGACCTTCTTGCGCGCTCTGCCGCCACTGGCCTACTTCTTCCTGCTGGTCATCTGGCTGGGCATCGACGAGGCCCCCAAGATCACGCTGCTGGCCCTGGCCGCACTTCCGCCGGCGGCGGTGGCCACCACCGCGGCGGTGGCGGCGGCCCCGGTAAGCCTGGTCGAGGCCGCCCGGGCGTTGGGCGCGTCCCGAGCGCAGGTGATCCGCGATGTCGTCATTCCCGCGGTGCTGCCCGAGACGTTCACCGGGATCCGCCTGGCTGTCGGCATGGCCTACTCCTCGGTCGTCGCCGCGGAGTTGTTCAACGGAATCCCCGGCGTGGGCGGCCTGGTCAAGGACGCCAGTAACTACAACAACACCCCGGTGGTGCTGGTCGGCATCTTCGCCATCGGCATTTCGGGTCTGGTCATCGACGGCGCCCTGCGCGCGGTCGAACGTCGCGCCGTTCCCTGGAGAGGACACGTATGAGAATCCCGAAAGTCACCGCAGCCCTGGCCGCGCTACTGCTGACCGCCGGCCTGGCCGGATGCTCGGTGGACCGCTCCCAGCCCGACGCGTCGAAACCCACCATCCGCATCGCGTATCAGACATTCCCCAGCGGGGATCTCATCGTCAAGAACAAGCGCTGGCTGGAAGATGCGTTGCCCGAGTACAACATCAAGTGGACGAAGTTCGACTCCGGGGCTGATGTCAACACCGCGTTCATCGCCAAGGAGGTCGACTTCGGTGCGCTGGGTTCCAGCCCGGTGGCACGTGGATTGTCCGCGCCGCTGAACATCCCCTACAGCGTCGCCTTCATCCTCGACGTCGCCGGCGACAACGAGGCGCTGGTGGCCCGTAACGGCACCGGCATCGAGACGGTTGCCGATCTCCGAGGCAAGCGGGTCGCCACCCCGTTCGCCTCGACCGCGCACTACAGCCTGCTGGCGGCATTGGACCAGGCCGGGCTCAGCGCAGGCGACGTCCAGTTGATCGACCTTCAGCCGCAGGCGATCCTGGCCGCGTGGGAGCGCGGGGACATCGCCGCCGCCTACACCTGGCTACCCACCTTGGACCAGCTGTCGAAGAACGGGAAGACACTGATCACCAGCCGCGACCTCGCCGAGCGCGGCAAGCCGACGCTGGACCTTGCAGCGGTGTCGAACAGTTTCGCCAAGGACAACCCCGAGGTTGTCGACGTCTGGCGCCGGCAACAGGCCCGCGCGCTCACCGGCATCGCCGACGATCCCCGGGCCGCCGCCGCGGCTGTCGCCGCCGAGGTCGGCTTGGGCCCCGACGATGTCGCCCAGCAACTCAAGAAGGCGGTGTTTCTGACCCCCGCCGAGGTCGCCTCACCGCAGTGGCTCGGCAGCGACGGAAAGCCGGGCAACTTGGCGGCAAATCTCGAAAGCGCCTCGCGGTTCCTGGCCGATCAGAAGCAGATCCCGGCGCCGGCAGCACTGACGGAGTTCCAGAACGCCCTCTACACACAGGGATTGCCCGATGTCCTCACTCGCTGACCTGGTATCGCCGAGTACCGCGGAGACCACCGCCGCCATCCGCATCGAGGGTGTGACGCACCGCTACGGGCCCACCCACGTGCTGGGACCCATCGACCTCGCCGTCGAGCCGAGCTCGTTTCTGGTGCTCGTCGGTGCGTCGGGCTGTGGAAAGAGCACCCTGCTGCGCCTGATCGCCGGATTCGAGTCACCCACCGGCGGAACGCTTCTGGTGTCGGACACGCCACCGGTACCGGGACCCAGCGCCGGTGTCGTCTTCCAGCAGCCACGGCTGTTCCCCTGGCGGACCGTGGGCGGCAACGTCGAACTGGCGTTGACCTATGCCGGGGTGCCCAGGGACCAACGTCGCCGCCGCCGCGACGAACTGCTGCACCGGGTCGGCCTGCAAGGCCTGGCGGACCGGCGCACCTGGGAGATCAGCGGCGGTCAGCAGCAGCGCGTCGCAATCGCCCGGGCACTGGCCTCCGAGGGCGCCTCGGAACACACCCCGGAGGGAACCGGCGCATCGCTGCTGCTCCTCGACGAACCGTTCGCCGCCCTCGACGCGCTGACCCGTGAGCGCCTTCAGGAAGACGTCCGGGCGGTGAGCGCCGAGTCCGGGCGGACCACGGTTTTCGTCACCCACAGCGCCGACGAGGCGGTCTTCCTCGGCAGCCGAATCGTCGTCCTGACCGCCCGTCCCGGGCGGGTGGCATTGGACATCACCGCCGACCTGCCCCGAACGGGCGACAGCGACGAACTGCGCCGCTCACCGGAATACCTGCGACTGCGCCACGAGGTCAGCAGCGCCATCAAATCCGCCGCGGCCTGACAGGAGATACATGACCGCCACATTTTTCTGGTTCCTGCCCACCAACGGGGACAGCCGTTCCATCGTGGGTGCGTCGCACGCCTCCGAGCATCACACCGTCCCGGCCGGTTACCGTCCGCCGAGCAGGCGGTACCTGGCTGAGATCGCTCGCGCGGCGGACCGACTCGGCTACGAGGGTGTCCTGACTCCGACCGGAACCTTCTGCGAGGACGCCTGGTTGACGGCCGCGGCACTGCTCGCCGAGACCGAACGGCTGAAGTTCCTGGTGGCGTTTCGCCCCGGACTCGTGCCGCCGACCCTGGCCGCCCAACAGGCGGCGACCTTCCAGCGGCATTCCGACGGTCGGCTGTTGCTCAACGTCGTGAGCGGCGGGGAGGACGCCGAGCAACGGCGCTTCGGAGACTGGCTGGATCACGACGAACGGTATGCCCGCACCGGGGAATTCATCAAGATCGTCAGGGACATCTGGACCAACGACTCGGTCGACTTCGACGGCGACTATTACCGCATTCGCGACGGCCGGGTCTCCGAACCCCCGAACCCGTTGCCGCAGCTCTACTTCGGCGGGTCTTCGCCCGCCGCGCTGCCGATCGCCGCGAAGTACGTGGACTCCTACCTCACCTGGGGTGAGCCACCGCAGCAGGCCGCCGCCAAGATCGCCAAGGTCCGGGCGCTCGCCGAAACATATGGCCGAACACTGCGTTACGGAATCCGCCTGCACACCATCAGCCGGGACACCTCGGCCGAGGCATGGGCAGTCGCCGAGAAGCTGCTCAGCGAGCTGACTCCGGAGCAGATCGACCAGGCCACCCGACTGCATTCGGCCTCGGAATCCGAGGGCCAACGCCGGATGGCCGCACTGCACGGCGGCAAAGTTGACGCCCTCGAGATCTATCCGAACCTGTGGGCGGGCGTCGGCCTGGTCCGCGGCGGGGCCGGCACCGCACTGGTCGGCAGCCACGAGGAGGTCGCGAACCTGATCGTCGAGTACTACTCGAGCGGGTTCGATGAGTTCATCCTGTCCGGGTACCCCCACCTCGAGGAGGCGTACTGGTTCGCTGAGGGTGTCCTTCCACTGCTGCGCGCCAAGGGCGTGGCGGCATGACGAACAGCGACCCGAACTGTCCCTGCCCGGTCCTGACGGCAACCCAGGCGATCGAGACGGCCAGGGCCCTGGCCACGGAATTCGCGTCGGGCGCGGCGGAACGGGATCGCCACCGGCAGTTGCCTTTCGGCGAATTGGACCGGCTATCCGCCAGTGGCCTGCTGGCCATCACCGTTCCGGCCGGGTACGGCGGAGCGGACCTGCCGCCGAGTGTGGTCGCGGAGGTCATCAGGATCCTGTCGGCAGCCGACCCGAACGTCGGCCAGATTCCGCACAGCCACTTCGTCTATGTGAACCTGCTGCGACTGGCGGGATCGCCCGACCAGCTGCAGCACTACTCGCAGCGGTTGCTCGCCGGCGCGCGGATTGCCAACGCGCAGGCCGAGCGCACCGGGCCGACCGCGGCTGACGTCGCCACCACACTCCGGCCGTCCGGTGACGGATTCCGGATCGACGGCACCAAGTACTACTGCACCGGTTCGCTTTTCGCCCAGATTCTGGCGGTGCTCACCCGCCTCGACGACCCCGACCAGACCACCGGTCTGACAGAGGGGCAGTACATCGCGTTCCTGGACGCCGATACGCCCGGAGTCCGGATCATCGACGACTGGGACGGGATAGGTCAACGGACCACCGGCAGCGGAACCATCGAGTTCGACGGGGTTCGGGTCGACCCGTCGCGGGTGATCGCCCGGGCCGCCGCAGTCAACGCCCCGACTGGCTACGGGGCCTTCGCGCAGTTGATGCACGCCGCGATCGACGCCGGGATCGCCCGCGGCGCACTGGAGTCGGCTGCGGCATTCGTCCGGGAACACAGCCGGCCCTGGTTCGAGGCCGGGGTGGACCGCGCCGCGGACGACCCTCTGCTGATCCAGCGGTTCGGCGAACTCGCGGTGTCGGTCCGGGCCGCCGAGGCCACCCTGGCCGCAGCAGGAACGGCCGTGGACCTGGCACTGCGCGGCGGTCCGGGATCGGCACCGGAACGGGCCGCGGAGGCCTCCATCGCCGTTGCGGCCGCCAAGACTCTGGCGGACCGGAGTTCGACCGAGGTGTCGAGCGCCTTGTTCGAACTCACCGGAACCCGCAGCACCGCAACACATCTCGGCCTCGACCACTTCTGGCGCAACGCCCGGACCCACACCGTCCACGATCCGATCCGGTGGAAGTACCAGCACATCGGCCGTGCCCTGCTGCACGGAACACCACCGCCCCTGCACTCGGCCATCTGAACCGAAGCCCCGGACGGTACCGAAGTGCATCCCACCTTGGTATCGTGTCGTGGTGAGCAAGCAGATCGCGGTTCGGCTTCCCGACGACGTGGTCGAGTTCATCGACACCCAGGTTCGTGAACAACACGTCGCGAGTCGTGCCGCCTTCGTCCAGACCGCCCTCGAACGGGAACGGCGGCGCCTCATCGCCGCGCGTGATGTGGAGATCCTTTCCGCGGATACCACCGACCCGGACGGACTTGAGTCGTTAGCCACCTACGCGGCCGAGTTGGAAACCGGCCTCGGATGAGACCGATCCACGTGGCCAAACTGGATAAGACCCGACCCGTGCTCATCCTCACCAGGGAACTCGTACGGCCCGTTCTGACCCGGATCACCGTAGCTCCGATCACCAGCACAATCCGTGGACTCTCCAGCGAACTGCCCGTCGGGCCACGTAACGGCCTCGACCAGGAATCCGTGGTGAGTCTGGACAGCATCGTCACCATTCCGGTTGCGACACTTGGCCAGCAGATCGGATTCCTCATGCCGGACCAGGAACTGGCGCTCTCGACGGCAATCAGGAACGCATTCGACCTCGACTGACCTGGGTCACATGGCGCAAATCGCGGTCAATGCCTTCGGTGGCGCACTGGACTCAGCGCGTACCCCAGCGCACGTCGAACTCGACGATGAGCTGAGCGGGGACGGCCAGCGCCAATGGCGTGCAGTGGCCGTCCCTCTCGTCGCACACCACCCCGGTGATCACCCGGCCACCGAACCCGGACTGCTCACCGGGCACCTCGATCCGCAGGGTCACACCCGTCGACCCCGGCGTCGGCCGCAGGTGAAAGTCCTCACCCGGTGCGACCAGCGCGCTGGCATCGGCGCCGCCGGCGTGAATCACCTGGTGTCCCTGCGGAGCCCGGACCGTGGCCGCGCTGGCGGTGTGCAGCCGGAACGGACCCACCAGTTCACCGCCCACCACCGCCGCGGTGGCATCCAAGGCCGGCGTGACGGCCGCCTCCCGCGCCGCTCGCGCACCGGCCAGCAGATGGTGATAGAGATGCACCACCGGCTCGGAGTTGCGGTAGCGCCCGGAACCATCCAGACGGAAGGTCAGGTCCTCGACGTTGGCTGCACCGTCGACGACCAGCCGGTAATGGCGGTGCCCGCCGCCCCGGGTTCCGTGCCGGTGCTCGGACAGGGTGCTGCCGACTCCCAGGGTCCGGCTCACGATCGCCCCGCCGGCGGGAACCGTCACCGTGGAGGCGGCGACATCGCTCCAGTCGCTCCCGTCGGCCGACTTCTGCAGCCGCAGTATCGCCCCGGTCTCGCTGGACACCCGGGCGGTGTAACCGCCGAGCTGACGCTCACCGTCGAATTCGACTCGTACGCAGCCACTTTCGGTGGTGACCGTGATGGGCACGTCCAACGGCCGGTCGTCGAGTTCCAACCCGTTGGTGAGATACCAGATGGCGGCCTGGGTGCCGGCGATCGCCTCGTGCTCGGTGATGTTGCGGCCACCGAGCGGATATCCGGCTGCCCGCAGCCGCGCACTCAGCACCACCGTGGACAGGTTCGGGTAGGAGTTGCGAAGGATCCAGTCGACCTCGGTCTCGTGGGCGCGAGCCTGCAGGTGCGGCACCGCCGACCAACTGTCCGCCGAGTACCGCGACGGCCGGGTCGGCGCGATCCCCGCGAAGTCCAGCGAATACGCGTCGATATTCGGGTTGAGCCGGATCAGGTCGGTGCGCGCGGTGCTGCCGTCGGTGAAGACGATCACGTCCACGGTGTGGGAGTACGTACCACCGCGGTACCTGGTCATCCGGGAGACGTCCACGGTGGGGGCCGGCTGGATGCGGCGTTCGACCGCGACCGGAGCCGGCCACGAAGGTGCCGCGTACGCGGGTAGCGAATGCGCGGATGAAGAGACGGGAGCGGGTGCTGCCAGGGAGCTCATGGTTGATCTTTCGTCAGTCGCGTCGAGCGCAGACTCTCACCGCAAATCCGGATGAAAGACGCAGCTCAGAGAGAAACAGCGAGCGAAAAAATCAACAACAACAGGAATGCACGCCGACGACGCTCGTGAAGACGAAGCGCAGCGCTGCGGGCTGTTGCATGGGGCCACCCTACAAGACCGGATGAGACTTCAATGGGTTTCATTCACGGCGGATGCAAATAGTGCAAGCTCAGCCTGGGACAGCGATGCTGGTCCCGACCATTTCGAGACGGAGGAACAGATGACGTCGGCCCAGAACGAATCGCAGGCACTCGGCGCCCTTGCGGCCAGGCAGCTCGCCAACGCCACCAAGACGGTGCCGCAGCTGGAGACCATCAGCCCGCGGTTCCTGCTGCACCTGCTGAGCTGGGTCCCGGTCGAGGCCGGCATCTACCGGGTCAACCGGGTTGTCAATCCGGAGCGGGTGCAGATCCATGCCGAGGTCGGCGGGGAGAATATCGAAGATCCGCTGCCGCAGACCTACGTCGACTACCAGACCAGCCCGCGCGAGATCACACTCCGCGCCATCTCCACCCTGCTCGACGTCCACACCCGGGTGTCCGACCTGTACTCCAGCCCGCACGACCAGATCACCCAGCAGCTTCGCCTGACGGTGGAGACCATCAAGGAGCGCCAGGAGTCCGAGCTGATCAACAACCCCGAGTACGGGTTACTGGCGCAGGCGACACCGGAGCAGACCATCTCGACGCTGAGCGGCGCGCCCACCCCGGACGATCTCGACGCGTTGCTCACCAAGGTGTGGAAGACGCCGGCCTTCTTCCTGACCCACCCGCTCGGGGTGGCGGCGTTCGGCCGGGAATGCACGTACCGCGGGGTTCCGCCGACCGTGGTGAGCCTCTTCGGCGCGCAGTTCATCACCTGGCGCGGCATCCCGATCATCCCCAGCGACAAGGTCCCGGTCGAGAACGGCGCGACGAAGTTCATCCTGGTCCGCACCGGAGAAGAGCGCCAGGGCGTGGTCGGCCTGTTCCAGCCGGGCCTCGTCGGTGAGCAGTCCCCGGGTCTTTCCGTGCGGTTCACCGGAATCAACCGCTCCGGCATCGCCTCCTACCTGGTGACCCTGTACTCGTCGCTGGCGGTGTTGACCGATGACGCCCTGGCCGTCCTCGAGGGCGCGGCCATCGACAACTACCACGAGTACAAGTGAGCACCGACCTGCCGATCAGCGAGGCCGAACTGGCCGCCCTGGCGACCCAGTTCTTCTCGGCCGGCTTCCGGCCCGGCAATGACAGCCCGCCGCAGACGGTTCCGGTGGCGCCGCGAGGGGAGGTGCCGGACACCACGTCGGCAGGCTCCCTCGGCGCCACCACGGCCCGCCTGAACAGCGTCCCGGTCGACGCGGCGGGGGGCTACTCTCCGGTCGCATCGGCGTTCGGCCCCGCCGCCGCGTTCGAGCACTACACGATTCCGCATGGCATCGTGTCGACGTCGCCGGGCGTGCTCGCGTCGCCGTCGGTTCCCGCTGCGCCAGGGGTGCCCTCGGCGCCGACGGTACCGGCGCACGGGATATCCGGGGACGAGGCGAACTACTACTTCACCTCTTCGGCAACACCCGTTCTCGGGCTGACGGCGCCGGTCCCCCACCTCGCCGACTCCCATGAGGTCTTCGACGTCCACGCGATCCGCGCGGACTTCCCGATCCTGCGGGAGACGGTCAACGGCAAGCCGCTGATCTGGTTCGACAACGCCGCCACCACCCAGAAGCCGCAGGCGGTGATCGACCGCCTCGCCTACTTCTACGCCCACGAGAACTCCAACATCCATCGTGCGGCGCACGAGTTGGCCGCACGCGCCACCGACGCCTACGAGGACGCACGCGGCACAGTACGGCGCTTCATCGGCGCGGCGAAGGACGAGAACATCATCTTCGTCCGCGGGACGACGGAGGCGATCAACCTCGTCGCCCAGTCCTGGGGTGCCAAGAACCTCGAACCGGGCGATGAGATCGTCATCACCAACCTCGAGCACCACGCGAATATCGTTCCGTGGCAGATGATCGCGAAGAAGACCGGCGCCGTGCTCAAGGTGGCCCCGGTCGACGACGCCGGCAACCTGCTCCTGCAGGAGTTCGAAGATCTGCTCGGGCCGCGCACCAAACTGGTGTCCGCGACGCAGGTCTCCAACGCCCTGGGCACGGTCACGCCGGTGGAGAAGATCGTCGAGATGGGCCACCGCTACGGGGCCCGGGTTCTCATCGACGGCGCCCAATCCATCCCCCACATCGCTGTCGACGTGTCCAAGACCGGTGCGGACTTCTTCGTCTTCTCCGGTCATAAGATCTTTGGCCCCACCGGAATCGGCGTCGTGTACATGACCGACGAGGTGATGGCCGAGACACCACCCTGGCAGGGCGGCGGCAACATGATCGCCGACGTGACGATCGAACGGTCGATCTTCCAGGGCCCGCCCAACAAGTACGAAGCCGGCACCGGCAACATCGCCGACGCGGTGGGCCTCGGCGAGGCGCTCCGCTATGTCGAGAAGGTGGGTATCGACCGGATCGCCGCCTATGAGCACGCCCTGCTGGAGTACGCCACGCCACGCCTGGCGGCGATTCCCGGGGTGCGCCTCATCGGCACGGCCCACGAGAAGGCCAGCGTGCTGTCCTTCGTGCTGGCCGGCCATGAGCCCATCGAGGTGGGCAAGGCGCTCAACGCCGAGGGCATCGCGGTACGCGCCGGCCACCACTGCGCTCAGCCGATCCTGCGCCGGATGGGTGTGGAGACCACCGTGCGCCCGTCCTTCGCCTTCTACAACACCTTCGACGAGATCGACGTCTTCCTTGACGCGGTGCGCAGAATCGCCGACGGCAGTCCGGCAACCGGGCCGATCTCCGACAGTGGTGCGGGGCGGCACGGCTGCGGCGGGTGACCAGAGGGAGAATGAGCGCATGAGCAGGATCGCCAACGACATCACCGAGCTGACCGGCAACACCCCCCTCGTCCGACTCCGCAAGGTCACCGACGGTGCCGGGGCCGAGGTCGTCGCCAAACTGGAGTCCTTCAACCCGGCGGCCAGCGTCAAGGACCGCATCGGGGTGGCCATGATCGACGCGGCCGAGCAGGCCGGATTGATCAACGCGGACACCATCATCCTGGAGCCGACGAGCGGCAATACCGGCATCGCGCTGGCGATGGTGTGCGCGGCGCGCGGCTACAAGTGCGTGCTGACGATGCCGGAGACCATGAGCATCGAACGGCGGATCCTGCTGCGCGCCTACGGTGCGGAGTTGATCCTGACTCCGGGCCCGGAGGGGATGGCGGGCGCTATCGCCAAGGCCGAGGAACTCGCCAAGACCGATCAGCGGTACTTCATCCCGCAGCAGTTCGAGAACCCGGCCAATCCCGCGATTCACCGGGCGACCACCGCCCAGGAGATCTGGAACGACACCGACGGCCTGATCGACATCTTCGTCGGCGGGGTCGGCACCGGCGGCACGATCACCGGCGTTGCCGAAGCGATCAAGGAGCGCAAACCGTCCGTACGGTTCGTCGCGGTCGAACCGGCGGCGTCGCCGGTGCTGTCGGGCGGACAGAAGGGTCCGCACCCGATCCAGGGCATCGGAGCCGGGTTCGTGCCACCGGTACTGGAGACCGACTTGGTCGACGAGATCATCCAGGTGAGTAACGAGGACGCGTTCACCACCGCCCGTCGGCTGGCGCGCGAGGAGGGCCTGCTGGTGGGGATCTCCTCCGGTGCGGCGACCTGGGCTGCGGTGCAGCTGGCCAAGCGGCCGGAGAACGCCGGCAAGCTGATCGTGGTCCTGCTGCCCAGCTTCGGGGAGCGTTACCTGAGTACGGCGCTGTTCGCCGACCTGGCGGACTAGGGGTGTTCGCGGCCATTCGCGGCGACCTGCGCGCGGTGCGGGAACGCGACCCAGCAGCGCGCAGCGCACTGGAGGTGGCCCTGTGCTACCCGGGCGTGCACGCGATATGGGGATATCGGGTGACCCACTGGCTGTGGCAGCGCAACGCCAAACTTGCCGCCCGGTTCCTCGCCGAGGTCATTCGCAAGCTCACCGGGGTGGAGATCCATCCCGGTGCGGTGATCGGCTCGCGGGTGTTCATCGACCATGCGACCGGAGTGGTGATCGGTGAGACCGCCGAGGTCGGCGACGACGTCACCATCTACCACGGGGTGACCCTCGGCGGTACCAGCCTGGATCCGGTCAAGCGGCACCCGACCGTCGGAAACAAAGTGGTCATCGGCGCCGGCGCGAAAGTCCTGGGCAACATCGTGATCGGCCACGGCAGCCAGATCGGCGCCAACTCGGTGGTGATCAAACCGGTGCCACCCGGATCCGTGGTGGTCGGGGTACCCGGTCAGATCGTCGGCCCGGACGGCTCGGCGACGGGTGCGCCACGCACTCAGTCCGATCTTCCCGACCCGCTGGGCGTGAGCCTTTACTCACTGCTCACCCGGGTTGCCCGCCTGGAAAGCCGGGAGCGAGAACCCAACGCGGACAAGGTGATCCGGCCACCGGAAGCCGGTGTCTGGCACGGCGAGGACTTCTCGATCTGAGTTCTCGACCTGAGGACGTCGGGGATACAACCAGGCTGAGACAAACTCTTCACCGGGTTCGCGGCGGTCGTTAACGTCCGCACAATGCGACGACTGCGGAGTACGGCGATACTCGCCATCCTGATGGCGATGGTCGTCCTCCTCGGCGCCTGCGGATCGAAGCCGTCCAACGAAGCGCTTGACGCCGGGGTGCTGCGCGTCGGCACCGAGGGCACCTACGCTCCGTTCAGCTACCACGACCCGGCGACCGGCCAACTCGCCGGCTACGACGTCGACGTCGCCCGGACGGTCGCCGACAAACTCGGTGTGCGGGTTGAGTTCATCGAGACACCCTGGGATTCGATCTTTGCGGCGTTGGAGGCCAACCGCTTCGACGTGGTGGCCAACCAGGTGACGATCACCGAGGCACGGACAGCGAAATACGCGATGTCCGAACCCTATTCGGTGGGCGAGGGGGTGATCGTCACCCGTGCCGATGATGACTCGATCACCTCGCTGTCCGATCTGAAGGGTCGCACCGCCGCCCAGTCGATGACCAGTAACTGGGCGCAGGTGGCCCGAGACGCGGGCGCCCGGGTCGAGTCCGTCGAGGGCTTCGCCCAGGCCATCACGCTGCTCAACCAGGGCCGGGTGGACGCCGTCGTCAACGACAGCATCGCGGTGTACGCCTACCTCGCCCAGACCGGTGACACCACGGTGAAGATCGCGGG
>JAKOYE010000024.1 GCA_029780675.1 Actinomycetes bacterium
TTGGCGGCGTACTCGCCCAGGGTGTCGTCGCAGTCGGAGATCTTGTCCCGGATGTCGGACTCGTTGCCGTAGGGCCCGCCCTTGACGACGTCGTTGTAGGCGCCCTCGCACTTGCCGCCGTCGAGGACCTGGCCGAAGTTGATCATCTGGGTGGGCTGGCGGATGAAGGTGTCGACGAGCTGGCCGGTCTGCGCCTGGCGCAGCTGCTCAGGGCTCTTGCCGGAGGCGTCCCCGGTGGCCAGGGCGGCGGCGAGTTCCTGGCCGGTCTGGTTGGCTTTGACGATGTAGCCGTTCTGGCCGGCGATCATCTGGACCGGCTGGGCGAAGACACCGGAGGCCAAGGCGGCGATGACGCAGGCGATGCCGACCTCCCAGACCGCGGTGGTGTGGCGGCCCTTGAGCATCCACAACCCGGCCAGTAGCGCGGTCAGGGTCAAGAAGGTGGGGACCAGTCCGAGGCGGGTGACGACCTGCTGCATCGCGTCGCCGACCGACAGCAGCGGGGCAGCGATCGTCTGGACCCAGGTAAAGGACAGGACCCAGTCAAGGAACCACAGCGACAGCGCGCACCACGACCGGTAGGCACCCCAGCAGGCGTCGGTGATCGAGGCCCAGAAGAACTTGTCCGGGGAGGTGATGCCGCCCCGGTCCAACGACATCTCGAAGTTCCAGATCGAGATCCCGCGGGAGTCCTTCAGGTCGATCCAGGCCAGCGCCGGGGGGGTCTGGCCGATCTTGTCGGCGGCCACGATCGGGGCAGCGGCCGCGGACTGCACGCGCACAAACATCAGCAGCATCCAGCCGGCGATCACCGCCAGGGCGCGCCGGATCCAGAGGCCGCGAGCTCGCAGCCACGTCATGCCGTCTCCCGGTCCTGAGGGCGGCTCTTGGTGGAGGCCGAGCCGCCGGCGGTGATCGCGGCCGAGCGCTCTTCACGGGCGGGCAGCAGGACCTTGACCCGACCGACGTTGCCGGACATGTCGCGCATGGTGGCCTCGCCGCGGCGGTGGACCGGGACCTCCTTGCCGTCGGGTCCGAGAGGGGAGGTGTCGTGGCGGACCATCTCGATCAGCTGCTCGTCCTCGGCGTCCAGGTCCAGCCAGGCCAGACCGCGCTTGGCCAAGGTCTTGTCGCGGTGCCGCATGAG
>JAKOYE010000039.1 GCA_029780675.1 Actinomycetes bacterium
TCCGGCCGGTGGTCGCTGTGGCAGGCGAAGTCCCTGAGGAAACCGATGATCGCCTCGGAGTACAGGAGTTGCGTCAGGGCGTAGGTCGCTCCCCGATCGCACTTGAACCCGAACCTGCCGACCTCGTCGGCACGGGTCGGAATCAGCACCACCCCGCGGTTGGCGACCAGGTCCCGATAGATCGACAACGCGTCGGTCGGCGGGAGGCCGGTCCCCTCCCCGTCGCTCATGGTGCGCGGTACGCCGACGAACGCGATGCCCTCAATCCCGGAGCCCAGCAGATCGCCGAGCCGCGCCCGCAGCGTGGGCTCGTCCGAGAAGGACGTCACCTGGGTGCACAGGCCGCTGACCCCGGGCATCTCCGGGGAGATCAGCGACCAGTAGTCGAGGACATCCAACTTGGGCTTCATCTCGACCGGCCGGCCGGCGTCCTCATCGATCATTCCCGGGATCATCACGTGACCGACCCGAACACCCGACTCCGCCGACAGCCGCATGACCTTGCGGGCTTCGTCGACCCGCTCGTCGGGCGCGCGGTCGAGATTGGGTGGCACCAGCTCCACCGCCACCGTGTTGAAAGGCACGGGAAAACACTAACCGACACCCTCGACACGAATTGTCTTGACTCAGTCAAAAAAAGACGACAGCATGGGGTCCGTGCGGGGAAATGCTGACGCGATCGAGTTGTTGCGCGGCGCCGACCTCCGGGTGACCCGCCCTCGACTCGCCGTGCTGGCGGCGGTTCGCGATCATCCCCACGCCGATACCGATGCACTGCTGGGCGCGGTGCGCAGAACCCTGCCCGAGGTCTCCCGTCAGGCCGTCTACGACGTACTGGCCGCGCTGACGACAGCCGGGCTGATCCGGCGGATCCAACCCTCGGGATCGGTGGCCCGCTACGAATCCCGGGTAGGCGACAATCATCATCACATCGTCTGCCGCACCTGCGGTGTGATCGGCGACGTCGACTGCGCGGTCGGCACTGTGCCGTGTCTGACCCCCGCCGACGACAACGGATTCCGCATCGACGAAGCTGAGGTCATCTACTGGGGGAAGTGTCCTGACTGCGCAGCTATGAACGTCGCCGACAAAAGCGGGATCGCGGATGGACCCGCTTCCGCCGACACCGGTACGTCCACCACGCTGTCACCCATCACCACTGATTTCACCCATCACCACTGATTTCACCCATCACCAAGGAAGGACGAAGTGTCAAACAGCGAGAGCGAATGCCCGGCAATCTCCGCCCCGGAGCCGACTGCGCACCGGCCGATGACCAACCAGGACTGGTGGCCTAACCAAGTCGATGTCTCGGTGCTGCATGCGCAGTCCAACAAAGCGAACCCGCTGGGCGCCGATTTCGACTACGCCAAGGAGTTCGCCAAACTCGACGTCGACGCCGTCAAGCGCGACCTCATCGACATGATGACCACCTCGCAGGACTGGTGGCCGGCCGACTACGGGCACTATGGCGGCCTGTTCATCCGGATGTCCTGGCACTCCGCAGGCACCTACCGGATCTTCGATGGGCGTGGTGGCGGCGGCCAGGGCGCGCAGCGCTTCGCCCCAATCAACAGCTGGCCGGATAACGTCAACCTCGACAAGGCCCGCCGGCTGCTGTGGCCCATCAAGCAGAAGTACGGCCAGAGGATCTCCTGGGCCGACCTGCTGGTGCTGGCCGGCAATGTCGCCCTGGAGTCGATGGGTTTCAAGACCTTCGGGTTCGCTTTCGGCCGTGACGACATCTGGGAGCCGGAGGAAACCCTGTGGGGCTTCGAGGACACCTGGCTGGGAACCGATAAGCGCTACGAGGGTGACCGCGAACTGGACAATCCCTTCGGCGCAACCACCATGGGCCTGATCTACGTCAACCCCGAGGGACCCGAGGGCAACCCGGACCCGTTGGCGGCGGCCAAGGACATCCGCGAGACCTTCGGCCGGATGGCGATGAACGACGAGGAGACGGCCGCGCTGATCGTCGGTGGACACAGCTTCGGCAAGACCCACGGCGCCGGTGACGCCAACCTGGTCGGTCCCGAGCCCGAGGCAGCCCCGATCGAGGCGCAGGGCCTGGGTTGGAAGAGCTCCTACGGCTCCGGCAAGGGCGAGGACCAGATTGGTTCGGGGCTCGAAGTGGTCTGGAAGCCGAACCCCACGAAATGGGACAACGGCTACCTGGAGACGCTGTACGGCTACGAGTGGGAGCTGACGAAGAGCCCGGCGGGTGCCTGGCAGTTCGAGGCCAAGGACGCCGAGGCGGTCATCCCAGACCCGTTCGGCGGCCCGAATCGCAAGCCCACCATGCTCGTCACCGATGTGACCATGCGGGTCGATCCAATCTACGGCCCGATCACGCGCCGCTGGCTCGATCACCCCGAGGAACTGGCCGAGGCCTTCGCCAAGGCCTGGTTCAAGCTGCTGCACCGTGACATGGGTCCGACCAGCCGGTACCTGGGCCCCTGGATTCCGCAGCAGCAACAGCTGTGGCAGGACCCGCTTCCGGAGGTGGACCATCCACTGGTCGACGACGCTGACATCGCCGCGCTGAAGGCCACCGTGCTCGCCTCCGGTCTGTCGGTGAGCCAGCTGGTCAAGACCGCCTGGGCTGCGGCAGCCAGTTTCCGCGGCACCGACAAGCGTGGCGGGGCCAACGGTGCCCGTCTGCGGCTGGAGCCGCAGCGCAGCTGGGCGGTCAACGAGCCGGGCGAACTCGACAAGGTGCTGCCGGTGCTGGAGAAGATCCAGCAGGAGTTCAACGCGTCCGCAGCGGGCGCGAAGAAGATCTCGCTCGCCGATGTGATCGTGCTGGCGGGCTCGGCGGCGGTGGAGAAAGCAGCCGCCGACGGCGGTGTGGCGGTGCAGGTCCCGTTCCATCCCGGGCGGACCGACGCATCCCAGGAGGACACCGACGTCGAGTCGTTCGGTGTCCTCGAACCCCGCGCCGACGGATTCCGCAACTACATCCGGCCCGAGGAGAAGACGCAAGTTGAGCGACTGCTCGTCGACCGCGCCTACATGCTGAACCTGACGGCCCCGGAGATGACAGCCCTCATCGGCGGCCTGCGGACGCTGGGTGCGAACCATGGCGGCAGCAAGCACGGTGTGTTCACCGACCGCCCTGGCGTGCTGAGCAACGACTTCTTCGTCAACCTGCTCGACATGGCCACCGAATGGAAGGTCTCGGAAGCCTCCGAGAACGTCTACGACGGCGTCGACCGGGCCTCCGGCACCACCCGATGGACGGCCACCGCCAACGATCTGGTGTTCGGTTCGCACTCCGTGCTGCGGTCGCTGGCCGAGGTGTACGCCTCCGACGACGCCAAGGAGAAGTTCGTCCACGACTTCGTCGCGGCATGGGTCAAGGTGATGGACAACGACCGGTTCGATCTGCACCGGTAGCTGTAATGTGAACGGGCCCCGCGGTGGCGGCCGCGGGGCCCGTTTGCGTCGCAACCAACAGGAGTGACCGGGGTCAGGTGCATCCGCTGGCGTTGACCCACCGGCCGTTCCAGCCGATGCACGCACTGGCTTCCGGGGTGATCGGCGCATAGGCATCCTGCGGCATCACGTAGGGCGCCATCACGTCGGACAGATTCGCGCACCCGCTGACGGTGACCCGCCGCCCGGCGCTGGCACACACATCGGCCGCGGCCGTTCCACTGCTACCCGCCACCACGATGAGAACAGCCGGCCCGGTAGCCATCGCCAACACCGCTGCCGAGCCTGCAGCCCATCGCCGCCAGTTTTGTCCCATGCCGCGGATTTTAGCCCTCCGAACGGTGACCGATCCCCTGGTTGCGCCGCCGGTTCAGAGCGGCGGCCGTCAGCGCCACCACGACGATCACCGCCACTCCAGTCAGCCACGGCCACGGGCCGTGGGCGTACACCCAGCCGGCCAACACCTTCTGCACCCCGGCCGCGGCTGCGATCACCGGATCCTCGAGTCCCGCCGACGAGCCCAACAGCCGCAGTTCGAACCAGCCGTAGTACGCGACGTAGAGGCCGACAGCGACGAGGATCACCCCGCCGAGGCGGCTGACCCAGGGAAGCACGCTGCGAATCCGGTCGACGAACGCCGTGCTCGCCATGGCCACCGCGACCGCGAGCACGCCCACGACCAGTGTGAGACCGGCGGCGTAGGCCGCGTACACGCCCAGTACACCCAGAGCCGACCCGCCGTGTAGGGCGGTCCCGGTGACCGCCAGGAATGGACCCACCGTGCAGGACAGGGACGCGACCGCGTACCCGATCCCGTAGCCGTACATCGATCCGACCCGGGCCGACGGCGCCCATCGCGCGGCCCTGCCCGCTATCGGCGCGCCCAGTTCGTGACCGGTCAGCAACCAGACGCCCAACACCACCAGGGAGGTGCCGACGAGAACCGTCGCGTAGGGCAGATAGCGCTGCAGGACTGAGGCGACCGAGACGGTCAGCAGACCGAACAGGCCGAACACGGTCAGGAAACCCAGAGCCATCGCGGCGGTGGCACCGACGGACCGCCGCAGCGCCGGCCAGAGCGCTGCCGTCCGGCCGGTCGCATCGGGCCGGGAACCGCCCTCCTCCCTCACGACCAGCGACAGGTAGGCGGGCAGCATGGCGAACCCGCACGGGTTGAGGGCGGCCACCATGCCCGCGGTGAATGCCAGACCGATCAGACTCTGGTTCACACCGGCACTACGAGGTCAGGGCGCGCACGCGGTCGGTGAGTTCCTGGGCCGACATCGCCGAAGTCGGGTTGTTGACGAATGACGACGAACCGTCCGGACGCAGGAAGACGTACGCCGGCTGCCACGGCACGTTGAACCGGGCCCAGATGGAACCGTCGGCGTCGTTGATGTTGGTGAAGTTCAGGTTGTACTTCGACACGAAGCCCTGCAGAGAGGACAGATCGGCTCGGGTGGCAACCCCGACGAAGGTCACCGCCGGGTTCGCCGCGGACACCGCGGCCACGTTGGGAGCCTCCTGGTTGCAGAAGGGGCACCACGGCGTCCAGAACCACAGGACCGCTGGCTTCCCCTCAAGGCTGGTTCCGTTGAACGTCGCCCCTCTCAGTGTGGTGCCGGTGAAGTTCAGGTCGGCGGCGGACGCGGTGGCCGGACGGCTCAGACCGAAGGTCACCGCCAACGTCACCAGCAAAACGCTCAGGATTCGGTACGTGTGGGTCTTCATAAGGCTGACCTTAGGAGCGTTCGGTGCCGACGACCACGATGAACGGCAGCGGTAAGAATTGTGTAAGTCCCGCCGCCACTGCCCGACGGGGGTCGACGCTTCCCGCCGTGGCTAAGAATCTTTCTCACGGGAGGCTTAGAGATAACCACCAAATGAAGGGCTAGCGTCGGAGTCAGTCGAAGTCACAGGCCAGCCGAATACATCCGTCCGGCGGACGACAGATAAGCAGGGGGCACGGCATGACCAGTTTCACCTCTCGATATGGCAACCCCGCGCACGATTTCCGTGGAGCCCACGTCTGGGCGTACGAACGGCACGGTTGCACCGTGCTGACGATCACCGGCCGCATCGACGGCGGCAACGTCGACGAGATCATGGCCTACGTCCGCCGCATCACCGGCGACGGTCCTTCGCTGGTCCTCGATCTGAGCGGGGTGACGTCCTGCACTCCCAATTGCGTGCGGTTGCTGCACAGCGTCGACATGGCCTGCGTGGAACGTGGCGGCCAGTGGGCACTGGTGGCGGGCGATGCGGTGCGGGAACGACTCTCGGGCCGGGACGGATCCCTCAGCGTTCCGTTGTACGACTCGGTAGCGCACGCCGAGCACGACTTCGACGAGGAAGTCATCGCCCGGCGCCACCTGCTCCTGCCGTTGCTGCGGCGTAGCGCCTGACGTCACGGGTAACCTGGGGCGTTATGCCCCGTGTTCACACAGCCCTGACGACGGGTTCGCTGATCTGCGGGTTGTTGTTTGCCGCGGCGGCGAACGCGACGGCTGATCCCGCCACCCCGGCGCCGGTGCCGGATCCCGGGTCAAGCCATGCCGCATCGACGGCGGCAGGGCCTCCCCCGATCGACCACGACGGCCAATACGCGGTCGGCTCGGAGATCCTGCCCGGCGTGTATTCCTCGGCGGGCCCCTCCGAGGGGGGAACCTGCTACTGGCGCCGAATCGGGGCCGACGGTGTCACCCTGGCCAACGCCCTCACCAAACAGCCCCAGGTGGTCACCATCGAGGTGACGGACGTTGCCTTCAAGACCAACGGTTGCCAGCCCTGGCAGCCGACCGACGCGGCCGCCGCCCCGCCCGGGCAGACCCCGCCCTGGCTGAGCCAACTACAGCTACGACACAGCCTCGACATCCTCAACGGCCTGGCCGGCCAGTCGGGCAACGGGCAGCTGCCGCCCTACTGAGACCCGCCGGTTACCGTCTGCTGGTGATCGTGCTGCTGCCGCCATCGGAGACCAAACGCGCCGGGGGCGAAGGCCCGCCGTTGAACCTGGACCGGCTGCACACACCTGAGCTCACCCCGCTGCGCGCCGAGCTGGTCGAGGAGCTCGTCGGACTGGCCGCTGACACCGAGGCGTGCCGTGCGGCCCTGGGCATCTCGGCCGCCCAGCAGGCCGAGATCGAACGCAACGCCACGCTGCGCACCTCCCCCACGCTGCCGGCCATCGCCCGCTACACCGGGGTGCTCTACGACGCTCTCGACATCGCCTCGCTGACCGCGGCGCAATCCCGCCGAGCCCGCGCCCGGCTCGCCGTGGGTTCGGCCTTGTTCGGCCTGCTGCGCGCCGACGATCCGATTCCGGCCTACCGATTGTCGGCGTCATCGAAACTGCCCGGCCAGCCCGGTCTGGCGGTCCGCTGGCGACCGGTTCTGGAACCGGTCCTGGCCGCACTGGCCGAGCACGAACTGATCGTCGACCTCCGCTCAGGGGCCTACGCGGGCCTGGGCCGGGTCACCGACGCCGTCCGCGTCGACGTGCTCTCCGAACACCCCGACGGCAGCCGCAGCGTGGTCACCCACTTCAACAAGGCGCACAAAGGCCGACTGGCCCGGGTCCTGGCCGTCAGTGCGAGCGAACCCGACGACGCCGCGGCCGTCGCGGCCATCGCCCGCCGGGCGGGGATGCAGATCGAACGGGACGGCAACCGGCTGACGGTGATCGTCACCCCGTAACCGGCGGTGCGGGGACGGCGCCACGCCGCTGCCGAACGACTGAGACACTCTCTTGTATGGCACGACGGTGTACGGCACGACTGCGCGTTCTGATGCCCCTGCTGACCGTCCTCACCGCATCCGGGGTCGCATCCGGGGTCGGCATCGCCCCCGCCAGCGCCGATCCCGTCGCCCCGCCGGACTTCGTCGCTGTGCAGGACGTGGACCCGAGCATCGTCCAGGAGATCCGCTACATCACGCCACACAATTTCATCGGCGACCCCATCGCCGGGTATCAGGCGCCGATGTGCATCCTGACCCGCCCGGCGGCCGAGGCGCTGGCCCGGGCGCAACGGAATTTCCTCGAACGCGGGTTCACCCTGAAGGTCTACGACTGCTACCGGCCGCAGCGCGCGGTCGACGAGTTCGTGGATTGGGCCGCCGATCTGGCAGACCAGCGAATGAAGGCGGAGTTCTATCCCCGAGTGGACAAGACAACGCTGTTCGCCGACGGCTATATCGCGGAGAGATCCGGCCACAGCCGGGGCAGCACCGTGGACCTGACGCTGGTGCCGCTTCCCGACGCCGGCCGGCCGGCCCCGGTGTTCGTCCCCGGCCAACCCCTGGTGGATTGCGCCGCGCCCCCACCGCAGCGATTCCCGGACAACTCGGTGGACATGGGGACTGGATTCGACTGTTTCGACACGCTGGCCAACACCGCCGATCCCCGCATCGACGGCGACGCCGCCAAGAACCGTCTGCTCCTGCTCGAGGGCCTCGAAACCGAGGGTTTTGTCAATTACGACAAGGAGTGGTGGCACTTCACCTACAAACCGGAGCCCTACCCCGAGACTTTCTTCGATTTCCCCGTCGATCCGGTCGCGCTGATCCGGGGACCGGAAGGATAATTACCGAAAGAATCTCGTCCCCCACCCGTCTCGCGAAAGCCGGTACCGCACGTGGACGTTCTCGACGAACGCCATTACGCCTGGCGGATGCTGCGCGCTGCCCGCCGGGCCCAGGCATCCCTCGGCTCCGGTGTGGAGCAGATGTCCGCATCGGTCCGCGATGAGATCCACGCCCTTCTGACCGAGGCCATGGAGGCCGGTCTGGACCGCGCGGCGCTCGTCACGGAATTGGCCGCCCTCGGCGGCCGACTGCTGACCTTCTGCGACCCGGCGCCGGAGCAGGGGTCCGTCGACGACTCCCGTGGGCTGCCCGACCTAGCCGGACGCCTCGCCGGCCTGATCGGTGAGGGCCCGGCGCAATAGATGCATCGCCACCGTCGTCGAGCGCTCCCGGACGTCGGGACGTTCGCCGGGGATGAGTACGCGGCGGGTCACGGTCGGCCCGTCCTGGAGCATGACACAGAACCAGACCGTGCCCACCGGTTTGTCGGGGGTACCGCCGCCGGGTCCGGCGACCCCGGTGATGGCCACCGCGGTGTCCGCGCCGAATCGCTTGATCGCCCCGCGGGCCATCGCCTCGGCCACTTCGGCGGATACCGCACCATGGCCGGCGATCAACTCGGGCGGCACGCCGAGTAAGGCCGCTTTCGCCTCGTTGGCATACGCGACGACACCGCCGCTGACGTAGGCCGACGAACCGGGACGGTCGGTCAGTCGGGCGGCGAGTAGGCCCGCCGTGCAGGACTCGGCCGTGGCGATCCGCCGGTCGGCGAGCAACGCGGCGATCTGATCGTCCACGGTGCTCCCGTCCTCGGAGAAGATCGTCGGGCCGTGTCGGCGCCGCAGCAGCGCCGTCAACTCCCGGTAAGCGTCCTGCCCGCCGGGTTCGTAGCGGGTCACGATCTCCAGTTCGCCGCGGCGCAGGCACGTGGTGACCTCGAGGCCACCGAAACCCGGTATCGCCTCCGCATCGCGCAGGGTGTCGGCAAGCGCGGACTCCGGCAGCCCGAACATCCGAACCGTCTCCTGGCGGTAGACGGTACGTCCGGCGAGCGCCCGGGCCACCGCATCGGTGGCCATGGCGGCCTCCCACATACCCTGCAGTTCCGTCGGCGGGCCGGGCAGCACCACGACCGTCGGGGTTCCCGGCACCACCACCCCCGGAGCGGTACCGACGGGGTCCAGTACAGATGCACCTTCGGGAACCATCGCCTGTTTGCGGTTGGCCGCGCGCACCGCCTTCAGATCCGCGTCGGGGTAACGGGTCAGCCACTGCTGCACGATCCCGGCGATTCTGGCCTCCATCGCCTCATCGAGAACCAGTGCGCGACCGCAGAACCGGGCGACGGTGGCGACTGTCATGTCATCGGCGGTTGGCCCCAGGCCGCCGGTGGTGACGATCAGATCGACGCCCTCGGAACTGAGGAACCGGAGTTGGGCGTCGATATCGGACGGCCGATCACCGCAGATCGTGATGTGGGCCAGTTCGACGCCGAGTTCGAGCAGCCTGTCGGCCACCCACGGTCCGTTACGGTCGGCCACCCGGCCGGTCAGAACCTCGGTCCCGGTCACCAGAATCCCCGCGCGTGCGCTCATCGGTGTCGAGAGTACGCAGCGCCGTCACCGTCGAAGCGGGATCGCGGCGTCGAACTCCGCCGCCTTCCCCTCGGACTGCCACCGGTACCAGCGCTGCCACCGGCGTAACCCGAACTGCTGCCAGCGGGCGTCGGCACCGGGGACGACACGGCGCAGCACCTCGATGGCGGCGACCAGTGGCGCCCGGGCCACCAGCAGAGCCATGCCCGGGACGGGGTTCGGGAGGTCATAACGGCGCCGGTTCCACGGCAACATGAACAGGCCGGAATAGCCGGCCTGGAGCCAGAAGTGGTAGGCGGCCCGGGCCCGGTCCGGCCCGCTGTGGTCGGGCTTGGGGGCGAAGGCCGGCACGAAGGACTCCACGAGTTCCGCCCCGGTTTCGCCCGAGTCGTAGCTGCGCGCGGAGTCGGCCATGAACAGGATCCGCCAGGCGTCGAGCACCGTCTCCGGAAACCAGCCGTCGCACCGCACGCCGACCAGATGCCCGCAGTATCGGTTGAAATGCAGCACCGCCCTGGTCTCGTGCGGGGAGGTCAGGAATCCCAACGCGGTCAGGCCCAGTGCCGGAGCGACGCTACCGCCGAGGAGGGTGAGCAACATCGCCGACTGGCTGATCGGCAGACCCCAGCGGTCGAAGTCCCACTCCGGGTGACGACGAACCCGGGCGCGGACGCTGACGTGCATGATCCGGACGTGCAATGAGATGGCCCGGGCCACCGAGCCGGGCCGCAGCACCGCGCCCGGCTGGCAGACCTCGATCCACCACCGGGACGTCTCCATGTAGCGGTGCAGCGCGCGCTCCCCCGCGTAGCCGCCGGACAACGACAACGGCAGCGCAAGCCAGGCCTCGGTGTAGGTGTCCATCGTCCCGGCGTTGCCCACCGCACCGAGCGCGTAGGCCCAGCGCCGCCAGACCGCCGCTCCCTCCTCGACCAGGTCGGGATCCACCCAGTCCGGAACGGTCTCGAAGTCCGTGATCAGCGCGCGCAGGGACTCCGGAGCGTCGGGCACGCTGTCGATGCCCGCACTGACGGCCCGCTCGACGAGCTCGCGGGCCCGCGGCGCCCCGAGTTCGCCGTGGTAGGTCTCGGCGACGAAACGCTCCGCCACCGGATCACCCTGGGTCAGGCCCGCGCGGAAGCTCTCGGCCACCGCGTTGGTGGGGAACAGATCGACACCGGTGAGCCGCAACACCCGGTCCCGCAACCTGCTGTGCCCGGTGCCGGACTGCGGATACCGGAACGCCCATGGCACCGGACCCGGCACCCCGTCCGGGGAGAACGCCGTCAGTTGCCCGCGCCTGGTGCCCGGATCACCAGGGGAACAGCCGGGAACACGGCGGCGAGTTCGGACCGGGACCGGCGCAGCGCCGCGGTGCCGTAACCCTTCTTGCGGTGCTCGGGGTGGATCCAGATGCGGACGTTGACCTCGCCGCCGGCCAGCTCACCGAAGACCATCCCGACCTTCGCATCCCCGTCGACCGCGACGAACCAGGCCGCCTCCTCGGCGCCGAGCCGCTCCAGAGCGGCCCCGATCTCGTCATCGAGACTGCGCGCGGGCGTGCCGGATCCATCACCGGCGGCGCCCACCTCATCGGTGCGGGCGGCGAAGATGTCCCGATCGTCGTCGTGGGAGAACGGGCGCAGCCGCAGGGTGTCATCGGAACTGGCCGGCCGCTCACCGACGGTGAAGCTCAACTGGCTGTTGAGATCGTCGAGTTCGGCAGCGATCCGGCGGCGCGACTCCTTGGTCAGCTGATCGAAGGACATACCCATCACCGCTTCGGCGCCGGTCCGGGACTTGCCGAGCAACTCGGAAACCGCCTCGACGGCAGCAGCGCGATCATCCGAGGCCACGATGGCGTCCAGCACCTCGTGGCGCCGTTCCAGGGCGGTCAGCAGGGCGTCGGCAATGGCGCGGCGGGTAACGGCACGGTCCTGATCAGTCATCGGTCAAGCCTAACCGGCGGCGCACGATCGGGAGGCCGCTGCGAGAGAAGATCGGCGGAAAATCCGGGCCCACCGGAAGCCCCGAACAGCTCTGTCAGGATGGAGGGCGTCCGGCACCGACCCCCAGACCACGAGGAGCCATGAGAGACCGTGGCCATGTCTGTGCCGAGAAGGTCTGTGCCGAGAGGGGCTGGGCCGAAGGGCTGGGCCGCGGCCCT
>JAKOYE010000050.1 GCA_029780675.1 Actinomycetes bacterium
GGTCCGGGCGGTCCACCGCGCGCAGCGCCATGACGACCTGCTCGGTGCTGCGGGCGGTGATGACACGCCGGGCGACCGGACCGACCCGAAACGTGGTCAACGGGGCCACCGGGACGTGTTCGGCGACGTCGGCGCCGCCGAAATCCTCCGCTGCTGCGCCCACGCCGGCTAACGGTAGCCTCAGGCGCTATGCCGCGTTCATTCGACATGGGCACCGACTACGCCACCAGCGTGGAACAGGTCCATCGGGCGCTGAGCGACCGGCAGTACTGGCTGGCCCGGCTGGCGGGATCCGGGGCCGACGACGCCATCCTCGAGCGGATGGACGTCGACTCCGACGGCAACATCGACGTCGTCACCACCCAGGTGCTGCGGTCGGACCGGCTGCCGGGTGTGGTGTCGCAGTTCCACCGCGGCGACCTGGAGATCCGGCGGGAGGAGACCTGGACGCCGGTGCACCAATCCCAGTCCCGGGCGGCGGTCGCCGGCAGCATCGCCGGCGCACCGGTGTCGTTGACCGGGGAGGCCCTGCTGTTCCCGGTGGAGACGTTCTCCCGCTTGGACTTACGCGCCACGGTCGAGGTGCGCATCCCCCTGGTCGGACGCAAACTGGAGAAGTTCATCGGTAACCAACTGATCGAGTTGCTGATCGCCGAGCAGCGGTTCACCACCCGGTGGATCGCCGAGAACCACTGACTGGAACAAGAACCTGGAAAAGGAACGATGACCAAGCGGATGGCCTTCGACGTCGAGGTCGGTGTGCCGGCGGTGGTGATGTATCAGGACTTCACCACCATCAAGTACTGGGAGGATCTGGTCGTCCGTTACCGCGAGGAGGCGGCCCAGACCGAGATCGCACACTTCTCCTCCGACGACACCGGCACCAGGGTCGCCTTCGCCCATATCCTCACCGCCGCCGACCTGCCGCCGATCGCCCGCCCGGTGCTCCCGGGCACGTTCGTCGTCACCCGCGAACAGCACTTCGACCCGTTCGACGAGGAGGGCGGTCTGGCCACCGGCCGCTACCGCGCGACGGTCCCGCACGTGCCGGTCGACATCGAGGGCGACTACACCTTGTCCGATACCGCCACCGGTAGCCGGATGCGCCTGGAGACCCGATGCACCGCCCGGGTGCCGCTCATCGGCGGTCAGATCGAGTCGCTGCTGATCGGCGGACTGAAGGGCTTGTTCGCCAACGAGGGCGAGTTCACCGCGAACTGGATCGCCGCCAATCACTAGGCCCGCCGACCCACGCCGCCCGATCGGTATCCCGACCCGCGGCACCACCGCGGCCAACCGGTTGCGCCGCGCCGATCGCTGGCTGCTGGAGTCACCGCGGGTTCGCACCGCGCTCCGGGAGACCGGCGCGACGGTGGTGGACCTGGGTTACGGCCGGCTGCCGGTAACCACCCTGGAACTTGCCGCGCGCCTGCGCACGGTGGCGCCCGACGTGCGGGTCATCGGCCTGGAGATCGATCCCGACCGGGTGGCCGCCGCGCGGGCCGCGGCAGAGCGTCTAGCCGCGCGGGCCGCGGCAGAGCGTCTAGCCGCGCGGGCCGCGGCCGGTGGCTCGGTCGAGTTCCGCTGCGGCGGATTCGAACTGGCAGGCCTGCGCCCCGCGTTGGTGCGCGCCTTCAACGTGCTCCGGCAATATCCCGAGGAGGCGGTGGCCGGGGCCTGGCGGACCATGCGGGAACGTCTGGCCCTGGACGGAGTGATCATCGACGGGACCTGCGACGAGCTGGGCCGGCTGTGCACCTGGGTACTGCTGGACCGCACCGGACCCGTCAGCCTCACGCTGGCCTGCGATCCGCAGCACCTGAAGCGGCCCTCGGAGTTGGCCGAACGCCTACCCAAGGCGCTGATCCACCACAACGTTGCGGGGCAACCGGTGCATGCCCTGCTCACCGCGGCCGACCGGGCATGGGATGAGGCCGCCGGGCACTCGGTGTTCGGCCCACGGGCTCGATGGCGGGCCATGCTGACCGCGCTGGCGGACCGTGGGATCCCGGTACAACCGCAGCGCCGCAGCCGGCGGGACGCGGTGCTGACCGTGCCCTGGTCGCTGGTCGCTCCGCCGCCAGGCGCTCCGTAGGCTCACGATCATGCGGATCGCCTGCGCGCAGATTCTGTCCGGCCCCGACCCGGCCGGGAACCTGAGAACCGTCGCCGAGCAGACCCGGCGGGCCGCCGACGCCGGCGCCCGGCTGGTGGTGTTCCCCGAGGGCACCATGTGCCGGCTCGGTGTTCCCCTCGCCAGCGTCGCCGAACCGATCGACGGCCGGTGGGCCGACGGGGTGCGCGCCGTGGCCGCGGAGACCGGCGTGACGGTGCTCGCCGGAATGTTCACCCCCGCACCGGACGGCCGGTTCACCAACACCGTTCTGGCCACCGGCGGCGGGGTGGAGGCCCGCTACGACAAGATCCACCTGTTCGACGCGTTCGGTTTCACCGAGTCGGCGACCGTCGCACCCGGCCACCGGCCGGTCGTGATCACCGTCGACGGGGTCGGGGTCGGCATCACCCTCTGCTATGACATCCGGTTCCCCGACCTGTATACGACGCTGGCCGACCGCGGGGCGCAGCTGATCACCGTCAGCGCGTCCTGGGGCGCCGGCCCGGGCAAACTCGACCAGTGGACCCTGCTGGCCAGGGCGCGGGCCCTGGACTCGACCTGCTTCGTCGCTGCGGTCGGGCAAGCCGATCCCGGCGCCGAACTGGCCGCGGCGGTGGCCGCGCCCACCGGTGTGGGCGGCAGCCTGGTGGCCTCCCCGCTCGGCGCGGTCCTGGCCGCCGCCGGGACCGACCCTCAGCTGCTGATCTGCGACGTCGATCTGGGCAGCCTGCCCGGCATCCGGGAAACCCTGCCTGTCCTGGCCAATCGGGTCCGGTTCACGCAAGCACCCCCGGATGGCGCTGCGAGATAGGGCAGAATTGCGCAGGTGACTTTCCCGCCCCCCGGGCAGCCTCCGGGCCAGCATCCGGGCCCGGTACCTGTGCCCGGCCAGCCTGAGCAGCCCACCCAGCAGATTCCCCAGCCGATTCCCGTCCAGCCCGGCCCCGCCCGGGTGGTCGCGGACCAGGAGCCCGCGGAGGCCGCATCCGGGCGCCGGTGGTTGCGGGATCCGTTGTCCATCGCATTGGTGATGGTGATCGTGGTCGCACTGGGTATGGCAGGTCTGCTGGCCGGCGAACTGTATGCGCGGCACCGCGCCGACACCATCGTCGCCAAGGCGGTCAGCTGCATCGTGCAGGACAGCGCCAGCGCATCCTTCGGCGCCCGGCCGTTCCTGCTGCAGCATTTCACTCACAGCTACCGGGACATGGTGGTCGAGACCGCCGGCAACCGGATCCGGGAAGCGCAGGGGATGAAGTTGCGGCTGCGCCTCGACGACATCCGGTTGAACAAGACCGCCGAATCCGTCGGCACCCTCGGCGCTCTTGACGCCGACGTGACCTGGTCGACCGATGGCATCAAGCAGACCGTGGCGGGGATCGTCCCGTTCCTGGGCGGACTGGTCAGCGGGGTGAGCACCGATCCGGCGGCCGGCACCCTGGAGTTGGAGGGCGCGCTGGGCACCGTGACGGTGGCCCCCGGTGTCGCCGACGGCGGGGTGACGCTTCAGGTGCTCAAAGTGACGGGTCTGGGCTTCACCCTGCCGCGCGAAACGGTGCAGCCCGCCCTCGACGCGTTCACCACCACGCTGACGGCGAACCTGCCGATGGGCATCCACGCGGACAAGGTCGAGGTCACCGATACCGGGGTCGCCGCGCGGTTCATCACCCGGGACGCCACCATCCCGAACGGCCGGCAGGACCCCTGCTTCGCCGGGCTGTAGATCCGGGTCAGCTCAGCTCGTCAGACCAAGATCAGCCGAGTTCGTCGCCGCCGGGATTACAGCCGGCCAGCAGCATGTCGCTGTCGTCGACATCGGGTCGCCAGGGCTCCAGGTCCCAACTGGTCTTGCCGGGGTGGGCGAGTTCGGCGAAGTTCCAGTGGCAGACAAACTGCGCCCGCATCCCGGGGGTGTCCGCGTCGGGGGCCAGTGCCAGAACCTCTGCCCAGGCCTCCTCGGTCTGCGCGGCGGTCTTGGCGAGCTTCCCCGCGACGTCCCGGCCGGCCGCCGTGGGATAGACCCGCAGCGTCGGCAGATCGCTGAACCACACCCAGGTGGCCCGGTCGACGAACGGGGAGACCGGCGCGTCCTGGGTGTCATCGGCGGTGGCGTGCGGCGCGACCGACAGAGCCAGGGACACGCCGACCACGATGGCCAGCGTTCGCATGGTCAGCGGGACTTCCCCTGCACCTCGAGCAGTTTGGGGCGGACGTCGGTCAGGTAGACACCGGACGCCACGGCGGCGATGGTCATGCCGAGAACGCTGGCCCCGAAAAGAAGACACAGCAGCGCGGCGACACCGAGAATCGCCAGCCACACCGGTTTGGTCAGCTTGTCAACGGCGGTGTAGGCGTCCGGGCGCTGCATCGCCGCATGCACGAAGGCATACAGCGTGACGGCGAATACCGCCCAACTGAGGACATAAAGCACGAGACCCGCCACACCCTGGAGATTCACGTTTCCAGGGTAGGCGGGTCTCGGCGAACGGTCGAACCGTCCTTACTTACTTCTGGGTAACCTTCTTGGCCGGCGCCTTCTTGGCCGGAGCGGCCTTCTTAGCCGGAGCGGCCTTCTTGGCGGCAGCCTTGGCGGGAGCGGCCTTCTTGGCAGGGGCCTTCGCGGCCGGCTCCTCGGTTTCGCCCTGCAGGGTGCCGACCAGCTTGGCGGCGCGCTCGCCGACAGCCTTGGTCTGCGCCGAGACGTTGCCCAGCGCCTCCTGGGTCAGCTCGACGGCCTGGTCGACATAACCCTCGACCTTGTCGGCAGCCTCACGGAGTTCGGGCTGGCCCATCAGCCGCTCAAGAGCAGCCTCGCCGCGCTCCACCAGCGTGTTGTAGGTGGTGGTGGCGTCGGCCAGGAACTCGTCAGCGGCCTTGCGCAGCTCGTCGCTGCTCAACCGGCCACGCAGCTCCTCAGTGCGCTTGGGCAGTTCCTCCTGCAGCCGGGTGAGGGCCGCGCGGCGGTCGTCCATCCGGTCGCCGGCCACCTCGGCCCGCTCGCGCAGGGCGTTCAGGATCTCGTTGACGGTCGCCAGGGCCAGGTCGGCGGCACCGACCGCGGCAAGCAGCGGAGCCTTGAGGTCCTCGACGGTGTTCTCGGTCTTGGCGTTCTTGGTGTTCTTCGCCATTTTCGGTGATTCCTTTCCTGGGTTAACTCTGGTGAAAACTAGTGGTGCCCAATCGATTTCAGCTTGGGCGACTGGAGCTACGCAGTCGACGACTCGTCCCGGGCAGCGTCGTTCTGCTGCCGGAACGACAGGTAGATGTCGAGCAGCACACGCTTCTGCCGTTCGGTGATGGCGGGATCGTTGATGATCGCGTCGTGCACCTGGCTCGGCTCGCCCGGTTCGAGAATGCCGGCCCGGACGTACAGCACCTCCGCGGAAAGCCGCAGTGCCTTGGCGATCTGACCCAGCACCTCCGCGGACGGCTTCCGCAGGCCGCGTTCGATCTGACTGAGGTAGGGATTGCTGACCCCCGCCCGTTCGGCCAACTGCCGGACGGACACTTCGGCGGCTTCCCGTTGACTCCTGATGAAGCTCCCGATGTCCTGGGCCGCATTACTCACCGCAGCGGCAAGATCACCCGCCACAGCGGCAAGTTCATCGTCCTGCGCCATGGTGCGTTCCTTTGCCCGTACGAGTGCGTTTTGCATACAAGAAACACTCTACGCGCGAGTGCTAACAATTGCAAGCACCTGCTAGCGCAGGTCAGAACAACAGTTGGGCCACGGTGTAGATGACGAGGCCAGCCAGCGCCCCGACCACCGTGCCGTTGATGCGAATGAACTGGAGGTCGCGACCGACGTGAAGTTCGATGCGCCGACTGGCCTCGTCGGCGTCCCACCGCTCGATGGTGTCGGTGATGATCGTGGTCGCCTCGCTGCCGTACTGGGTGACCAGATGCTGGGCACCCCGAATGATCCAGCCGTCGACCTTGTCGCGCAGTTCGGCGTCGTCGCGCAGTGACTCGCCGATCGCCATCACCGAGTCCGCGATCCGGCTGCGCAACGCGCTGGACGGATCATCGACGCCGTCGAGAACCAGTCGCTTGAGGGTCTTCCAGGCGGTCTCCGCCGCCCGGGTCACCTCGTCGCGCTCCATCAACTGTTCCTTGACGGTCTCCGCCTTGGCGATCGTGGCCGCGTCGTTCTGCAGATCAGCGGCGAACTCGAACAGGAAGCGGGTGGCCGACCGGCGCAGTTCGTGATTGGGGTCGCGGCGCACCTTGTCGGTGAAGTCCATCAACTCGCGGTGGATGCGGTCACCCACGAGTTGGTCGACGAACTTCGGCGACCAACTGGGCGAGTCGCGCAGCACCACCCGCTCGATGGTGGGCCCGGCGTTGAGCGCCCACTCGAACGCCCGGTCGCACAGCAGCTGAATGAGTGCTTCCTGACGGTTCTCCGCCAGCAACTGGGACAGCACCCTGCCCACCGGCGGACCCCATTGCGGTTCGGCGAGCCGTTTGACGATCGTCCTGTCGATGGCCTGCTGGATGTCCTCGTCGTTGAGGAGTTCGACGCCCACGCGCAGCACGGTCGCGGTCTCGCTGGCCACCCGCCCCGCATGGTCCGGCTCCGAAAGCCACTTGCCCAACCTGCTGGCCACCTCGGCATCGCGCAGTTTCGTCTCGACGACCTCCGCGGACAGGAAGTTCTCCCGGACGAAGTTGCCCAGCCCCTCGCCGAGTTGATCCTTCTTGCGCTTGATGATCGCGGTGTGCGGGATCTTCAAGCCCAGAGGATGACGGAACAGTGCGGTGACCGCGAACCAGTCCGCCAGGGCACCGACCATGCCGGCCTCGGCTGCCGCCCCGACGTAGCCCAGCCAGGCCGGACCGCCCTGCGACTGGCCCCATCGGCAGGCCAGGAAGATCACGGTCGCACCGAGCAGGAAGCCCAGCGCGACCGCTTTCATCCGGCGCAGGTTACGGAGACGCTCCGCGTCGGCCTCCGGGTCGGCGCCGGCGAGGGACTCAGCCAGCGATGCGCGGTGTTTTGCCACGCACCCATCATGCCCGGACGATTTTTCTGTGACTGTCCGTAACAACATTCCGGGCATCGGCCGGTAGAATATCGGGCATCGTGACCCAGCAGATCGCCAAAACCGACGGACGCAAGCGCCGCTGGCACCAGCACAAGGTCGAACGCCGGACCGAACTGGTCGACGGTGCGCTGGATGCCATCCGGCGCCGGGGTCGGGATGTCAGCATGGACGAGATCGCCGCTGAGATCGGCGTCTCCAAAACCGTGCTGTACCGGTACTTCGTCGACAAGAACGACCTCACCACCGCGGTGATGATGCGGTTCGCCCAGACCACCCTGATCCCCAATATGGCGTCGGCCCTGTCGTCGAACCTGGACGGATTCGATCTCACCCGGGAGGTCATCCGGGTGTACGTCGAGACCGTCGCCGCCGAACCCGAGCCCTACCGGTTCGTCATGGCCAACAGTTCGGCGAGCAAGAACAAGGTGGTCGCCGACTCCGAGCGGATCATCGCGCGCATGCTGGCGGTGATGCTGCGGCAGCGGATGAAGCGGGCCGGC
>JAKOYE010000052.1 GCA_029780675.1 Actinomycetes bacterium
CCAGAGCGCCAAGCTGGCCTGGATCGCCAAGACCGACCCCCGACTGCACCGCGCCTACCTGCTCAAAGAAGGACTTCGGCATGTATTCACCGTCAAAGGCGAGGAAGGCAAACAGGCCCTGGACCGGTGGATCTCCTGGGCGCGGCGCTGCCGCATCCCCGCCTTCGTCGAGCTGGCCCGTCGCATCGTCAAGCACCGCCGTGCTATCGACGCCGCCCTCGAGCACGGCCTGTCCCAAGGCCTCACCGAATCCACCAACACCAAAATCCGGCTACTGACCCGAATCGCCTTCGGATTCCGATCCCCCGAAGCACTCATCGCCCTAGCCATGCTCGCCCTCGGCGGCCACCGACCATCCCTGCCAGGCCGAAAAACCACCCACGGATAAGTCAGGAGAGCCCGATTTTTTCGGCATTGCGTTTGGGCTTGCAGCCCGGCAACTCGGCTTCGGCGATCGCCCGGGCTGATGCGGTCAGATTTTCGATCTGCGAGCTCGCGGCGGACTCCGACCGCAACAAGACGGTGGCGAACGGTGCTATTTCGCCGCCGAGTTCGGTGTCGAAGCGAGTGATCTCGCGGCCGGCGGAATCGGCTTCCGCGAGTACCGATGTCGGCAATTCGAGGACCAGGTTGGCGATGCTCGCCGGGACGGCGGGGTGATAGGTGCCGTACTTCTGCGGCGCCCCGCCCGTATTTCGCGTTCCCTGCGGTGCCCAACGAATGTTCTCGTAGGTGACAGGGCGAAGTGAAGTCATCGCGCAAGGTTAACTTCACTTATACAAGTAACTGAAGTCACAAGAGCGCGGTTGACTTCACTTCGGCGCGTGACAGCCAGATCCGCAGGAACATGAAGGAAGCCAACGCAGGCAGACGGGGTGCCCTGCGCTCGATCGCCCGACTTGATGCGTTGGAACAACCGGACGGCGACCGCATTGCCTAGCATGACTGCTGCGGTCCGACGGACTTCCACAGCTGACAGCAGCTGCCACGGATATGTCCCCACCCGCACGACTGTGTTCGTGCTGCCCTGGGGGACTCATCGTGACGCTCATCCGAACCACCGCTGAACGTGTTTGTGAAATGGCGCCGGAATCATTGGTGGAGCAGTTGTTGGAGCAGATGCTCTATCGAACTGGGCGCCGCGCTGCTCCTGCTGAGAAGACCTCTTGGAAGCGCAGCGTTCCCATCTTGGCGGCGGATCTCGTCGAGGCCGGCCTCGGCCAAGTCGAGATGCTCATCGAGTATCACTTACCGCTGACATCGCAGCGGGCCGACGTTGTTCTGGCTGGTGTACATCCGAGAACCGGGGAGGCCTCCTATGTGGTGGTGGAGTTGAAGCAGTGGTCTGCGGCGTACGCATTCGAGGGAGATCCGGAAATCCTTGATGTGCCAGGGGTTCCGGGTGGGCCGCGGTTGCATCCGGTGATTCAAGTGCGTGGCTACTGCGAATACCTGTGCGACTTCGCGCGCGTGCTGGCGGATCAGCCTGATGCGTTGGCTGGTATGGCGTACTTGCATAACGCGACCGATCCTGCCCTCGTCAAGGACTTGCTCGCAGTACCAGTGTCGACGACAGGTCGTATGTTCACCGCCGCCGACAAGGGGTCAATGTTTGAGTTCCTGCGTTCTCGGCTCGCGCCCGGACCGGGGCGGCAAGCGGCTGATCTTTTGATCAATTCGCCTGTGGCGCCGTCGAAACAGTTGCTCAAACTTGCCGCCGCTGAGATTCGCGACCGCCCTCAGTTCCGGCTGATCGGCAACCAGCAACTGGCAGTGGATCTGGTGATGCACACGGTTGAGCATGCTCGAGCAGGAAACACCAAGCGGGTCATCGCGGTCACTGGTGGTCCGGGCAGCGGCAAGAGCGTCATCGCACTGTCTTTGGTCGGCGAGTTGGCTCGCCGCGGCCGCACTGTCATCCACGCCACGGGGTCTCGGTCGTTCACTCAGACGCTGCGGAAAGTGGCAGCTGTTCGGGCCCCGAAGGTCAAGGCGCTGTTCAAGTATTTCAATCAGTTCATGACCGCCGACCCCAACGGGCTGGACGTTCTCATCATGGACGAAGCCCATCGCATCAGGCGCACCTCCGCGAATAGATTCACGCGGGCCGAGCACAGGACGGACCGCCTACAGATCGACGAACTTATCGCCGCGGCTCGAGTTCCGGTGTTCCTCCTCGATGAACATCAGGTGGTGCGTCCTGGAGAAATGGGCACTCTGGCACAAATCGAGCACCACGCTCAACATCTCGGGCTCGGTTTTGAACACATCGCCTTGGGTGAGCAGTTCCGGTGCGGTGGCAGCGAAGAATACGTGCACTGGGTCATTCGACTGCTGGGCCTCGCCGAAGGCAAGCTACCAGTCGTGTGGTCGGGAGATCCACAGTTCGACGTAGTCGTCGCCGAGAGCCCCGAGGAGATGGAGCACCTTCTGCGCAGCCAGATGCAGGAGGGATATACCGCTCGGGTGACCGCTGGGTATTGCTGGCCGTGGAGCGATGCACGCAAAGACGGGACGCTTGTGCCCGACGTTCAAATCGGGATGTGGTCGCGACCGTGGAATAGCAAGAGCGAACGCCGTATCGGAGATGCACCACCGAGCGCTCTGTGGGCCACCGACGAAGGTGGCTTCAGTCAAGTTGGTTGCGTTTATACGGCTCAGGGGTTTGAGTACGACTGGAATGGGGTGATCATCGGGCCGGATCTGGTGTGGCGAGGAGGGCGGTTCGTCAGTGTCCGGGGGGCCAACAAAGACCCTGACTTCCGCAATTCGAACAAGGTGCCGGACGGTAGATTCGACGTCCTCGTTCGTCATGTGTACAAAGTGCTGCTGACCCGCGGGATGATCGGCACGGTGATCTATTCCACTGACGGTGAGACGCGTGAGGCTCTGCAATCCTTGGTCGTTTCCGGCCGGAGGAACGACCGGTCATCGCCGGATGGTCATACGCGAAGACCGGACGCTGCTACTGAGGGCGACCGGGTCAACGCCGACCGGTGAGGCGGTCGCGATCTCCAATGCCGTTTCTTTACAAGAGGGGTGTTGTTTTGCCCGCTGGAATGTGGTGGGCAAATACAGGGGGCATTGGGCTTTAACGCCTTCGCGACGATGCTTGGACAAGATTGGAGCGGGTCGGCGAAGCCGTCTCCCGAGCCGTCAACGGCTGAGTCCGCGGCTACGCCACGGCCTGAAGAAAAGAAACCCGGCTGAGCCACATCAGCCGTTGTGTACCAGGATATTTGGCGTGCGCGTAGAAACAAGCCAGACGATGCCGACGCCCGGATCGAAAGCTGCACGTCACGGGGGAGTGCCTTCCCTGCCGGCGCGGCCCGACCACATCGGCCGGGTGAGTGCGGTGGCCATTGCGCTCGGCATCGGCGCGGCGATGTGGTCAGCGCCGGCTGCGGCGGCCGCCGACACGGACACAGCCGAAGCGAGTTCCGGTGCGAGCAGCCCCGCACGTGGCGCCTCGCGGACGTCGGAACAAGCGACCCCGGCCGTCGGGCGCACGGCCGGTCGACATACGGCCGCGGGACACGGGCCGGTGGCAGTCGCCAACCGCCCGAACACATCACGACCGTCACCGGCGGTCCGTGGCGGTGTCCCCAGGGCAGCGCAGAACCTTGCTCTGCCGAGGACTTCGCCCACGGCCGCGGCGATCCCGACTCCGGTGACCCACTCGAGCCTGTCCATCGTCGGCCTGCTCATCGGCAACGGCACCGCAGCCCATCCCAACGGCGGGATCCTGGTCGGGAACGGGTATTCCTGGACCGCCGCGACTTGCACCGGCACAACTGCCTGCAACGGCGGTGACGGCGGGATCATCGGTAACGGCGGTGACGGCTACAACGGTGGCGACGGCGGGTCGGCGGGGTGGTTCGGCAAGGGCGGTAACGGCGGCAATGGCGTCGCGGGCGGTGCCGGTGGAGCCGGTGGCACCGGCGGTGTGGTGATGGGTAGTGGCGGCAACGGCGGCAACGGGTCCGACGCGATCAGTGCCGGCGTCACCGGCGGCGCGGGGGGTGCCGGCGGGCATGTCGGACTCTTCTCGATCTTGGGCAACGGCGGCCGGGGCGGTGCTGGTGGTGCGGGCGCACCCGGAGCCAGTGGCGGCATCCGCCGCCCGGAGGGCGCCGGAACTGCAGGAACTCCCGGTTCGGCCGGGGGCGATGGTGGGCCCGGCGGCATCGGCAGCTGGATTGCCGGTCGCGGTGGTGACGGTGGCATCGGCGGGGCAGGCGGGGCTGGTGGGGACGGCGGTTCCAGCGCAACCATGGGCGGTGACGGCGGCACCGGCGGTGCCGGGGGTGCCGGGGGCAGTGCGGGTGACGGGCGATTCCTGATCATCGTGACCCTCACCGGCACCGAGGGCGATTCCGGTCTTGGCGGTCGCGGCGGTGACGGTGGAGTCGGCCGCCTGGACGGACCGATGACCGGAGTCGGTGGCAACGGCGGCGCCGGGGGCGCCGGCTCCGTCGGCGGGGACGGCGGCAATGGAGGTTCGGGCACGGTTGGCGGGGCCGGGGGAGTTGGCGGTAGCGGTCTCACCACGGGTGACGGACCTGTCCGTGGCGGCACCGGTGGCAACGGCGGGACCAGCACCACCGGGGTCGGTGGCACCGGCGGGAACGGCGGCTCAGCGACCAACACCACCACCGACTCGAGGGCGACCGCAGTCGGCGGCGACGGCGGCACCGGTGGCGACGGCACGACCGGCGGGCCGGGCGGCGCCGGCGGGGTGGCATCTGCTCTCGGAGCCGGAATCGCGATCAACGGCTCACCCGGCGCGGACGGCACCACGCTGAGTTCCAGGGTTCCCGTCCTGATCGTGCCCCGCTTCAACGGGGGTTCGATCCCGGTTGCCGGTCAGGAGGGGAACTTCCTGATCCATCGGGGCTTCGACCCGACTCTCCTTCAACTCGGCGATTCCTACACCCCCCTGCTGAACACCCTGGAAGACGACGCGTACGTCATCGGTGGCACGCTGTTCGCCTCCGCCTACGACTGGCGGATGCCCGGCGCGCCCGAGCAGGTCGGAACACCCGATGGCATCGTCACCGGTCTGCTCGCGCATTGGAACGATCCCGCGGCCGCCGGCACCTTCGAGTACGCCGTTGACTACCTGAGGTACTGGATGATCCAGGCCGTCCAGCAGAACCCCGGGGCGACCACCATCGACATCGTCGCCCACAGCACCGGCACCGCGTTGGTGCGCGCCTACGTGCAGAGCGACGCCTACGGCCAGACCGTGCTCGACGCATCGGGCCAGCCGGTCCGGCTTCCCACGACCCAGGACCTTGTTCTGGCCGCGCCGCCGTCGAAAGGCGCCCCGTTCGTCTGGAACCTCTGGAACAACAACTTCCTGAGCTACGTCGGAGCCCCCGTCGGGCCGAGCCTGATCGGCGGTTACGCCGAGGCCTACCAGTACGTTCTCGACGGGGGAACGATCACCGGTCCGGCCAGCGACATCACGTTGGCCTCGATTTCCAGCCCGGACCCGTCGACCCAGCAGCTCAACTTCCTGCACGCCTACAACCCGCTGTTCAGGGTGGTCCTGCCGACCTACGACTTCCTCTACCTGCCCGGGGCGACGGAACCGACCAACCTCGATGACGACCCGGCCGATAACAACAACCTGCTCATCGACCTCAACGCCACCTCGACACCCGGCAACAACCCCTGGGCGGATCTGGTCGACCGCCTGTACGTCACCTACCCGGCCAACGTGCTCGTCGGCGGCGCGCCCAGCCAGACCGCCATCTACGACCTGACCAAGGTGGGAACCGGCGGCGAGGTGGCGTCGTTCACCGCCTTCGCCTCGCCTGACCCGGTGGCCAGACCTACTGTGCCAGGCGAGATCTGGTACGAGGAGATCCTCGAACCGCAGGCCGGCGATGGCGCCTTCCCGCTGATCTCCATGCAGGGCACTCTGTTCGGCCCCGCAGGCTACCCGGATCCGGCTGTCACCGTGCAGCAGTGGGGTAACCAACCAGCCCCGGTCGGTACCCCGCCGATCGGGACCTGGCGGCAAACCCCCGATGACATCAGCCACAACTACTTCATCGCGGCACCCGCGGTGGATCGCTGGATCGCAGCGCAGTTGTGACATGCATCCTATTCAGTATGGATGGGGGAAACTGGACCTGACGGTTCTCCGTTGCCGCAGAAGGCGGACTCCGCAAGGGGACTGCCGTAACAAAGGATGACGAGATGGTCGAGCCTGCACCGCCGACGCCGAAGGCGTCCTACCAGGGCTGGGTTCCCCGGCTGACCAGCCGCGTGTTTCTCGATCTGCAGATCCTGATGATGGGGTTCGGGCTCACCATCGGAGTCGTCTTCCCGTTTGCGGTCGTCCTTCTGGGCGTCCCGTCGGAGGACGTCCTGCGTCCGGCTTTCTTCGCGGCGACCATTCTCGCCGGCCTGCTCGTCGGTGTCATCAACACCACCCTCGTCCAGCTGGTCGTGGGCGTGCGGCTACAGGCACTCGCCGCCGGCATGAGACGCGTGGAGACGTCGATGCGCGAGGCTACCGAGACGGGCAACTGGGCTTCGTGTGACCCGGCATCATGCCGCGTCCCGGTCGACTCCACCGACGAGCTCGGTGAGGCCGCTGACTCCTTCAACCACCTGGTGGACAGCTTGGCAGCCAGCCACCGGGTGACCGATGGAATATCGGCCCTCGGCGAGGCTCTCGCGGCGCACCTGGAACTGGCACCACTGGCAGATGCGGCCCTGAACGAGCTGACGATGCGTACGGGTATCGACGGGGCTGCGCTGCTGGTGGTCAATTCCGGCCGTGTCGAGCTCATCGGCTCACTGGGCATCCGCGACGCATCGGCACTCGCGGACTCCGACACCGTTCAGAACGTGATCACGTCGCAGGAGCCCAGGGTCCTGCACCTGCCGCCCGGGATCACGATGACCGGAACGGTCGTCGACTTCGTCCCCGCCGAGGTGCGGGTTCTCCCGGCCCGGTACGGAGTCGCCGTCGTCGGCGTCCTGGTGATCGCCGCCGCCCGCCCGATCGGTCGGGAGTCGATCGCGGTCGTCGAGTCGGCCCTCTCCGGCCTGGCAGTAGCCCTCACCAATGCGCTGAGTCACCAGGATCTGCAGCGCGTGGCGGCTCTGGATCCATTGACATCGGTCTACAACCGCCGGTTCGGCATCGAACGACTCAACGACGAGATCGCTCGTTCCCAGCGGTCCGGGGACTCCCTCGGGTTGCTCATGCTCGATCTCGATCACTTCAAGTCGGTCAACGACACCTACGGACATCTCGTCGGTGACCGGGTGCTCCAAGCCGCCGTCGGCGCCACCCGCCAGGTGCTGCGCGACGGCGACGTCCTGGTCCGCTACGGCGGCGAGGAGTTCCTGGTCATCCTGCCCGGCGCGGGCCGCCGGGACCTGATGGACATGGCCGAGCGGATCCGGCGCAGCATCTCGGACACGGAGATCGCCACCGGCGGGCATCGACTGTCGATCACCGTGAGCATCGGCGGTGCCGGCCTGCCCGACCAATCCGTCCGCGACTCGATGGGACTCATCGGCATCGCGGACCAGGCGCTCTACACCGCCAAGGCAACCGGGCGCGACCGCAGCGTCATCGCCTAGCGCCGTTCCCCGAGAACGGCGTGTCCCGGTAGTCGCCGGGCAGCGGCGGTTCCAGCTTCGGCTTGCCGTAGCGATACCCCTGCGCCAGGTCGTATCCGAGGGAGAGCAGGGTGGCCTCCTGGGCGGGGGTTTCGACTCCCTCGGCGAGGATCTCCATGCCGAGGTCTGATACCAGCTGGATCGCCCAGCGGGCGACCACGTCATCGCCGGGGTTGCCGTGCAACTGGTCGATGAACGACTTGTCCAGCTTGATGACGTCGGCCGGCAGGTTCTGCAGGTAGGCCAGCGAGGAGTAGCCGGTCCCGAAGTCGTCGATGGCCACCTTCACCCCCAGTGACCGAAGTGCGGTCAACAACTGCTTGAGACGGGTGGATTCGCCGACCATCACCGACTCGGTCAACTCGATGGTCAATCTCTCGGGTGGTATCGCGTAGCGCTTGATCAGTCCGGCGAGGTAGTCGATGTACTCCGCGTCGAACGTCTTCGCGCTGACGTTGAACGCCAGGGTGAACTCCCGCAGAGGGTCTCGCAGCAACGCGACGCTGCGCGCGATGGCGCGGTCGGCGATCTGCCGATCGAGCTGGCGGATCTGACCCGTCTCCTCGGCGAGCTGGATGAACTCGACAGGCGCGCGCATGACCCCGTTCGGCTCCTGCCAGCGGGCGAGCGCCTCAGCTCCGACCATCTGCCCGGTCCGTAGCGAGACGACGGGCTGGAAGGCCGGGATGAGCTGACCGCTCTCCAGCGCCTGGTACAGCTCCTGTTCGAGCTTCAACCGGTGGACGGCCCGGCTTGAGAAGCTGTCCTCGTAGAACGCGACACGAGACCCGCCAGCGCGTTTGGCCGAGTACATGGCCAGATCGCCGCGCCGGACCAGCTCCTCGGCGTCGACGGGACCATCGCCGTAACTGACCACAGCGCCGACGCTGACGTTCAACACATGCGCGGAGCCGCTCAACATCAACGGACTCTGGAACGCCGTGACGATTCCCTCGGCGAGCTGCCCGACCTGATCGGGCATGACATCGCGGAGGAGCACGACGAACTCGTCGCCGCCGAGGCGGAACACCCTGCCGGACCGACCCACCAGATCCGACGTCACCCGCTCGAGCCGCGCGGAGGTCCGCCGCAGCCCCATGTCTCCCGTGGCGTGTCCGAATGCGTCGTTGAGCTGCTTGAAGCGATCGAGATCGATGAACAGCAGGCTGAAGCGGGGTGCGTCGGCACCCGATCGCGTCTCCCTCCCGATCGTCATCGCCAGCGCGCGGCGGTTACCCAGGCCGGTGAGGGGGTCGACGGTCGCTTCGAAGGCGAGCTGCCGATACGCGGAGTCGATCATGCCGGACTGCACGGCCCGGTAGACCGTGTCCGCCGCGCTCCGATCGGAGTCGGACCATGGTTGGCTGCGGGCGTGGACGTTCTCGGTGGAATCCTCGCCGATGGTCGCCAGTGGTCGGCGGAACCATGCGAGGTAGGCGTCCTGGGTGCCGGGCAGCCGGGCCACGATCGCGCCCGCGCACCGATCCGGGGTGGCGAGTTCAGGCATATCGGCGGCGAGGCAGTCGGTCGCCTGCATGAGGGTCTTCGCGGACGACCCCATCTCCAGCACCTGCCGGTCGATGGCGTCCTGGTCGGGTGCGTCGCCGAGGCGGAACATCTCGCCGCCGATCCGGGCCACCAGCCCGTCGGCCTGCACTGCGGTGAGGGCATCGGGGCCGATTGTCCGGATGCATTGGATGGGATTGTCGCCGGCCGAGAGGTTTCGCCGCAGCTCCTCGGTCAGCGCCGACAGTCGACCAGCACTCTTGTAGGCCGTGATGTCGTGCGCGAGGACCGTCAGCCAGGTTTCGTCCACTGCCCACGGTCCTTCGTGCCGCAGCACCGTGAGGTTCACTTCGCGCTGGTGTCCGTCGATTCCCGCCAGTGTCGATTCACCAGACCAGATTCCGTCCCGCAGCGCGGCGGGCACGGCCACGTCCCGCAGCTGACGGAGAGCGACTGCGTCGAACAGCGCCTCGAGACTGCCAGGAAGGGGATCGTGATCGGCCAGACCCAGGTGGGAACGCCACGCTCTGTTCAGGTGCTGCAGGCCCCCGCCCACGTCGAAGATCGCGATGTAGTCCGGAGTGGTTTCGACGATCTGCATGAACCCCTTCAGCGACTTATTGCTGGTACGCAGATCGGCGGTCATCTTGAGGGCGATTTCTTCTGCGCGCTGTCGATTCCATGCCAGCGAAGCAACGACGATGAAGAGCAGAACGTCGATGACCGACCCGGCGCCGGCGACGATCCATGGCTCAAGCGACGTTGTGGTGGTTGTTTCATCTGAGGTGAACCGAGTAGTCCAGATGCGATTGCCGATGGCAATGGAATTCTGGGCCGACCGCCCCGGTTCGAAGTCATCGGCGCGGGGGCTTTCGTACAACAGGTTTTCAGCCGCTGTGCTCTCGCCGTAATAGATTTCAGTGAAAAATTTGCGCGCCTGCGGTGGGAGAACCCCTCCCATGAGATCCCCGGTTCTGAATGGCGCGTAGACCCATCCGACCAACGCATCCAACCGCTGCTCGACAGTGTCGATCGGGGCGCCGGTCCGGTAGTGGGGGACGTACATCAGAAACCCACGTTGCACATCCTCGTCGATTTCTTGAACGAGTGTCACCGGTCCGGAAACGGTGGCCAACCCGGTGCGGGCAGCGCTCGCCATCGCTTCTCGGCGGGTCGGTTCCGAATACATGTCGAACCCGAATGCCCGCTGATTCCTGGAGTCGAACGGCTCGAGGTAAAGGATCGCGGAGTAGGAATCCCGATCGCCGGGTGGTCGAATGGCGAAACCCGGAAAGCCCTCGGCGCGAACTTCGTTCTCAAACTCCAGTTTCTGGTCCGGTCGTACGACAACGGCATATCCCAGACCCTGGATTCCGGCAAACTGCGTCCGTAGTTTCAGGCTGTCGGCGAACTCCTTCCACTCGGTCCTGCTGACCGACATCTCGCTGGCCCGCAGGAGTCCCAGGCCGCTGTCCAAGGCGATCGTGTAGTCCACCATGCGCTGTGAAATCGCCTCGTTGGCCTCGCCGACCATATCGAGAAACTCTTGCTCTGCCTTGCTGTCGACGGAGCTCTTGGTGACGTGCCATGTGAGGAACGTCATCGCAACCGTCGCGAAGAGCGCCACCCAGGCGAGCACTGAATTTCGTATGAGCCTGGCGGCCGAACCGCCCGCCGAGCGTGGGCCTAGCCGCATATCTGAACGGCGTGGCGAGGACTCCGATCGCGTAGAGACCGCGGCAGGCATCGGTGATTCACGGGTGGGTTTCTTCCGTGCAGTCCATGAGTCATGGTGGCGTCTCGACGTTAACCGGGCAGGTGCTCGACAGTGATGACAATAGCGCTCCACCGGGTGCGGGTCCTGTTATTCGATGCGGCTCTCGGCTCGTTCTATAGCCTCATGCTCGATGATCCAGCCTCCCCACCGCCACATCTCGCGCCGGAGGCTCGGCGCGATCCTCTACGTCGCTCTGCTCTGCTGGGCCGCCGCCATTCTGTGGCTGTCCTCGCTGACGCCCCGGGAGCTGCCGGAAAGCGCGTTCCTGCTGTGGGACAAGCTCAATCACGTCCTGGCCTTCGCGGTGGGCGGCTGGTTGGCCGCGACGGCCCTGCGGGTGTCGCGGCCGACGATGTCCGTCGCCGGCGCACTGGTTGCCGCGGTCGTTCTGATCGCGGTGTTCGGTGCGGTCGACGAGACGGTTCAGACGCTGACCCCGGGACGCAGCGGCGGAAACCTCGGCGATTGGATCGCCGATGTGATCGGTGCTGTCCTGGGCGCGTTGGTCAGTGGACCGACCTACCGCCGCATTTGCCGTGACGGCCGAAGGCTGGTGTGATGTCGCAGTCATGAAGATCCCCACGCTGCCCGTTCGCGATATCGGCCGACTGTTGCTGCGCTGCGCAGACCGCCCCGGGCTGGTTGCCGCCGTCACCTCGTTCCTGGCCGACGCCGGCGCGAACATCGTCTCGCTGGACCAGCACTCCACCCAGCAGACCGGCGGAATCTTCATGCAGCGCACCATCTTCCACCTGCCCGGCCTGGCCGCCGCCCGGGCCGACCTGGAGAAGGCATTCGCCGAGCGGGTGGCCGGCCCGTTCGAGATGGACTTCCGGCTGACCGAAGCGGCCAAGCCCAAGCGGGTGGCGTTGATGGCCTCCACCGAGGACCACTGCCTGCTGGATCTGCTCTGGCGCAACCAGCGCGGCGAATTGGACATGTCGGTGGTCATGGTGATCGCCAACCACCCGGACCTGGCCGATCAGGTGCGCCCGTTCGGGGTGCCGTTCCTGCACGTCCCGGCCACCAAGGACATCCGCGACGAGGCCGAGCAGCGCCAACTGGACCTGCTGCGCGGCAACGTCGACCTGGTGGTGCTGGCCCGCTACATGCAGATCCTCACCGGCCGGTTCCTCACCGAGGTGGGGTGCCCGCTGATCAATATCCACCACTCGTTCCTGCCCGCGTTCATCGGCGCCGCGCCGTACCGCCGGGCCAAGGAACGCGGTGTCAAACTCGTCGGCGCCACCGCGCATTACGTCACCGAGGATCTCGACGAGGGCCCGATCATCGAGCAGGACGTGGTGCGCGTCGACCACCGGCACAGCGTCGAGGACCTCGTCCGGTTGGGCGCCGATGTCGAGCGTGCGGTGCTGTCCCGCGCAGTGCTATGGCACTGCGAGGACCGGGTCATCCGCTACGGCAACCAGACCGTCGTCTTCTGAGGCAGCCTCACCGCTCTGAGGCGACCAGCCGCCGGCGCACCTCGGCCGCGAGGTCCTCGGCCGGCAGATCCTCCGGCGAGGCGCGGAGTTCGATCGGCCGTCCCACCTCGGCGGGCTCGAGGTAGGACGCCGCTACCAGCGCCTCGATCGGTGGGCGGTCGAAGACCCGCGCCACCACGATCACCGTCTCGGCCTTCGGCCGGGTCTTACCGTGCAGCCAGTTGCACACCGACAGCCGCCCGATCCCGATCCGCTCGGCGATCTGCGCCTGAGTCTGGCCCCCACTGATGCGGCGCAGGTATTCCGGCCACGTTTCTGTTCTCATGTTCCCCTCCCCGCGACGACAATAGGGGAGCGCTACGACAAGTCACGCGGGATTCAGCAGCACCCCGGGGCAGGCTTCGTCGCGAGGTGAGCGTGCGGCGCGCCGTCGGTGCCGCCGACAGCCCCCAGGAAGCGGTCCAGATCGACCCGCTCACCGGCCAGCCATGTTCCGGTCACCGTGGCGGTGTCGGCCAGGCGCTCCGGGTCGACGGACCAGGGATCGGCGGCCAGCTCGGTGAAATCGGCCAGCTTTCCCACCGTGATCGACCCGACCAGGTCCTCACGGTGCAGGGTGCGGGCCGCGTCGATGGTGTGGGCGCGCACCGCCTGGTCCAGCGACATGGTCTGCTCGGGCCCGTGCACCGCGCCCGATCGGGTCCGCCGGGTGATCGCCGTGGCGATGTTGAGGATCGGCGACGGCGGTGAGACCGAGCCGTCGTTGTGGAACGAGACCACCGCTCCGGAGGCCGCCGCATCGCCGAACGCCTGCCACCGGGAGCCGTGCTCGTGGTCGAACATCTGCCCGTCCAGCAGGTCGCCCCAGTAGTAGTACTGGAACGGGGCCATCGAGACGTGGACCCCCATCTTGGCCGCGCGGTCGAAGTGCCGCCTGGTCCCGCCGCCGAGATGTTCGATCCGCCAGCGGTGGTCGCTGCCGGCCAGGCCGTGGCGGGTCAGGGCCTCCTCGTAGGCGTCCAGCGCCAGGTCGATGGCGAGGTCACCGTTGGAATGGAACGCGATCTGCCAGCCGGCCGGAACAGCCTTGTCGAGGACCGCGTCGAGTTCCGCACGGGTGTAGTTCATCGACTGCGGGCCGCCGGCCGTCGCCGGGTCGATACCGGCCCGCCGGGTCGTCTCGGTGTCCAGGTAGGGGAAGGAGATCCCGATGTTGCCCACCCACGGCGAACCATCGGTCCACAGTTTGACGCCCTGTTTGACCAGCCACTCGTCGCCCGCGGCGAACATCACCGGCTCGGTGTAGGTGTCGCTGGTGGACACCTCGAACATGCTGACCCGCAGCGGACAGGAGGGGGCGGCGGCCAGCGCCTCGTAACCCGCCTTCAGGGCGAGGTCGAAGGTCATGTCGGAGGTGGAGGTGTACCCGGCGCGCGCCATCTCCGCGTAGTACTTCGCCCCTGCGACCAGGGGATTGCCGAGCGTGGCCATGATCTCGCCGACGACGGCGAACAGCACCGGCAGTTCGAACCCCTGGCCGTCGAGGCTGCCGTCGGGATTACGCCCGAACCGGCCGCCCACCGGATCCGGTGGCGCGGTGACGTCCCACCCCTTGGACTTCATCAACGCGGTGGTGAAGTACACCCCGTGGCCGGAGTTGTCGACGACGGCGACGACGCGGTCACCGAAGATGCGGTCCAGTTCGTCGGCCTTCGGGGCCGGCCGCTGATGCAGCAGGGCGTCGAAGCCGGAGAACAGCAGTGGCGTGCCCGGCGGGGTGGCGGCCATCGTGGCGGCGAACACCTCCTGCACCGCCGACCAGTCCGGATCCTTGAACGGGGTGATGTTCACCGCGGGTTGCTGCAGCGCAACGCCGCTCATCAACGGGTGGCTGTGGGGTTCGACCAGACCGGGAAGCAGGGCGGCCGCACCGCTGTCGACGATCTCGGCGCCGGGAAGCACCGCGTGGCACTGCGCCAGCGTGCCGACCGCGGCGATGCGGCCGGCGGACACCGCGACCGCCTCCGCTCGGGGCAGTGCCGGATCCATGGTGATCACGGTTCCGGCCTTGATGATCCGATCCGACATTCGAGCCCGCTTTCCTGACGATTCGCACATTTACGGTGGTTGGGGGCAGTACACCACGTATGAGACGCTGCCGTGGTGAAGGTGTGGCAGGCCGCCGGGATTCTGGCCGGCTACCTGGCCGATGCGATCGTCGGAGATCCCCGCCGCGGCCACCCGGTGGCCGGTTTCGGCAGAGTCGCCGGAGCGCTGGAACCGCTCACCTACCGGGACAACCGGGCCGCCGGTGCGGTGCACACCGGACTCCTGGTCGCCGGGGTGACGGTGGCCGCGTCGGTGGCCCGGCGCCGGGTCGGGGCCGGTCCGGGTGTGGCCGCGCTGACCGCGTTCGCCACCTGGGTGGCCCTGGGCGGAACGACGTTGCTGCGCACCGGTTCCGAGTTGGCCGACGCTCTCGAAGCCGGGGGCGTCGATGCTGCCCGAGACGCCGGGGGCGTCGATGCTGCCCGAGATGCCGGGGGCGTCGATGCCGCCCGGGCGCTACTGCCGTCACTGTGCGGGCGGGATCCCGCCGTCCTGGACGCCGCCGGCCTGTGCCGTGCCGCCCTGGAGTCGGTGGCCGAGAACACCTCCGACGCCACCGTCGCCCCGCTGCTGTGGGCGGCCGCCGCGGGGGCTCCCGGGGTGCTGGCCTACCGCGCCGTCAACACCCTCGACGCCATGATCGGCCACCGCTCGCCGCACTACGCCCGATTCGGCTGGGCCGCAGCGCGACTCGATGACGCCGCCAACCTCATCCCGGCCCGGGTGACCGGCATGCTCACCGCGCTGTGCGCGCCGGTGGTCGGCGGGTCGCCCGGCGCGGCGTTGCGGGCGTGGCGCTCCGACGCGGCCCGTCATCCCAGCCCCAACGCCGGGGTGGCCGAAGCCGCGTTCGCCGGCGCGCTGGGCGTCCGGCTGGGGGGTCCGACTCAGTACCGCCACCAGTTGGAGATCCGGCCCACCTTGGGCGCCGGCCGGGAACCGGACGTGGCGGACCTGCGCCGGGCGATCCGGCTGGCGCGGTGGGTCCAGAACAGTGCCGTGGTGATCGCGGTGGTTGTCAGTGCCGCCGGCCGTACCGGTCGGCGAGTTTCTCCTCGACGGTGAGTGGCGCCGGGACGGATTCGGTGTCCGAGTCGGTGGCCGAGCGAGCGGCCTGTTCGGCCTCGCGGGCCGACTCCTGGCGGCGGGCCCGGACCTCGGCGTACACGAAGTAACCCAACCCGATCGGCGACAGAATGCCGAAGGCGATCCACTGAATGCCGTAGGACAGGAACGGACCGGCGTCGAGGTGGGGCAGCGACAGCACGCCCAGGCCGCCCGGCTGGTCGGCGACCAGTTGCAGATAGGTGCCCGTCAGTGGGGTCCGGGTCAGCGCCGAAATCTGGCCGGTGTCAATGGCATAGACCTGCAGTGATCCCGCCTCCCGGAACGGCTGCTTGTCGCCGCCGGGGGCGGTCTCGGAATCGCGAAGCCGGCCGTTGATGGTCACCTCACCGGTCGGTGGGTCGGGCACCGGTGGGGTGTCGGTGCCCTGCTCCGGACGCACGTAGCCGCGGTTGACCAAGACCGTGGGGCCGCCCGCGATCGCGAACGGGGTGAGCACCTCGTAGGCGGGCGATCCGTCGATCACCCGCAGCCGGGCCAACACCTGGGCCTCGGGCAGGTACCGGCCGGTCGCGTAGACCCGACGCCACTGGGCATCCGGTGCCGACGAGTCCTGCCGTGGCAGCAGCGTCGTCAGCGCGACCGGATCGGCGGCCAGCGACGCCTCGATCTGGTGATTCTCCCGCGATGTCTCGGTGTTCTTACCCAACTGCCACGGCGCCAGGATGGTGAAGCACAGGTAGGCGAAACCCAGCGCCACCAGTGCCAACGCGATCCAGCCCGGCTTGAGGAAGGACAGTAGCCGCCGCATCATCGAACCCGGCATCATCGAACTCGACCGTTCCCGTCGGCAAGCTGCTCGTCAACCCAGGCGTGCAGCCCGGGCAACGCCGCCTCGATGACGGCGAACGCGGTCTCGAAATCGGCGTCGTCGCCGTAATAGGGGTCTTCCACATCCGGCGGATGCACCCCGGCGCCGGGTTCGAAGGACCGCAGCAACCGCAACCGCTCGGCCGGCACCCCCAGTTCGGCGAGGATCCGGTGGTGGTTGCGGCCCAAGGCGACCACCAGGTCGGCCGACAGGTGGTCCTCGTTCACCTGTGCGGCGGTGTGCCCGCCGGGATAGCCGCGGTCGCGCAGCACCCGCACCGCCCGCTCGTCGGCGCCCGCGCCCTCATGCCAGCCGCCGGTTCCGGCGCTGGTCACCCGCACCAGACCGGCCAGCCCGCGCTCCGCGATCTGGTGGGCGAACATCTTCTCGGCCATGGGGGAGCGGCAGATGTTGCCGGTGCACACGAAGGTGACGTGCACGCGGGCCCCGGTTTCTTCCGTCATGTCATACACCTCAGAACTCTCAGACACCCAGAACCCTCAGACACCCCAGCACCCTCAGACACCGAGCACCTCCCGCAACTCCGCGACCGTCGCCACCGAGGCGGCCGGGGCCGGGGTGACATCACCGACGAAATCCGATGCGCCGTAACCCCATTCGACGACGATCGTGTCGATACCGTGCGCGGCGGCGCCTTCGACATCGTGAATCCGGTCGCCCACCATCAGGACATCCCCCGGTAGCGGGTCGAACTGCGCCAGCGCGTGCGCCAGCACGTCGGCCTTGGCGGTGCGGTCCCCGTCGGCGCCGGCGATCACCTCGAAGTGCCCGCCGATCCCGAAGTGGTCGAGGATCCGCCGGGCGGCGGGTTCGGACTTGGACGTGGCCACCGCCAACCGGATGCCGGCCGCCCGCAGGTCGTCGAGAAGTTCGGCGATGCCGTCGTAGAGGTCGTTCATCGCCCAGCCGCGGCGCGTGTAGTCCGCTCGGTAGGCGGCCACCGCCTCCTCGGCCCGATCCCCGAGGCCCAGCGTGACCATGGTCTGCGCCAAAGGCGGACCCACCACGCGGGCGGTCAGGTCACCGGGCGGCGGTTCGGCCCCGATGGCGGCCAGGGCGTGCCGGAAGCTGGCCAGCACGCCGGCCGCGGAATCGGTCAGGGTTCCGTCGAGGTCGAAGATCACCAACTGTGCGCGGTTCTGCGACGCGGAATCGTCGGCCGTATTCCTCACCGTGTCATTGTCGCGCACTACTGTTCACCGGGTGAGGGAGCGCTGCTGTGGCTGAGCGGGACGGCCGGTGCGATCCGCGTCCCGGCGCGCGTTTCCACGGTGACCGGGAGACCGGTCCGGGCATGCTCGACTTCGCCGTCAACGTCCGGGGTGCCGGGCCGCCGGACTGGCTGGTGAACAGGCTGGCCGGCCGGCTGGCGGACCTGGGCGCCTACCCGACGCAGGCGGACGCCGACGCGGCGGTGAGCGCGGTGGCGGCACGGCACGGTGTCGCCCGTGAGCGAGTGCTGCTGCTGGCCGGGGTATCGGAGGGGTTCTCGCTGCTGCCCGCACTGCGGCCGCGGCTCGCGGCGTTGATCGCGCCGTCGTTCACCGAACCTGAGGCGGTGTTGACCGCGGCCGGGGTTCCGGTGCGGCATGTTGTGCTGCCGCCGCCCTTCCGGCTGGGGGCCCCGGGGACAGTCCCTGAATCGGCCGATCTCGTCGTGCTGGGCAATCCCACCAACCCGACCGGGGTGCTGCATCCCCGCGACGAAGTGCTGGCGCTGCGCCGGCCGGGCCGGCTGGTGGTCGTCGACGAGGCCTTCGCCGACGCGGTGCCCGGCGAACCGGAGTCGCTGGCCGGGCTGGACCTCCCCGATGTGCTGGTCCTGCGCAGTCTGACCAAGACCTGGTCGCTGGCGGGACTGCGAGTCGGCTACGCCCTCGGGAGCCCGTCGGTTCTGGCCCGTCTGGCCGCCGGCCGCCCGCACTGGCCGCTGGGAACCCTGCAGGTGGAGGCGATCACCGCCTGCTGCGCGCAGAAAGCGGTGCTCGAGGCGGAGCACGGCGCGCGCCGGTTGCAGGAGATGCGGGCCGAGATGGCCGCTGCACTCACCGCGCTGGGGCTGAGGGTCGTCGACGGGGCCGCGCCCTTCCTTCTGGTGCGGGTGCCCGACCCGACGTTACTGCGCAAGCAGTTGCACGCCGGCAACATCGCGGTGCGGCGCTGCGACACCTTCATCGGGTTGGACGACGGCTATCTGCGGGTCGCGGTGCGCCCCGAATGGCCGACACTGGTGGCGGCGATCGCGGAGGTGCTGGGGTGACGGTACGACTGGCCGAGGTGATGGCCGTTCTGGAGGAGGCCTACCCGGCGGCGCTCGCCCACGACTGGGACTCCGTCGGCCTGGTGTGCGGGGATCCCGACGAACCGGTCGAGTCGGTGACGGTCGCGGTCGACGCCACCGAAGCGGTCGTCGACGCGGTGCCGCCGCGTGGGCTGCTGCTGGCGCATCACCCGTTGCTGTTGCGCGGGGTGGACACGGTGTCCGCCGACACCCCCAAGGGTGCGCTGATCCATCGTCTTGTTCGGGCCGGTTCGGCCCTGTTCACCGCACACACCAACGCCGATGCTGCCAGTCCGGGCGTCTCCGACGCCCTCGCGCAGACCTTGGGCCTGACCGTCGAGGACGTGCTCGACCCCGCTCCCGCCGGTCCGGACCTGGACAAGTGGGTGGTCTTCGTCCCGGCTGAGCATGCCGAGACGATGCGCGCGGCGCTCTTCGCGGCCGGTGCCGGGGCGATCGGCGACTACACGCAGTGCAGTTGGAGCGTCACCGGGACCGGGCAGTTCCAGCCGGGTGCGGGGGCGCAGCCCGCCATCGGCACGGTGGGGGAGGTGCACCGGGTCCTCGAGGACCGGGTGGAGGTCATCGCCCCGGCGCGCCTGCGGGCCCGGTTGCTGGCGGCGATGCGCGCGGCGCACACCTACGAGGAACCGGCGTTCGACGTCGTCAGCCTGGCTCCGCTGCCGGCCGGGGTCGGCATCGGACGCATCGGCGTCCTCGACCGGCCGATGCGATTCGCCGATTTCGTGGCCCGGGTCGGGGCGGCGCTGCCGGCCACGACGTGGGGGGTGCGGGGCGCCGGCGACCCCGACCGCCCGGTATCCCGGGTCGCGGTGTGCGGTGGTGCCGGGGACTCCCTGCTGGGCGCGGCGGCCGCCGCCGGTGTGCAGGCCTACGTCACCGCCGACCTGCGTCACCATCCCGCCGATGAGCAACGGCGCCGCAGCGATCTGGGTCTGGTCGATGTGGCGCACTGGGCCAGCGAATATCCGTGGTGCGGTCAGGCGGCGAGGCTGTTGCAGGCGCACTTCGGTGCGTCGCTTAGTGTCGCGGTATGCCCGCTGCGCACCGATCCGTGGAACGTGGCGTCGACAGCCGCGTCGGCCGCGCCGTCCGATACAGCGTCCGGTAAGTCTGAGGAAATGTCATGAAAAGCGATGTGGCACAGCAACATCTGTTACTCAAGCTGGCCGGTATGGATGCCGAACTGGTGCGGTTGGCGCACCGCATCACGCATCTGCCCGAACAGCAGGCCTACGACAGCGCGCTGGCCGAGCACCGCGCCGCCACCGACCGGGTGGCCGTCCTGGCGGTGGCGTTGGACGATGTCGAGGCAGAGGTCAGCAAGTTGGAGTCCGAGGTGGACGCGGTGCGCCGCCGCGAGGACCGGGACCGGGCGCTGCTGGACTCCGGGGGCGTCAACCCCAAACAGCTTGCGGAACTGCAGCATGAGTTGACCACCCTGGAGCGCCGGCAGGCCGACTTGGAGGACATCCTGCTGGAGGTGATGGAACGCCGCGAGGAGATCGCCGACAACCACGCCGCCCAGCAGGCCGCCGCCGAGGCGCTGGGTCGCGATGCCGACGCGGCACGGCAGGCCCGGGACGAGGCGGTCGCGGGGATCGAGCAGGCCCGCGCCGAGCAGGACGCCCGCCGGGCCGAACTGGCCGCCGAACTCGACGCCGAACTGCTCGCCCTGTACGACGCGCAGCGGTCGTCGGGCGGTATCGGTGCCGGATTGCTGCAGGCAGGACGGTGCGGGGCCTGCCGGATCGAACTCGACCGCGGCGAGATCGGCCGGATCGCCGCGGCGGCCGACGACGAGGTGCTGCGCTGCCCGGAATGCCGCGCGATTCTGGTGCGCCCGATCAAGAGTGGCGCGGCGCAGCCGAACCCCCATGCCGGCGCATGAAGGTCCCGGCATGAAGGTCCCCGCATGAAGGTCCCCGCATGAAGGTAGTAGTCGAGGCCGACGGTGGCTCCCGCGGCAACCCGGGGCCGGCTGGTTTCGGCTGCGTGGTGTGGTCGTCGGACCGCGGCGAGGTGCTCGCCGAGCACAAACAGGCCATCGGGATCACCACCAACAACGTCGCCGAGTACCGGGGACTGATCGCCGGACTGGAACAGGCCCGCCGGTTGGGCGCCGACCGGGTCGAGGTCTCGATGGACTCCAAACTCGTGGTGGAGCAGATGCGGGGCCGCTGGAAGGTCAAGCACCCCGGACTCGCCGAATTGCATCAGCAGGCCCGCGCACTGGCGTCGACCTTCGATTCGGTCAGTTACGACTGGATCCCGCGGGCCCGGAACTCGCACGCCGACCGGCTGGCCAACGAGGCGATGGATGCGCAGGCCGCTGCCGGTGACACCCCGGTCCGGGCTGCCGAACCGCCGGCCGGGGCGGTGGCCGTCCCGCCCGCGGAGTGGACCGGGAACCGGGGCGGACCCACCCGGCTGCTGCTGTTACGCCACGGCCAGACTGAACTGTCGCGGCAGCGCCGCTACTCCGGGCGTGGCAATCCCGAGCTCACCGACACCGGCCGCCGCCAGGCCGCCGACGCGGCCCGCTACCTCGGGCAGAAGGGCGGTATCGCGGCGGTGATCAGCTCGCCGCTGCGCCGGTCCTATGACACGGCGTCGGCCGCGGCGGATGCCCTGGGCCTGCCGGTGCGGGTCGATGACGACCTGATCGAGACCGACTTCGGGGAGTGGGAGGGCCTGACCTTCGCCGAGGCCGCTGATCGGCATCCGGACCTGCACCGCCGCTGGCTCCGCGACACCGGCTTGCGTCCACCCGGCGGGGAGAGCTTCGACGACGTCGCCGAACGGGTGCAGCGGGCGCGGGACCGGATCCTGGCCAAATACCCCTCCGCCACCGTGCTGGTGGTCTCCCACGTCACACCGATCAAGACCCTGTTGCGGCTGGCGCTGGCCGCCGGACCGACGATTCTGCACCGTCTGCACCTCGACCTCGCCTCGCTGAGCATCGCCGAGTTCTACCCGGACAGCGGCGCCTCGGTGCGCCTGGTCAACGACACTTCCTATCTCCGATGACGGGCGAGCCAGCTCCGATGACGGGCGAGCCAGCTCCGATGACGGGCGTGCCAGCTGCGATGACGGGCGAGCCGAACCGGGAGGACGGGAACCCGGGGGAGACCGCCGAGGCGGTCTGGGAGGAGCACTACACCGCCAAGCCCCGGGTGTGGAGTGGGCGGGTCAACGCCCGACTCGCCGAGGTCGCCGGTCACCTGGGCGCCGGCCGGGCACTGGATCTGGGCTGCGGCGAGGGTGCCGACGCCATCTGGCTGGCCGAGCAGGGCTGGACCGTGGTCGCCGTCGACATCTCGCCGACCGCACTGGACCGGGCCCGGACCGACGCCGAGGCACGTGGAGTGGCCCAGCGCGTGGAATTCGTCCGTCTCGACCTGACCGGTGGTCTGCCGGCCGGCCCCTTCGATCTGGTGTCGGCCCAGTTTCTGCACAGCACCGTGTCGATGGACCGGGGCGCCATCCTGCGCGCCGCAGCCGAGGCCGTCGCCCCGGGTGGCAGTCTGCTGATCGTGGACCACGCCGAAGCGCCGCCGTGGGCGTCCAAGCTGCACCACCACGAGTTCCCCTCGGCGGACTCGGTGCTGGCCGGCCTTGCGCTCGACCCGGAGTGCTGGCAGCCGGTGCGGGTCGAACGGGTCAGCCGGCCGGCACGGGGACCGGACGGTACGGAGGCCACCCTGTGGGACAACGTTGTTCTCGTCCGCCGTGCTTCGTGTTCGTCGCCGCCTTCGTCGTGATGGTGGTGCGGCGGTTGGCCCGGAATGACGAAGTCGTGTAGAGAGACTCAGGTTCAGAGAGACCCAAGGTTTCGAGAGATGGAGTGGATCAGACGTGGATTCGGATGAGAACGTGACCCCGGCCGATCCGTCGTACCAGCAGGCGCTGGCTCGTCGGCTGCGCCGCCGATCGCTGGCGAGCGGTCAGTTCACCATCCCCGCCGTGCCAGGGATGCTCGACGAGTGCGTGCAGATGTGCACCGACAGTTTCGCCGCGGTGGGGGTCTATTTCAGCGTCGACGAGGTGGCCCATCTCCGGGCGTCCATCGAGGGTCAGCTGAAAGAGGCCTTCGCGGCCTCACCGCGCTCCAACATCGTCATCAGCTGGGAATCGCCGGTGGCCTCCGCGGGTGCGTCGTACCAGATCAGGCCGCAGTGGTTCAGCCTGGGCGAGTCCTACGACAACTGGGTGGCCACCCGCACACCGCCCTACTTCGGCACCCAGCCCGACGCCCGGGTGTCGACGCTGGCCGCCCAGGCGGCCGACCCGGCGACGTTCCCGGTGCTCGATATCGGGGCCGGGACCGGCCGCAACGCCCTGGCACTCGCCCGCCTGGGACACCCGGTGGACGCGGTCGAGATGACGCCGAAGTTCGCCGAGATCATCCGCGCCGACGCGGCCCGGGACTCCCTCAACGTCCGGGTGCTGGAGCGCAACGTGTTCACCACGATGGCCGACCTGCGCCGCGACTACCAGCTCATCGTGCTGTCCGAGGTGGTGTCGGACTTCCGGTCGACCGCCCAGCTCACCGCGGTGTTCGAGTTGGCCGCGAACTGCCTGGCCCCGGGTGGCCGGCTGGTGTTCAACGTCTTCCTGCCCCGCGGTGGCTATGTCCCGGACGCGGCTGCCCGCCAACTCGGCGAACAGTGCTACACGTCGATGTTCACCTATCCGGAACTGGCCCAGTCCGTGGCGATGATGCCGCTGGAACTGGAGGCCGACGACTCGGTGTACGAGTACGAGATGAACAATCTCCCCGACGGGGCGTGGCCGCCCACCGGTTGGTACCCCGAATGGGTCAGCGGACAAGACGTCTTCGAAGTGCCCCGGGAGCAGAGCCCGATCGAGATGCGGTGGCTGGTCTACCGCAAGGCGGACTGGATCATGGCGCGCAGCAGTAGCAGCACGTCGCCGGCGGAATGGTAAATCCGCGCGGGGGTCTGATCGCGCGGCCCGCGCGGGGGTCTGATCGCGCGGCCCGCGCGGGGGGTCTGATCGCGCGGCGCGCGGTGGCGGAATCGGCGCGGGACGCGATACGTTGTCGAAGCGGACGAGTCGGCCGGGCGACCGCGGCACGCACGGTTGATCCGTGCGGGTCGAGGAAAGTCCGGACTTCACAGAGCAGGGTGATTGCTAACGGCAATCCGGGGTGACCCGCGGGACAGTGCCACAGAAAGCAGACCGCCACCGGACCTACGGGTTCGGCGGTAAGGGTGAAACGGTGCGGTAAGAGCGCACCAGCACCCCGGGTGACCGGGGTGGCTCGGTAAACCCCACCCGAAGCAAGGCCAAAAGGTCGTCGGCGACGACTGCGCAGTCGTTTGAGGGTTGCTCGCCCGAGACTGCGGGTAGGCCGCTCGAGGCACCCGGCGACGGTGTGCCCAGATGGATGGTCGCCGCCACACCAACCGGTGTGGAACAGAATCCGGCTTACACGCCGGCTCGTCCGCCCCTATCGCGCCTTACGCACGCTACGGCGCTGCCTATAGCGCCTTACGCACGCTACGGCGCAGTGCCTTCAGGGCCGCCGGGAGTTGCTCCTCGCAGCGCAACGCCAAGTCGGCCTCCCGCTGGTAGAGCACCCCGTAGGTGAAGGTGTCCTCGCCGGCCGCGTGCGCCGCCTCGGACTCGGCCAGCAGGTGCTCACGGCTGACGACGCTGTCCTGGTGCTCCCCGAGCAGAGTCTGGATGAGCTTCGACTGCTTCCCGACCGCGGTGTCGCCGGTCGCCTCGGCGACGTAGCGCAGCCGCTTCGCGGCCTTGCGAATCCGATGCAGGGCATGGTCCCGTTCGATCGCCAGTTCACCGGCGTTGTCGGCATCGGCGGCCCTCGCCGCCACCGCGACCTTGTCGGCTCGGCGTGCGGCCTTGACGGTCTTGCGCACCTTGCGGTAGCTGGAGGCGATCGTGGTGTGCTCGACACCGCTGTCCGGCGGTGGGGGCGGTGTGGCGGAGACCTGTTCCAGTGCATCCAGCAGCCGGAAGTACCGGGCTGAGCGCATCGCGCCCAGCGACCGGCGCAGACCGGCCTGGTAGCGGCGTTGGGTGCCCTCGACCAGACGCTCGGCGACCGGGCCGCGGACCAGGCCGGGTGGCAGCGCCGCCAGGGCTTCGCGGTAACGCTCAGCGAGCACCTCGGCGTCCCGGGCGATCCCCAGCACCGCGGCAAGTTCGCGTAGCTCACCCAGGATCCAGGCGTCCTCGGACAGACCGAAGTCGTCGCCGGACGCCTGCAGCAGACTGCGAATCTGCCGGGTGGTCACCCGCATCTGGTGCACGGAGTCGGGAGCGTCCTCCCGGACGGCGCGGTCACACACCAGCAGCCGCTCGATCTGCTCGGCCACGGCCTGGTGCACCGGATCACTGAGGTCCGCAGCCGGGCTCGGTGCCGTGTCGCCGAGTGTTTTGGCCAGTTTCGAGCCGTGGTCGGAGGGCACCCCACCGGCATCGAGCACACGGTTGGTCAGCCGGTTGAGCAGCGCGCCGGCGTCCGTCGCCCCGGTGTCGGTGACCTCCAGTTCCCACTCGCGCCAGGTCTGCTCGTCGACCGCGCTCCCGTCGGGGCCGAGCCGGCAGGCACTGACCCGGTCGTCGCAGAACTCGGCGGCGACCGCGTCATCGGTGCCGATGAGGGCAGTCACCTCCCGGGTGTTGTTGATCCGGGCGACGGGAAGAAGCGGCCGGTCCCGGATGATCGCCAAGACGACGTCGCGCAGTTCGTCGGGAACGTCCGGCTGCAGCGGTGACTGAACCTCGGTGCGGGCCTCCGGGTGTACGGCGTTTCCGGGCAGCTTGACGTGCCAGCCGGCATCCGATCCGCCGGTGCGGCGGCGCAGCGTCACCTTGCGCGCGGAGAGGTCGTGTCCGGGGGTGTCGTAGTAGACGGCCTCCAGCGACTGGATCTTCACCGTCTCGACTCGGGCGATTGCCGCCAGCCCGTGGAACGACGGGGTCACGGCGTCGTCGGGAACGTCGAATTTTCGTTCCAGCTCAACATGCGTCGACGACGTGCGTGACTTGCCCATAGCAAAGTTTAGAAGCTGTGTTCGTCCGCCGGGAAGGTGCCCGTCGCAACTTCCTCGGCGTACTGCCGGGCGGCCCGGCCGAGTTCCGCGCCGACCTGCCCGAAACGCTTGACGAACTTGGCGGTCCGCCCGCTGGTGAGTCCGGCCATGTCCTGCCACACCAGCACCTGGGCGTCGCAGTTGGGACCGGCACCGATACCGACCGTCGGGATGGTCAGTTTGCCGGTGATCTGGGTGGCCAGCTCGGCCGGCACCATCTCCATCACCACGGCGAACGCGCCGGCCTCCTGGACGGCGATCGCATCGTGGATCGTCTGCTCGGCGGCGTCCCCGCGGCCCTGGACCCGGAAACCGCCGAGTCCGTTGACGCTCTGCGGGGTGAAGCCGATGTGCGCCATCACCGGGATACCGGCGGTGGTCAGCGCGGCGATTTGATCGGCGACCCGTTCGCCGCCCTCGAGTTTGACCGCGTGCGCCCCGGCCTCTTTCATGAAGCGGGTGGCCGTCGCCAGGGCCTGGCCTGGGCCGCTCTCATACGTGCCGAACGGAAAGTCGGCGATCACCAGGGCATGGTCGGCGCCGCGAACGACACCGCGCACCAGGGGAATCAGTTCGTCGACGGTGATCGGCACGGTGGTGTCGTAGCCGTAGACCACATTGGCCGCCGAGTCGCCGACCAGGAGCACCGGGATGCCGGCCTCATCGAAGATCCGGGCGGAGGAGAAGTCGTAGGCGGTGAGCATTGCCCACTTGTGGCCCTCGGCCTTCATCCGCTGCAGATGGTGGGTGCGAATCTTGGTCCGGGCCGGTGCGGACCCTGACGCGGGCTCAGGAGTCCCGGAACCGCCGTAGGGAGCCGTCTCGGACGTGCTGGTACAGGTGGGTGTTGACATCGTTGTCCCCAGTGTTCGCCGGATCGAATCCTCGTGGCCTGACACTCAGGTCCCCGGGTTCGCGTGACGACCTCAGTCTGCCACCGCCGAACCGGCGGGGGAATCTGTCCGCAAGTGCGGTTCCTCACAGCCCCCACACGCCTACCATCGCGGCTATGCAGCATCTTCAGCGGCTCAGTGGCCTCGACGCCAGCTTCCTCTACCTGGAAACCTCCACCCAGCCGTTGCACGTGTGCTCGGTTCTCGAACTCGACACCAGCACCATCCCCGGCGGTTACAGCTTCAGCAGGATGCGCGACGAACTCGCGGTCCGGATCCAGGCGATTCCCACCTTCCGGGAGAAGCTGGCCAACAGCTTCCTCAATCTCGACCACCCGGTCTGGGTGGAGGACGAGGAGTTCGACCTCGAACGGCATGTGCACCGCATCGGCCTGCCCGCTCCGGGCGGGCGGGTGGAACTGGCCGAGATCTGCGGGCACCTGGCCTCGCTGCCGCTGGATCGGCGCCGCCCGCTGTGGGAGATGTGGGCCATCGAAGGCCTGGACGGGCAGGATCCCCGCAAGGGCGGCCGGCTCGCGGTGCTGACCAAGGTTCACCACGCCGCCGTCGACGGTGTCACCGGGGCCAACATCATGTCCCAGCTGTGCACCGTCGAACCGGACGCGCCGCCGCCGGTTCCGGTGCCGGCCAGCCAGGGAACCAACCCGCTGCGGATCGCCGTCGGCGGTCTGGGCCGGTTCGCCACCCGGCCGCTGCACCTGGCGACCAACGTGCTGCCGGCCACGGTCAACACCGTGGTGGACACCGTCAAGCGGGTGACCGGCGGTGGCCTGGCGATGGCGGCGCCGTTCGCCGCGCCGCAGACCCCGTTCAACGCCAGCATCAACGCCCAGCGCAACGTCGCGTTCGCGCAGTTGGATCTCGGCGACATCAAGATCGTCAAGGACCATTTCGGGGTGAAGGTCAACGACGTGGTGATGGCCCTGGTGTCGGGTGTCCTGCGTACATACCTGCTCGACCGCGGGGAACTGCCGGAGTCCAGCCTGGTGGCGATGGTCCCGGTGTCGGTTCACGACCGCTCGGACCGTCCGGGCCGCAACCAGGTCTCGGGGATGTTCTCCACTCTGCAGACCCAGATCGCCGACCCGGTGGAGCGGTTGCGGGCGATCGCCGACGCCAACGTCGCCGCCAAGGAGCACAGTTCGGCGATCGGCGCCACCCTGCTGCAGGACTGGAGTCAGTTCGCCGGGCCGGCGGTGTTCGGGATCGCCATGCGGGTGTACGCCCGCAGCTGGCTGACCGAGGCCAGGCCGGTGCACAACCTGGTGATCTCGAATGTCCCCGGTCCGCAGATCCCGCTGTACTTCCTGGGCGCCGAGGTGACGGCTCTCTATCCGCTGGGGCCGATCTTCCACGGGGCGGGGCTCAACATCACCGTGATGTCCCTCAACGGGAAACTCAACGTCGGCCTGATCTCCTGCCCCGACCTGCTCCCGGACCTGTGGGACATGGCGGATGGTTTCGGGACGGGGATCAAGGAACTGGTGGCCGCCTGCGGTTGAGCGAGCGCCGCCCGTCGTTGAGTAGAGCCTTACCAGCCCTGACGGGGGAGCATGGCAGCATGGTCGCCATGAGCCATCGACGATCCGGCGCCGGGCGCGTCGCCCTGGTGATGACCTCCGCGGCTGCGGTGCTGGCAGCCAGCGCGGGCTGCAGCAGCGTGGTGGCGGGCCGGGCGATCCTGGCCGAACCCCAGATCGGGCAGCCCGCGCAGTGGGGCCCGTGCCGGCCCTCCGGCGGCGGTGGGAACGCGCTGCCGATCCCGTCGGGAGCCCAGTGCGGCAAGATCGCGGTGCCGGTGAACTACGACAACCCCGACGCCGGAACCGCGACGCTGGCGTTGATCCGGTTCCCCGCGACCGGTGAGCGGATCGGCTCGCTGATCATCAACCCGGGCGGGCCGGGGGAGTCCGGTATCGAGGCGGCCACCGGGATCGTCGAGGGGATGCCGGCGTCGGTCCGGGAGCGCTTTGACCTGGTCGGCTTCGACCCGCGGGGGGTGGCCGCCTCCACCCCGGCGCTGTGGTGCAACTCCGATGCCGACAACGACCGGATCCGAGCCGAACCGCAGGTGGATTACAGCCCGGCTGGCGTCGAGAAGATCGAGAACGAGACCAAGCAGTTCGTCCAGCGCTGTGTGGACAAGATGGGCACCGAGTTCCTGGCCAATGTCGGCACCGCCAGCGTGGCCAAGGACCTCGACATGCTGCGGGCCGCCGTCGGCGACGACAAGTTGAACTATCTGGGCTACTCCTACGGCACCCGGATCGGTGCGGCCTACGCCGAGGCCTACCCGGACAAAGTGCGCGCGATGATCCTCGACGGCGCCGTCGATCCCAACGCCGACCCGATCCAGGCCGATATCGACCAGGCCAAGGCGTTCCAGGACGCGTTCAACGACTACGCCGCGGACTGCGCCAAGGACGTGGGCTGCCCACTGGGTGCGGATCCGGCCAAGGCCGTCGCCAAGTATCGCGACCTGGTGGACCCGCTGGTGGAGAAGCCGATGCCCACCCGCGACCCCCGCGGGCTGAGCTACAACGACGCCATCGTCGGCACCATCATGGCGCTGTACTCGCCGAACCTGTGGCGGCATCTGACCCAGGGGCTCACCGAGATGACCCGCGGTCGCGGCGACACCATGCTGGCCCTGGCCGACATGTACATGCGCCGGGACGAGCAGGGCCACTACACCAACGCCACCGACGCGCGGATCGCCGTCAACTGCGTCGACCAGCCGCCGATCACCGACCGGGCCAAGGTGGTCGAAGAGGACCGCCGACTGCGCGAGGTGGCCCCGTTCATGAGCTACGGCGACTTCACCGGTCACGCGCCGATGAGCACCTGCGCGTTCTGGCCGGTGCCGCCGACCAGCACCCCGCACCTCGTTTCCGCCGAGGGCCTGCCCCCGGTCCTGGTGGTGTCCAGTACCGGTGACCCGGCAACGCCTTACCAGGCCGGGGTCGATCTGGCCAAGCAGCTCGGCGGTGCGCTGCTGACCTTCAACGGGACCCAGCACACCGTGGTCTTCCAGGGCGAGAAGTGTGTGGACGACTACGCCGCCGCGTACTTGGTCGATCTGAAACTGCCCGCTCCGGGCGCGACCTGCTGACCCGGATCGGACGGTTCCGGACGCCCGGTTCCGCGCCGGTCACACCTCGGTATCGGATCCGCAGCGGCCGTCGGCAGGACCCCCGCACCGTGCCACGATGGCGGCCATGAATCCCTCGGGTCGGCGTGGCTCGGCGTTGCGTATCGGGATATCGGGATTCCTCTGCACCGTGCTGACTGTCGGGGTGGGGACCGGTCCGGCCGCCGCCACACCGGGCGCCGGGCAGACGTCGGCGTCGGCGCCGCAGTGGGGGAGCTGTGACGAGATGGTCGCCGATGTGTACCTGCCCCGGGCGTTGTGCACGACCGTCGCGGTGCCGATCGACGACGCCGACCCCACCGGCCCGCAGGCCCACCTCGCGGTCATCAAGATCCCGGCCACCGGACGCCGTATCGGCTCGCTGTTGATGAACCCCGGCGGACCCGGAGCCTCAGCGGTCGACGCGGTGGTGAACATCGCCGACGGGCTGTCCGACAACCCGATCACCGAGCACTTCGACCTGGTCGGGTTCGACCCGCGCGGGGTGGGCTACTCCAGCCCGCAGTTGCGGTGCCGCACCGACGCCGAGTTCGACGCGTGGCGGCGCGAGCCGATGGTGGACTACAGCAAGTCCGGGGTCGCCGAGATCGAAGGGCTCTACCGCGATCTCGCCGCGCAGTGCGTCCAGCGGATGGGAAAGGAGTTCCTCGCCGGCGTCGGAACCGCTTCGGCCGCAAAGGATATGGACGTCGTGCGGCAGGCGCTCGGCGACGAGAAGATCAACTACCTCGGGTTCAGCTACGGCACCGAACTTGGTACCGCCTACCTGCAGCGTTTCCCCGACCGGGTGCGGGCCATGGTGCTCGACGGGGCTATCGACCCGGAGGCCGATCCGGTGGCGTCACTGGTGGATCAGATGGCGGGTTTCCAGGTGGCCTTCGAGGATTACGCCGCCGACTGCGCCCAGTATGCGGCCTGTCCGCTGGGCAACAATCCGGCCAAAGCGGTTGAGCGGTTCCATGAACTGGTCAATCCGTTGGTCGCGGAGCCCGGGCCGACCTCGGATCCCCGCGGGCTGAGTTACGCCGACGCGATCACCGGAACCGTCAACGCGCTCTACACCCCTAATTACTGGAAGTACTTGACCAGTGGTCTGCTCGGGCTGAAGCGCGGCACCGACGCGGGTGACCTGCTGCTGCTGGCCGACGATTATCAAGGCCGCGACCCCGACGGCCATTACGACAACGGCCAGGACGCGTTCAACGGAATCCGGTGCGTCGACGCTCCGACTCCGACCGACCCGGCCGTGTGGGCCGCAGCTGATCGCCAGATCCGGCAGCGGGCCCCGTTCCTGGCCTACGGGGACTACACCGGCTACGCACCGCGCGATCTGTGCGCGTTCTGGCCCGTCCCGCCCACCTCGATGCCCAAGACCGCGTCGCCCGCCCCGGCCGGCAGTGCCGTGGTGGTCTCGACCACCCACGACCCGGCGACTCCGTACCAGGCCGGTGTCGACCTGGCCCGCCAGCTGCAGGTCCCGCTGATCTCCTATGACGGAACCCAGCACACAGTGGTGTTCGACGGCAACGCGTGCGTGGATGACGCCGTGATCAGCTATTTCGTCGACCGGACGGTGCCCGGCAACCTGCAGTGCTAGGCCGTCCCGGGGTCTGCGGCAGCCCGGAGCGGGTGGCGGCCGACGCGGATTTTGTGCTAAACAGGGCAGCGGCTCCTAGGTTGTGGGGAGTAGGCCGCTGCCCTGCTGCGTCTCTTTATACCCCGTTCCGGGGCGGACGTACGCCCCGAGGCAGCGGTTCGTGTCAATTGAGATCCCGGCACCGGGCGGGGTCGGCTCCAGGCCGACCGCCCGGTCCTGCCGGCGTCGTCCGCCCGTCGCCGTGTAACCGCACGTCAGGGGAGGTGGGCGGCTGTCGGCGCTCGGTCGGCGTAACACAGAATTAACAGCGCCTGCCTACGCTCGCGACATGGACCGCCAGAAGGAATTCGTGCTGCGCACGCTGGAGGAGCGCGACATCCGCTTCGTCCGGCTGTGGTTCACCGACGTTCTGGGATTCCTCAAGACGGTGGCGATCGCGCCCGCCGAACTCGAGGGTGCCTTCGAGGAGGGCATCGGGTTCGACGGCTCCTCGATCGAGGGCTTCGCCCGGGTCTCCGAGGCCGACATGGTGGTTCGGCCCGATCCGTCGACGTTCCAGGTGCTGCCCTGGACCACCAGTGCCGGCAAGCACCACTCGGCGCGGATGTTCTGCGATATCTCGATGCCGGACGGGTCGCCCTCCTGGGCGGACAGCCGTCACGTGCTGCGGCGTCAGCTGGCCAAGGCCGGCGACCTGGGATTCTCCTGCTACGTCCACCCCGAGATCGAGTTCTTCCTGCTCGAGGCCGGCCCGTACGACGGATCGGTGCCGGTGCCGGCGGATAACGGCGGCTACTTCGACCAGGCGGTGCACGATTCGGCGCCCAACTTCCGCCGGCACGCGATCGACGCCCTGGAACAGATGGGCATCTCGGTCGAGTTCAGCCACCACGAGGGCGCTCCCGGCCAGCAGGAGATCGACCTGCGCTACGCCGACGCCCTGTCCATGGCCGACAACGTCATGACATTCCGCTACGTCATCAAAGAGGTCGCGATCGCCGAGGGCGTTCGCGCGTCGTTCATGCCCAAGCCGTTCGCCGAGTATCCCGGCTCGGCCATGCACACCCACATGAGCCTGTTCGAGGGTGAGACCAACGCCTTCCACAGCGCCGAGGACCCGCTGCAGTTGTCCGCCGTCGCGAAGTCCTTCATCGCCGGAATCCTCGAGCACGCCGGTGAGATCAGCGCGGTCACCAACCAGTGGGTGAACTCCTACAAGCGGCTGGTGCACGGCGGCGAGGCACCGACCGCCGTCTCCTGGGGAGCGGCCAACCGGTCGGCGCTGGTGCGGGTGCCGATGTACACCCCCCGCAAGGCGTCGTCGCGGCGTATCGAGGTGCGCAGCCCGGACTCGGCCTGCAACCCCTATCTGACGTTCGCGGTCCTGCTGGCCGCTGGACTGCGCGGTGTGGAGAACAACTACGAGTTGGCGCCGCAGGCCGAGGACAATGTGTGGACCCTGACACCCGAGGAGCGCCGTGCGATGGGCTACCGGGAGTTACCGTCCAGCCTCGGCATGGCGCTTACCGAGATGGAGCGCTCCGAACTGGTCGCCGAGGCCCTCGGCGAGCACGTCTTCGACTACTTCCTGCGCAACAAGCGCGCCGAGTGGGAGCAGTACCGCAGCAACGTCACCCCCTTCGAGCTGAAGCAGTACCTCTCGCTGTAACGTCGCCTGGTGGCCAAACCGGCACCTGAACCGGCTGCTCGACCGGCAACCCAGCGCCCCCGCGTGCCCAGTGTGGGCCGGCTCGGTCTGGTGCAGCCGAGCGCCCCCGCGCAGTTGGCGCTGCTGGGCTGGGACACCGACGACCACGTCGAACTGCTGTGGTCGCTGTCACGCGCACCCGACGCGGACGCCGCCCTGCACACCATGGTGCGGCTTGCCGAAGCGCTCGGCGACGACTGGGCCGAACTGAACGCCGCGCTGTCCACGGACCGCGCCCTGCGCGGCCGGCTGTTCTCCGTGCTGGGCTCCTCCCTCGCCCTCGGTGACCACCTGGTGGCCAACCCGACTTCCTGGCGTCTGCTGCAGGGCAGGCTGAGCCTTCCCGGCCCCGAGCAGTTACGGTCGATCTTCGGCGCCTGCGTCGCCGGCGAAAGCCCCTGCGAGCCAACGGCACTGGCACCCAAGCTGCGTTCCCTTTACCGGGATCAGCTGCTCATCCTGGCCGCGCTCGACCTGGCTCCGACCGTCGAGAACGAGCCGGTGCTGCCGTTCCCGACCGTCGGCGCGCACCTGGCGGACCTGGCCGACGCGGCGTTGGACGCCGCACTGCAGGCGGCCGTCGCGATGGTGTGCCGGGACGCCCCCGCGCCCCGACTGGCGGTGATCGCCATGGGTAAATGCGGTGCGCGGGAACTGAACTACGTCAGCGACGTCGATGTCATCTTCGTGGGGGAGGATGCCGACCCGGTCACCACGCGGGTGGCGGGAGAGATGATGCGACTGGCCTCCGAGGCGTTCTTCGAGGTCGACGCCGCGCTGCGCCCGGAGGGCAAGGCCGGGGCCCTGGTGCGCACCCTGGACTCCCATATCGCGTACTACCAGAAGTGGGCGAAAACCTGGGAGTTCCAGGCGCTGCTCAAGGCCCGTCCGGCGGTGGGGGACCCAGAACTGGGCCGGGCCTACATCGATGCACTGATGCCGATGGTGTGGACCGCCTGCGAGCGGGAAGACTTCGTCGCCGACGTCCAGGCCATGCGCCGCCGGGTCGAATCCCTGGTGCCCGCGGGCGTGCGGGACCGGGAGATCAAACTGGGCACCGGCGGCCTGCGCGACGTCGAGTTCGCCGTTCAGTTGCTGCAACTCGTGCACGGGCGCACCGACAGCTCGCTGCACGTCGCCTCGACCGTCGACGCCCTGGCCGCACTCGGTGCGGGCGGTTACATCGGCCGTGACGACTCCGCCAACCTCACCGCCTCCTACGAGTTCCTCCGGCTGCTCGAACACCGGCTGCAACTGCAGCGGCTGCGGCGCACCCACCTACTGCCCGCCGCCGACGACGACGAGGCGCTGCGCTGGCTGGCCCGCGCCGCCCACGTCCGCCCGGACGGCACTCACGACGCCCTCGGGGTTCTGCGCGAGGAGATCAAACGGCAGAACGTCCGGGTGTCCAAGCTGCACGCCAAGCTGTTCTACCAACCGCTGCTGGAGTCGGTCGGCTCGCCGCTGGGCTTCGCCACCGGGATGTCGGCGGAGGCCGCCGAACGGCAGTTGGCGGCGCTCGGCTATGAGGGGCCGCAGAGCGCGCTGACCCATCTGAGCGCCTTGGTCAACGTGGGCGGCCGGCGCGGCCGGGTCCAGGCCGTCCTGTTGCCCCGGCTGCTGGACTGGCTGTCCGACACCCCGGACCCGGATGGCGGGCTGCTGGCCTACCGCCGGATCAGCGAGGCGCTGGCCGACCAGCGCTGGTACCTGGCGACCCTGCGGGACGAGAGCGCGGTGGCCAAGCGGCTGATGCGGGTGCTCGGCACCAGCGCCTACGTGCCGGAACTGCTGATGCGCGCGCCGGAGGTGATCGCGACCTACGCCGACGGGCCGACCGGCCCGAAACTGCTCGACGTCGATCCGGACGGTGTGGCGCGGGCGCTGATCGCCTCGGCCGGCCGGCATCCCGAACCGGCGCGCGCCATCGCCGCCGCGCGCACCCTGCGCCGTCGCGAACTGGCCCGGGTGGCGTCGGCCGACCTGCTCGGCATGCTCGACGTCGACCAGGTCTGCACCGCACTGAGTTCGGTGTGGGTCGCGGTGCTGCAGTGCGCCCTGGAGGCGGTGATCCGAGGCAGCACCGAGGACGGGCCGGCGCCGGCGCGGATCGCGGTGATTGGGATGGGCCGGCTCGGTGGTGGGGAGTTGGGCTACGGGTCGGACGCCGACGTCATGTTCGTCTGCGACCCGGTGCCCGGCGCGAACGAGACCCGCGCCGTCAAGTGGTCGGTATCCGTCGCCGAGCAGTTGCGCACCCTGCTCGGCACCCCCAGCGACGATCCGCCGCTGGAGGTCGACGCCAACCTGCGCCCCGAGGGGCGCAGCGGCCCGTTGGTCCGAACGCTGGCCTCCTACACGGCCTACTACGCGCAGTGGGCGCAGCCCTGGGAGGTCCAGGCGTTGCTACGTGCCGTGCCGGTGGCCGGCGATCCGGACCTGGGCCGGGAGTTCCTGGCGATGGCCGACCGGATTCGCTACCCGGCCGGCGGGATTGCCCCGGCGGCGGTGCAGGAGATCCGCAGGATCAAGGCCAGGGTGGACGCCGAGCGGTTGCCCCGCGGCGCCGACCCGAACACCCACACCAAGCTCGGCCGGGGCGGGCTGGCCGATGTCGAGTGGACCGTCCAACTGCTGCAACTGCAGCACGCCGATGATGTTCCGGCCCTGAAGAATTCGTCGACGTGCGCGGCGCTGGACGCGATCGCGGAGGCCGAGCTGATCCCGGCCGGCGACGCCGAGTTGCTCCGGGACGCGTGGCTGACCGCCACCCGGGCGCGCAACGCGTTGGTGCTGGTCCGCGGTAAGCCGACCGACCAACTGCCCGGCCCCGGCCGTCAGCTCAACGCCGTCGCGGTGGCCGCGGGCTGGCGCAGCGACGACGGCGGGGAGTTCCTGGACAACTATCTTCGGGTCACCCGGCGGGCGAAAGCCGTGGTGAACAGGGTGTTCGGGGTTCAATGAGGCCGGCCGGGGGTTCCCCGGCGGTTCAGGGGTTGCACAGCGGACAGTGCGCTGGGTCCGCGGAAGCCGGCTGCACCGGCCGGGACTCGCTGAACCCACACCGGCAGCAGGCGTGAATCTCACTGCGGGCCAACGGTGTCGGCGTGGCGCAGAGTCCGCACGGCAGCCCCGGGGCGGTTCCCACCCGGCCGAAACCGGGGGTGGCGCAGGCCGGGCACAGCGTGGCGAGACGACGGGCCATCACGGTGGCGAGGTGACGCAGCACCCGTCGGCGACTGGGGTTGACGTGGGCCCGCAGATCGGGTGCGACGACGGCGCGGCCGTCGGCGGAACCGGCGACCGCCTTCTCGACCGCGGCCCGCAGGCCGCTCACCTCGGTGATCCCCTTCACCACGACGCCACCCGGCCCGGACTGCGCGGACCGGACGATCAGCGCCTGACCGGGCAGGCCCGCGAGCAGCGACGGTGGAATCTCGCGGTGCTGGGATACCTCATGGGTGGTGCCGGGAATCTCCGCGCTGCGGTGGCCTTCGAGGACCTCGATCCCGCGGACGGTGTCGCAGAACAACAGGATCTCCTCATGGCCGGACCCGCCGATGCCGGGCAGCGGACCGTAACTGGCCTCGCTGGCGAGGGCGAGGGGCAACCCGGCGCGGTCGATCGCCAGGTGTGCCTTCGCCCGCGCGGCCTGCACCGCGGTGCCCAGCCGGGCTCGCTCACCGGTGAACGTGCCGAATCGGTCGGTGTCGAGGTCGGGCGGGGTGACCAGGCGCGCCCCGAGGATGGCGGAGAACGGGTGGCTGAACTGGCGTTCCTTGCCGTGCCGGGTGCCGACGGCGACCACCGCGCCGCGATAGCACCCGCCGGGCGGTGGGGAGGGGTCGCGGGGTCGGGTCCAAGCCACGTCGGAAGATTATCAATCCCAGAAGATTGACAGGCGTATCCAAACCTACGTAATCTGATTCGCATGTTGACGATCGCGAATCCTGGTTTATCGGCCATGGTGGTGCTACCGCTCGTCACGGGCGTGGCAGCCTTCTTCGTCGGTGGGCGGGCGCCCCGGCGCACCGGTCGGATCGGCGCACTGATCTCCGGACTCGGGTTCGTTCTAGCGGCGGCCTTCGCCGTCAAGGCGGGCGCGAGCGAGGTGATCGCGGTCACGGGCCCGGTCGACCTGGCGGTCGACCGCCTCGCCGCGGTGCTGCTGCTCCTGGTGTTCGGGGTCAGCGCCATCGTCCAGTCCTACGCGGTGCGGTACCTCGCCGGCGATCCGCGCGCCTCCTGGTTCTCCGGGGGGGCCGGTCTGCTCACCGCGGCGTCCGCCGGCCTGATGACTGCCCAGACCCTGGTCGGCATGGCGGTCTTCTGGACGATGGCGGGTGCGGCGCTGTGCCTGCTGTTGGGCACCTACTGGCACATCCCCGCCGCCCGCGATGGCGTTCGTCGCACCGTCACCGCCTTCGTCGTCGGCGACCTCGCACTCTGGGTCGCGGTGGTGCTGGCCACCGCGACCTGGGGCCGCATCGAACTGCGCGACGTCGAGTCCGGCCGGTTCGGCGGACCGGTCCTGGCCGTGGTGGCGATCCTGATCGTCATCGCCGCGCTGTCCCGGTCGGCTCAGATCCCGTTCCACCGCTGGCTGCCGGCGACGCTCGCCGCTCCCACACCGGTGTCGGCTCTGCTGCACGCCGGTGTGGTCAACGCCGGCGGCATCCTGCTCATCCGTCTGGCGCCGCTGACCGCCGATGACGCGGCCCGCGCGCTGACGATCCTGGCCGGCGCGGCGACCATGGTCTACGGGGCGGTGATCATGCTGGTGAAGCCCGATGTGAAGGGCGCTCTGGTCAACTCGACCACGGCGCAGATGGGCTTCATGATCCTGACCTGCGGTCTGGGTCTGTGGGCGGCCGCGGTCATCCACCTGGTCGCGCACGGGTTCTACAAGTCCACACTCTTCCTGTCCTCGGGTTCGGCGGTGGCGGCCCGCCGCCGCGCCGAATTCCAGCCGCCGGCGGGCCCGGTCGGCCGGACCCAGACCGTGGTCAACGCCATCGCCTCGGTCCTCCTGCCCGCCGCGGCCATGGCTGCAGCGCTGCTGCTGGTTCCCTCCACCGGCACGCACGCGGCCGAGCACGCCCTGCTGATCTTCGCCTTCGTCACCGGCGCGGCGGCGACCTGGGGTTGGCTCAAGCGGCGGCCGGGCGTTACCGGCGCCCTGCTCGCCGGGACCGTGCTGATGCCCACCGCCATCGCCTACGTCGCCGTCATCAGCGGGGTCAGCGCCTACCTCGAGCCGGCCATCCCGGCGGCGACCCTGCCGGTGCTCGCGGTCTGGCTCATCGCGGCCGCCGCCCTGATCGGCCTGGGCGTCCTGGGCGCCATCCGGTCGGCGCCCGCGGCGGCCCGCCTGCAGCACCTGCTCTACACCAATGCCCTCAGCGCCGGGACCATCCCGGTGCCGTCCGCCCAACTGACAGGAGCACGTTCGTGACGACCGCAACCGACCTCAGCCCGAACCGCGCCCGGCTGCGCACCCAGATCACGCTCGCCGCGCGGGTGCTGCCCACCCACTACCCGCTGGAGACCTTCATCGCGGTCAACCCGCTGGCCGGCCTGGAGGGCATGCCGTTCGAGCAGGCGATCCGGCGGGCCGGTGATCTCTACGGGATGCCCGGAACGCTGGGCGAGCAGGGCTTCCGCGCCCTGCACGCCGCCGGCCGGATCACCGACGCCGATCTGGACCGGGCGTTGATCCGGCGGTACCCGAACCTCGCTGCCGAGCCGACCCTGCGGCTCGGCGGCCGGGAGGTGAGCGCGGTGGAGGTGCTGCGGGCGGACCTGCTGCATGGGACCGGCAGCCCGACTCCGGCTCGCCGGTTCCTCACCCGGGCGGAGGAGCGTTCCGCCGCGGTGGCCGCGACGGTGGACGCCCAGACCGCCAAGTGGTGCGGCGCCTTCTTCGGTGGCGGCGCCTGGCCGATGCCGGGCCGGGAGAACGGCTTCTACTCCGCCTGGCGGACCCTCGCCCCCGCCGACCGGAGCCTGCCGCGCGCGGCCCGGGCCGAGCTGCGACGGGTGCCCGAGCTGGCCGATGACGCGATCCTGGCCGCGCTGAGCCGCCTGGAGGTCCGCGAGGACGCCCGGATCGCCTACCTGCAGGCCCACCTGACCCGGATGCCGGGCTGGGCCGCCCACATCAACTGGTGCGCCGGCCGGGACGTCCGGATCGACCTGGTCGACTACCTGGCGATGCGGCTGAGCTACGAGGCCGCCCTGCTCGGTGGCGGTGGCGCTGCGCAGGCCGACGAGCGTGTGGCCGGCCCCGGCGGGGAGATTCCGTCGGCCCGGTTGCGTGCCGCCGAGGTGCTCAGGGCGATGAACGTGGGCCCGGTCGCCGACGAGGAACTCGTCGCCGTCGCCCGGGTGCTCACCGCCCTGCCGGTGACCGCACGGGAAGTGTTGTGGCAGAACGCTTTCGAAGCCCACTACCGCGACGGGCTGCTGGCTCAGCTGAGCTCGGCGACGCCGGCCCCGGTGCGGGGCGCGGTGCACACCCAGATGATCACCTGCATCGACACCCGCTCCGAGGGTTTGCGCCGGCACCTCGAGGCGATCGGCGGCTACGACACCCTCGGATTCGCCGGGTTCTTCGCCGTGGCCATCCGCTACACCGACATCCTCGGCGGCGACTCCAGTGATCTCTGCCCGGTTCTCATCGCACCGAATCACGACATCACCGAGGTGCCCGCGTCGGATGCCGAGGATGCCGTCCGGCGCCGGATCGCCGGGGTGAACCGGTTGGCCGGCGCGGAGTCGGCCTTCCACGTCGCCAAGGAGTCGTTGGGCGCCCCGTTCACCCTCGCCGAGGCGGCGGGTGTGGCGGCCGGCCCGCTGTCGGCCGCCAAGACCCTGGCCCCGGCGGTGAGCGCGGCGGTACGGCGGAAGCTGCGCGACACGCTGGCTCCGACCGCTCCGACGGTGATCGACCTGACCGCGATGCCGCACAACGAGCAGGTGCTCTTCGCTCAGGTGGCGCTGACCACCATGGGTCTGACCAGGGATTTCGCCCGCTTGGTGGTGATGTGCGCGCATGGCAGCACCACGGAGAACAACCCGTACCAGGCCTCGCTGGACTGCGGTGCCTGCGGTGGTCAGGCCGGCGGGCCCAACGCCCGCACCGCGGTGGCGATTCTCAACCGCCCCGAGGTGCGTGCCGGCCTGCGCAGCCTGGGCATCGACATCCCGGCGGACACCCTGTTCGTCGCCGCCCAGCACGACACCGCGGTGGACCGGGTCGAGATTCTCGACCCGCACCTGATTCCCGCGGAGTACCAGGCCGATCTGGACCTGTTGGAGCGCGATCTCGACCGCGCGGGGGCGGCGCTGGCCGCGGAACGCTGCGCGGTGCTGCCCGGCGCGGTGCGGGGTTCGCGGGGCGCCGTCACCCCCGAACGTGCGTTCCGGCACGTCAGCAACCGGTCCTCGGACTGGGCCCAGGTCTACCCCGAGTGGGGGCTGGCCGGGAACGCGGCCTTCATCGTCGCGCCCCGGTCGGTGACCAGGGGGATCGACCTGCAGCGCCGGACGTTCCTGCACTCCTACGAGGCCGAGGTGGACACCGACGGTTCGGCGCTGGAGACGATCCTGACCGCACCGCTGGTGGTCGCGCAGTGGATCAACTGCCAGTACTACTTCTCCACCGTGGCGCCGCAGGTCTTCGGGGCGGGCACCAAGACGATCCACAACGTCGTCGGCGGCGTGGGCGTCATCGCCGGCCACACCAGCGACCTGCAACTGGGTCTGCCATGGCAGTCGGTGTCCGACGGTGAGCGGTTGCTGCACGAGCCGGTGCGGCTGCTGGCCGTGGTCCAGGCCCCGCTGTCGCGGATCGACGAGATCGTCGAGCGCAACCCGATTCTGCAGCAGCTGTTCGGCAATGACTGGGTCGCCCTGGCGGCTCGGGAGCGGCCCGGACAGGACTGGCAGCGCTGGACCCGCGCCGGCTGGCGGGACTGGAGCGACACCACCAGCGAGCAGGACGCCCTGACCGGCCACTCCACTGACAACCTCCCCAACACCAACGTCCCCAACAACAACAACAACAACAACGAGGAGATACTCCGATGACCGCAGCTGGACTGACCAAGATGATCAAGATCGAGGTCGTCGTCTCCGGTAGCAATGCCCCCGCCGTCCGCGATCTGATCAAGAGCGTCGGCGCCACCGGGTTCACCAGCCTCTCCGGCGTCTCCGGACTCGGCCACAACGGCTATCACCAGGGCCGGCTGCTGTTCAACCAGCAGGCCGCCCTGGAGCTGATCATCACCGTGGTCCCGGAGGACAAGCTGGAGGCGCTGCTCGCGGGTCTGCGCCCGCTGCTCGACGTATCGCCGGGGGTGATGTTCGTGACCGAAACGTACGTCAGCCGGCCGGAGTACTTCAGCGTGAGCCCCAGCCCGCAGGCCGCCGTTCCGCAGATCTAGCTCCGCAGATCTCGCCCGGCCACCCGAGTCCACCGACAACCCACCCGCAGCAGAGAGGATCCCCCGCGTGTCCGCTTCATCGAGTCCCACCACGACACCGGCCACGCCGCTGGCCGCCTGGCAGCGGCTGCGTGCCGGCAACGAACGGCTCTTCGCCCCGGTCCGCGGACACCGCGGGGGATTGACGGCGGACCCGCCCGTCGCGGCGGTGTTCCGCTGCTCGGACTCGGGGCTGGCCGGTGAATTGGTCTTCGGCCAGAGCTGGGGATCACTGATCGACGTCAGCACCTGGGGCCACGTCATCGACTTCGGTGTCCTGGGCGCCCTGGAGTTCGCCGTCGACACCCTCGAGGTGCCGCTGATCGTCGTGCTGGGTCACCACGACTGCCACGCGATGCAGACGGCGGTGCGGGCCTGGAACGAGGTGACCATTCCCGAGGGAGCCATCCGGACGACCGTCGAGCATGCGTTCGGGTCGATCGTCCGTCGCGGCGCCCACGGGCAATCCGTCGAGGAGGTGACCACCGCGCACATCGTCGACACCGGACTGGCCCTGCTGGAACGATCGCCGACGATCGCCCGTCGGGTGGATTCCGGCAGGTGTGGCATCGTCTGTGCCACTACCCATCAGGGGAACGGCAGACTCCAGATCCTGTCCACGGTCGGGGCACTCGGCGAATCCGCCGACGCCCTCCTGGAGTGTGTCTGACTAACGCCGGGCGCCGCCACCACCGCCGCCGGGCGAGGCGTTGAAGCCCGGCTCGGCGACCTCGGCCTCGGTAAGCGGCTGGCTCTCGTTCGGGATGGGGTTGGGCGTCGCGACGAGGGCCGGATCGCTCTCGGCCGGCATCGGCTGGCTCGGTGCGCCGCCGGCGGGCGGCTCGTACGGCGGCGGGATCTCGACGACGTACGGCTCGGAGTAGATCGGTGCATCGGGCATCCGCGGCGCTTCGCCGGTCTTGGTCAGCGCAAACGGAATGGCCAGGCTGCCCGGTTCCGATCCGCAGGCACCGCTGCCGTTGAAGATGCTGGCGTAGCCGTTGAGCGAGGTGGCATCCCAGGAGTAGTTGTTCACGCCGGGGGCCGAGGAGCCGTTGTTGCACAGGATCGCGTCGGGCTGGTCGACGAACAGGATCCACGAGCCCACCGTCCAGTAGGCGTTCGCGCTCCAGGGCTTGCGCTTCTCGTTGCCGGTGGAGCTCACGTTCACGCAGTGCAGCGAGTCCTCGGCGCACGGGGTGATGGTCCAGGTGGCCACTTCGCCGCTCTCGGCCTCGAAGGTGTAGGTCCCCAGGGCGTGGGGATCGGCCAGTGGCTCGGCCTGAGCGGGCACCGCCGTACCCAACGACATACCCGCCAGAACGGCCGTCACAGCCACGTAGCTGACCTTCATAACGCTCCTCATTCGTGCACCCTCGTATCGCCTGTCACGTGCGCATCGAAGTATGGCATCCACTTCCGGGTTCGCGCATCACGGACGGCTGTACGCGGCACGTCGGGGACTGGGCCCGGTCGCTCATTCGCCATTAAGCTTCCGCTCACCTCGGCCTCAGGTATTGTTTGCTGTGCAGGGTGCGGTGGCCCCGTGAGCCGGTGGGGAGTCTGGGGCCACCGCCCTGCTTCGTCGCAGTTTGGGTGGTTTCCCGGCCTGCCGTCGCTGCCTTCCGTGCCCCGACCTACCTTTGCCAGAGCGCCCGTGTCGTCTGAAGTCCGACCGGTTTCCGCCCATGAAAACGGCCGCCTGGCCGGCGACGTGTCGCACCGGCCAGGCGGCTATTTCAGTCAGACGGGCCGATTAGACGTCGTAGTACAGCGAGAACTCGTACGGGTGAGGGCGAATCTGGATCGGCAGGATCTCGTTCTCCCGCTTGTAGGAGATGTAGGTCTCGATCAGGTCGGAGGTGAACACTCCACCCTCGGTGAGATAGTCGTGATCCTGCTCGAGCCGGTCGATCACCGCCGCCAGCGAGGTGGGCGCCTGCGGGATGTTGGCGGCCTCGTCGGGTGGAAGCTCGTAGAGATCCTTGTCGACCGGAGGCAGCGGCTCGATCTTCTTCTTGATCCCGTCGATACCGGCCATCAGCATCGCCGCGAACGCCAGGTACGGGTTGCCCGAGCTGTCCGGGCAGCGGAACTCCAGGCGCTTGGCCTTGGGGTTGTTGCCGGTGATCGGGATACGGACGCAGGCGCTGCGGTTGCGCTGGCTGTAGACCAGGTTGATCGGCGCCTCGTAGCCCGGCACCAGACGCTTGTAGGAGTTCACCGTCGGGTTGGTGAAGGCCAGCAGTGACGGGGCGTGGTGCAGGATGCCGCCGATGTAGTGCCGGGCGATGTCCGACAGTCCCGCGTAGCCCGACTCGTCGTGGAACAGCGGCTTGCCGTCCTTCCACAGCGACTGGTGGGCGTGCATGCCGGAACCGTTGTCGCCGAACAGCGGCTTGGGCATGAAGGTGACGGTCTTGCCGTTCTGCCAGGCGGTGTTCTTGATGATGTACTTGAACAGCAGCACATCGTCGGCCGCATGCAGCAGGGTGTTGAACTTGTAGTTGATCTCAGCCTGGCCGGCGGTGCCGACCTCGTGGTGGCCCCGCTCCAGGGTGAAGCCGGCGTTGATCAGGTTGGTCGACATCTCGTCGCGCAGGTCGACGTAGTGGTCGTACGGGGCGACCGGGAAGTAACCGCCCTTGGGACGGACCTTGTATCCGCGGTTGGGGCTGCCGTCGGCCTCGTACGGCTCGCCGGAGTTCCACCAGCCCGACTCCGAGTCCACCTCGTAGAAGGTGCCGTTCATCTTGGAGTCGAAGGACACCGAGTCGAAGATGTAGAACTCGGCTTCGGCGCCGAAGTAGCAGGTGTCGGCGATCCCGGTGGACGCCAGGTAGTTCTCCGCCTTGCGTGCCACGTTGCGGGGATCACGGGAGTACGGCTCGCGGGTGAACGGGTCGTGCACGAAGAAGTTCATGTTGAGCGTCTTCGCGGCCCGGAACGGGTCGATCCGGGCGGTCTCGGGATCCGGCAGCAGCATCATGTCGGACTCGTGGATCGACTGGAAGCCGCGAACCGATGAGCCGTCGAAGGCCAGGCCGTCCTCGAACACGCTCTCGTCGAAGGCCGTCGCCGGGATCGAAAAGTGCTGGACCATGCCCGGCAGGTCGCAGAACCGGATGTCGACGTACTCGACCTTCTCGTCCTTGATCAGCTTGAAGATGTCGTCGGCGCTCTTGTGCTTCGCCACGTAGTTACTCCTTTGTGCAGCCTTATGGTGCGCTCTAGGTGGGGCTTTCCCTGACCCGCGGCTGACGCTAGGGAGCCGATGTTGCACGTCCGTCAAGCCAATGTTGCGCGGACGTTACGCGTCGGGACTGCCCATCCCCGCGCCCCGCGCCGGGCGAGGCCGGTCCGAGCCCGCCTATTCTGGGCCCATGGCAGGAGAGATCGGGTCGTGGCTGTCCGGGCCGGATTCGGCGGGAGCGCCCGGTTATCCGGGGCAACGCCTCGGGCTTCCGGAGTTCGGGCCCGGTTCGCAGGCCCGGATGGGGCGGCGGGTGGCGGCCCTGCTCGTGGACTGGCTGATCGCCTACGGACTGGCCGGTCTTGCGCTGACCTCCGGCCTGTTGACCATGCGGTTTCTGTCCATGGCGGTGCTGGTGATCTGGTTCGTCCTGGGGGTGCTGTCGGTCCGGTTGTACGGGTTCACCCCCGGGCAGTACCTGCTGAAGCTCCGAGTGGCCTCGATCGACCACCGGCAGCACGTCGGAACCGGTCGGGCCGCCGCCCGCGGGTTGCTGATCGCCCTGGTGATTCCGGCGCTGTTCACCGACAGCGACGGGCGTGGTTTCCAGGATCGGCTGACCGCCACCGCCGTCGTGCTGCGTTAATTTGCGTTGAGTGAGGAACCTCGCATGGGCTTTCTCGCATCTTGCCTGCAGGGTTCCTCACTCGGCGGGGCGTGGATGGGACGGTCCCACTGGGGCTGTGGATTGGCGAACAGCCAGACGCCGCCGAACTGGCACCCTCGCAGGGGTGGGAGTTCGCGGAGTATTTCTCGCCAGTGAGGCCCTGGCGGCCGGTCTGGTCAGCCGTTACGAGTTGGAGCGTGACCACCGCCGACTACTGCCCGACGTGTATGCGCCGAAGCGGATGGCGCTGGCCCTCGATGATCGGATTATCGCCGCCTGGCTGTGGTCGCGTCGGCGCGCGGTCATCACGGGATGGGCAGCCTCGGCTCTCCACGGTGCGCTCTGGGTTGACCCGGCCGCCCCGATCGAGGTCAACCTCGAGCACAACAAGTCGCCGGCGGGAGTGATCACCCGTCGCGACACTCTGCTCCGCGGCGAGGTGACACAGATTCGAGGTATCTCCGCCACCACGGTCGCACGTACGGCCTTCGATCTGGCCCGGCGTGGTCCGGTAGGAACTGCCGTCCAACGCCTCGACGCGCTGGCGCGGGCAACCGGATTCCGGACCGGCGACGTGACTTCCGTGCGCAACGCGCATCCCCGGGTCAGGGGCCGCCGGCGGGTGGCCGAACGACTCGATCTGGTCGACGCGGGCGCACAGTCACCGAAGGAGACCTGGTTGCGACTGCTCCTCATCGAGGCCGGTTTCCCTCGGCCCCGCACGCAGATTCCAGTGCTCAGGCCCAACGGCTACTCGCGTTATTACCTGGACATGGGCTGGGAGGAGCCCATGGTGGCGGCCGAGTACGACGGTGAGCAGCACCGGACGGATTCCCGTCAGTTCAGGTCCGATGTCGAGCGAGCCGAATACATCGAGAGCGTCGGCTGGCGCCGAATCCGCGTGCTCGCGGGCGACCGTCGGGACGACATCGTGCGGCGAGTGGAGCGGGCCGGTGTGCCACGGTCACGTTGAGTGAGGAATCCCGCAGAGAGTTACTCGCGGTTTGTCTGCGAGGTTCCTCACTCGCGGAGCAGGACTCGGCGGGGGCAGAGAGCTAGCGCCGGCGGACGGTGCGCTGCACGCCGCGCATCTTCGCCTGCGCGGGCAGTGGGCCCTTGGGCATGGCGGCCGGCCCGACCCGGCTTCCCAACGCGACGAGCTTGTTCTCCAGGATGTCCATCTGCTTGACGGTGATATTCGCCGGCAGCCGGGTCAGGTGGCGCTCCAGCTTCGACAGCGGCACCTCACCCACTCCGGTGCCGACGATGACGTCGTAGATCGGCACCTCTCCGATGAGGCGTGCCGTCCGCTTCTTCTCCTGGGCGATCAGCGAACGCACCCGGTCTCCGGAACCCTCCCCGACGAAGATGACACCGGGACGCCCGATCACCCGGTGGACGGCATCGAGGTGTCCGTTCGCGGCCACGCCGGGGGTGACGCGCCACTTGCCACGCAGGTTCTCCAGCGCCCAAGCCGCCGCACCGACCTGGCCCTCGGCCTTGCGGTAGACGTTCTTCTGGGCGCGGCGGCCGAAGATGGTGAAGGCCACCAGAACGCCGAGGATGACCCCGAGCACCGGCATCAGGTAGAGGGAGAAACCGCCCGCCCAGATCCCGAACAGCACCGAGACGCCCAGCGCGAGGACGAACCCGAGGACCATGTAGGGCAGCAGCCGCTTGTCCTCTTTGCGCTGGATCTGGAATGCCTGCCAGATCTGGGAGCGGCGTTGCTTGGACGCGGCCTTGCGGGCCGCCTTGGCTTCGGCCTTGGCTGCTTTGACCTCAGCGGGTGTGCGGGACTTCGCCATAGCTATCCAGAATACGGTCGGGGCTTCGCGTCAACGCCGCCTGCTGGTACAGCCGGCCGGCGCGGTATGACGAGCGCACCAGGGGACCGGCGAGCACGCCGGCGAAGCCCAGGCCCTCGGCGTAGCCGGCCAGGTCGGTGAACTCATCGGGGTGCACCCAGCGCTCCACCGGGTGGTGGCGGGGCGACGGCCGCAGGTACTGGGTGATGGTGACGATGTCGCAGCCGGCGACATGCAGGTCGGCCAGCGCGGTGCGCACCTCCTCGATGGTCTCGCCCATGCCCAGAATCAGATTGCTCTTGGTGACCAGACCCGCCCCGCGGGCCGCGGTGAGGACGTCCAGGCTGCGCTGGTAGCGGAACGCCGGGCGGATCCGCTTGAAGATCCGCGGCACCGTTTCGAGGTTGTGCGCCAACACCTCCGGACGCGAGGCGAACACCTCACTGAGATGCTCCGGGTTGCCGTTGAAGTCGGGAATCAGGAGTTCGACACCGGTGGCGGGATTGAGTCGCTTGATGGCGCGCACCGTCTCGGCGTACAGCCAGGCCCCGCCGTCGGGCAGGTCGTCGCGGGCCACCCCGGTCACGGTGGCGTACCGCAACCCCATCGCGGCGACGCTCTCCGCGACGCGCCGGGGTTCGTCACGGTCGAGGTCGGCGGGTTTACCGGTGTCGATCTGACAGAAGTCGCAGCGGCGGGTGCACTGTTCGCCGCCGATCAGGAAGGTGGCCTCGCGGTCCTCCCAGCATTCGAAGATGTTCGGGCAGCCGGCCTCTTCGCAGACGGTGTGCAGACCTTCGCGACGCACCAGACCCTTCAGCGCGGTGTACTCCGGGCCCATCCGGGCGCGGGTCTTGATCCACGGGGGTTTGCGTTCGATCGGGGTTTCGGCGTTGCGCACCTCCAGGCGCAACAGCTTGCGGCCATCCCGATCCACGCTCATGTCTGCGATGGTACGAGGTTCCCGTCGAGTGCTGCGCAGACGGCGCCGGCGACCCGGTGGCGCACCTCGTCCACGCCCACCCGGCGGTCCAGTTCAGCGCTTAGCGAGGTGACCCCGGCATCGCGGATACCGCAGGGCACGATCGCCGAGAAGGCCGCAAGATCACAGTCGCAGTTCAGGGCGAAGCCGTGCACGGCAACCCCGCGGGCGACCCGAATGCCGATCGCAGCGATCTTGCGTTCCGGCCGGCCCGCGGAGGCGGGGAGCCAGACGCCGGACCGGCCCGCCACCCGGCCGGCATCGAGGCCCAACTGCGTGCACACCAGAATCAGCGAGTCCTCAAGGCGGCGAACGTAGTTGACGACATCCAGGGGCTCGGCGAGGCGGATCACCGGATAGCCGACCAGTTGACCGGGGCCGTGCCAGGTGATCTTTCCGCCGCGGTCGACGTCGACGACGGGGATGGCGTCGGCCGGTCGCTCGCCGGGTTCGGTGCGCTTGCCCGCCGTGTACACCGAGGGATGCTCCAGCAGCAGTAGCGTGTCCGGGCTACCCGCCACGCGCGCGTCGGCCAGTTCCCGCTGAAGCTCCCAGGCCTGCTGGTAGTCGACAGTGCCCAGGTGCCGGACGTCGATCGGCTCCTTCTCGAACCGCACTGACCGCGCCACGTTCCCGAGGTTACGCCGCTCAGGTACCCGTTGAGGTGGCCGTCGAATAAGCCAGGGCCTCGGCGATGGTCGTGTGGTGGAAGCTGAAGCCGGCCCGCTCCAGGGCGGCGGGGACGGCTCGCTGCCCGCCCAGCAGCCCCTCCTCGGCGAACTCGCCGACCAGGGTGCGCAGCACGAACCCGGGCACCATCCAGGGCGCGGGGCGGTGCAGTGTCCGGCCGAGGGCGCTGGTGAACTCGGCGTTGGTGACGGGGGTCGGTCCGGTGAAATTCACCGGACCGGACAGCGCCGGGGTGTTCAGCGCGAATTCCAGCGCCCGCACCTCGTCTTCGAGGCTGATCCAGGGCATGTACTGCCGACCGTCGGCCAGCCGGGCGCCCAGACCGAGGGCGAACAGCGGACGCAGCCGACTCAGCAGCCCACCTCGCGGGGACAGCACCAGCCCGGTCCGGGCCAGCACGACCCGGGTACCGACCTGCTGCGCGGGCCGGGTGGCAGCCTCCCAGTCGGCGCACAGCGCGGCGAGGAATCCATCGCCGGCGGGCGCAGTCTCGTCGATGACGCGCTCCCCGGTGTCGCCGTAGAAGCCGACCGCGCTGGCGTTGATCAGGATGGGGATCTCCGCTTCGGCCACGACGGCGGAAATCACCTCGGTCGGGTCGATCCGGCTGTCCCGCAGGCTCTGCTTGAAAGCGCCGGACCAGCGCCGATCACCGACCCCGACGCCGCAGAGGTTGACCACCGCGTCGACCCCGGACAGATCCTCCGGATCGAAGTCGTCGTTGTCGGGATGCCATTCCAGCTCGTCGCTGTTGGCGGCCGCCCGCCGCACGATCCGGATGACGCGGTGCCCGCTCGCGCGCAGCGCAGCGACCAGAGCCGTGCCGATCAGGCCGGACGAGCCGGCAATGGCGATGGTGCGGGGTTCAGTGGCTCGGGGTTTCCGGGCCACCGCTACAGCCCGAGTTCGGCTTCGAAGGCGCCCTCTTCCAGCCGTCGCTTGATCGTGGTGACGAACCGCCCGGCGTCGGCTCCGTCGATGAGACGGTGGTCGTAGGTCAGCGGCAGATAGCAGACCGACCGCACACCGATGGACTCGTTGCCCATCTCGTCGACGATCACCCGCGGCCGTTTGACGATCGCGCCGGTGCCCAGCATCGCCGCCTGCGGCGGCACCAGGATCGGGGTGTCGAAGAGCGCGCCCTGACTGCCGATGTTGGTGATGGTGAAGGTGCCGCCGGACAACTCGTCGGGCTTGAGTCCGCCGGAGCGGGCCCGGGACGCGATATCGCTGATGGCCCGAGCGAGTCCGGCCAGCGACAGATCACCGGCGTTGTGCACCACCGGGGAGAGCAGACCCTGTTCGGTGTCGACCGCGAAACCGAGGTGTTCGGCGTCGTAGTAGGTGATCTCGCCGGTGTCCTCGTTGTAGCTGGCGTTGACGTTCGGGTGCGCCTTGAGCGCGTCGATCACCGCGCGGGCGATGAACGGCAGGTAGGTCAGGTTGACGCCCTCGCGCTCGGCGAAATCCTTCTTGGCCCGGGCCCGCAGACTGACGATCTTCGTCATGTCGACCTCGTGGGTCTGGGTGAGCTGGGCGGTGGCCTGCAGGGACTCACGGGTCTTCTTGGCCGTGAGCTGACGGATCCGGCTGGCCTTCTGGGTGGTCCCGCGCAGATGTGCCAGCGGGGAGGCGACGGGTGCCGCCGGAGCCGCCGCCGCGGGCGCCGGGGGTGCCGACGGCGCGGCGGGCCGGGGGACTTCCTTGGGCTGGGAGGCCGCCAGCACGTCCTGTTTGCGGATCCGGCCGCCCACGCCGGTGCCCTTCACCGCGGCGAGGTCGACACCGTTCTCGGCGGCGAGCTTGCGGACCAGCGGGGTGACGTAAGGGGTTCCGTCACCGGCGGGAGCGGGTGCCGCGGGTGCCGCGGGTGCGGGGGCCGGGGCCGGGGCAGGGGCCGCTGCGGGTGCGGGGGCCGGTGCGGGGGCCGGAGCCGGGGCCGGTTCGGGCTGCGCTGCCGGCGCGGGAGGTGCAGGTGGGGCCGCGGGCGCCGCCGGGGCGGACCCCGCCACCCCGATCCTGGCCAACTCGCCGCCGATGGCCACCGTGGTGTCCTCGTCGGCGGTGATCGACAGCAGGACGCCGGCCACCGGGGAGGGGATCTCGGTGTCGACCTTGTCGGTGGACACCTCGACCAGCGGTTCGTCCACCGCCACCGAGTCGCCCACCTTCTTCAGCCAGCGGGTGACGGTGCCCTCGGTCACCGACTCGCCCAGCGTCGGCATCAGCACCGGGGTGGCGTCACCGGCGGGCGGAGCTGCGGGAGCGGGGCTCGGCTCGGGCTGCGGTGCCGGGGCGGGGGCCGCGGGGGCGGGGGCCTCGGCGGGCGGCTGCGGCGCCGCCTGGGCGGCGGGGGCCTCGGCGGCCGGGGCGGGCGCGGGCGGGGCGGCTTCGCCTGCCTCGCTGATCACGGCGAGTTCACCGCCGACCTCCACCGTGTCGTCCTCGTGGGCGACGATCTTGGTCAGCACCCCCGAGGCGGGCGAGGGGATCTCGGTGTCCACCTTGTCGGTGGACACCTCCAGCAGCGGCTCGTCCACCTGGACGGTGTCGCCCTCCTGTTTGAGCCAGCGGGTGACAGTGCCCTCCGTGACGCTTTCCCCAAGTGCGGGCATCTGGACGGACACGGCCATGTGGACTCCCTCGAACGTCGTGTTGATCGTCATTGTGATCACCGGCTGCCGCGCTTCGGCCCAGCCACACCCACAGGGTTACCACAGGGCCGGTGTTCCCATCCTGTCATTCGTCAGCGCGTCCCGCGGCACCAGGGGAAACACGCCGGTTCTTGACGGTCCCGTCCGGTGGCGGCAGGGTCTGGCGCGTGAACCCGACGCGCTACGTGGACGCCCACGACGGAACCCGGCTCGCCGTCTACGAGGACGGCAACCCCGACGGACCCACCGTCGTCCTGGTGCACGGCTGGCCCGACAGCCACGTCCTGTGGGACGGGGTGGTCGCCCTGCTGGCCGATTCGCACCGCGTCATCCGCTACGACAACCGGGGGGCGGGCGCCTCGGACGCACCGGGCCCGGTGGACGCCTACTCGATCTCCCGGCTCGCCGACGACTTCGGCGCGGTGATCGCGGCCCTGAGTCCGGGCGTGCCGGTGCACGCGGTGGCCCACGACTGGGGCGCGGCGACCCTGTGGGAATACCTGAGCCGCCCCGAGGCCGACGACCGGGTGGCCTCCTACACCTCGATCTCCGGCCCGGACCCGCAGCATCTGAGCCGCTATATCCGGGACGGTCTGGCCCGCCCCTACCGGCCGCTCCGGTTCTGCCGGGCGCTGGCCCAGACGTTGCATTTCAGCTACATGGTGTTCTTCTGCATCCCGGTGCTGGCCCCGCTGGCGATGCGCAGCTTCCTGGCCGGAGTCATCGGCCGCCGGTTCATCACCGCCGGACTGCCCCCGGAGCAACGGCACCAGGGCCCGACGTTCGTCGCCGACGCGGTCAACGGCCTGAAGATCTACCGCGCCAATTTTCTTCGGGCCCTGGCCAACCCGGCCCGCGACCGTTTCGTGGACGTCCCGGTGCAGCTGCTGGTCAACACCGACGACCCGTTCGTGCGGCCGTATGTCTACGACGACACGCCTCGCTGGGTGTCGCGGCTGTGGCGCCGCGAAATCCGATCCGGACACTGGCTACCGATGTCGCGGCCGCAGGTGGTCGCCACCGCCGTCAGCGAACTGGTGCGTCACCTGGACGGCGGGAAGCCCAGCCGCGCGCTGTTGCGTGCCGAGGTCGGCCGGCCCCGAAAGCCGTTCGGCGACAACCTGGTTGTCGTCACCGGCGCCGGCAGCGGTATCGGCCGGGCCACCGCGGTGGCGTTCGCCGCCGAGGGGGCCGAGGTGGTGGTCAGCGATATCGACGAAGTCGGGCTGAAATCGACCGTCACCACGATCGCCGGCCGCGGTGGCGTCGCGCACTCGTATCTGGTCGACGTCGCCGACGCCGACGCCGTCGAGCAGTTCGCCGATCGGGTCTGCGCCGAGCATGGTGTGCCCGACATCGTGGTGAACAATGCGGGCATCGGGGTGGCCGGTGCGTTCCTGGACACCCCGGCCGAGCAGTTCGACCGGGTGCTGGAGGTCAATCTCGGGGGAGTGGTCAACGGCTGCCGATCCTTCGCCCGCCGACTGGTGCACCGCGGCACCGGCGGACACATCGTCAACGTCGCCTCGATGGCCGCGTACGCGCCGTTAAGTTCGCTCAACGCCTACTGCACCTCCAAGGCGGCGGTGTACATGTTCTCCGACTGCCTGCGGGCCGAACTCGACGCCGCCGGAGTGGGCCTGACGACCATCTGTCCCGGGCTGATCAACACCAACATCGTCTCGTCGACCGCGATGCACGCGCCGGCGGGCCGGGAACCGGCCGTCGCCGGGCGGCGCGCCCAGCTGGAGCGGATGTTCGAACTACGGCGCTACGGCCCGGAGAAGGTCGCGGCGGCGATCCTGTCCTCGGTGCGCGCCAACGCCGCGATCCGTCCGGTCACCCCGGAGGCTCATCTGCTCTACGGGACCTCGCGACTGCTGCCTCAGGTGCTGCGGAGCACCGCACGCGGAAAAGTGGTGTAGCACAACCGCTGTGGCCAACGCACCGGTTCGTCACCCGTTTGCGGCGATGTCCTCCAGGGCCGCGAACAGGGTGCGGACCGGAACCCCGGTCCCGCCCTTGGCGGTGTAGCCCCACGGACCTCCGGTGTTGTAGGCCGGCCCGGCGATGTCGAGGTGCACCCACTGCACACCCTCGGCGACGAACTCGCGCAGGAAGACCCCGGCCACCAGCATCCCGGCGAACCGCTGGCCGCTGATGTTGGCCAGGTCGGCCACCGTGGACTTCAGATCGTCCTTCAGCTCGTCGGGAAGCGGCATGGGCCAACCGTTCTCGCCCACGGACTGGGACAGCGCGGCGACCCGGTCGCGGAACGCGTCGCTGCCCATCACGCCGGGAATCCGGGCGCCCAACGCGATGGTCTGCGCGCCGGTGAGCGTGGAGGTCTCGATCAGATAGTCCGGCGAGTCCTCGCAGGCCCGCACAATGGCGTCGGCCAGGATCAGGCGACCCTCGGCGTCGGTGTTGAGCACCTCGACGGTGGTGCCGCCGTACTGGGTGAGCACATCGCCGGGGCGCTGTGCGGTGGCCGACGGCATGTTCTCGGCCATCGGCACGGTGGCGATGACGTCCAGGGGCAACTCCAACCGGGCGGCCAGCACGACGGTGGCGATGACCGCGGCCGCCCCGGCCATATCGGATGTCATGTGATGCATGGACGCGGCCGGCTTGATGGAGATACCGCCGGTGTCGAAGGTGATGCCCTTGCCGATCAGGGCGACGACGGGGGTACTGCCGTGATCACCTTTGCTTCCCTTGCCGCCCTTGGCTTTCTTCGCGCCGCGATAGGTCAACCGGACCAGTCGCGGGGGGTTGACGGAGCCCTTGCCGACCCCGATGATGCCGCCGTATCCGGCCTTCTTCAGGGCCTTCTCGTCCAGCACTTCCACCCCCAGACCGGCCGCGGTGCCCAAATCCGTTGCCCGCTTGGCGAATTCGTCGGGATGCAGGTGGCTGGGCGGCGTGTTCACCAAATCGCGGGCGGTGGCGACCGCCTCGGCGACCGCGACGGCCCGGACCGCCCGGGCCTTTGCCCCCTTCGCCGTGGACAGCGCGGTGATGGCCGTCAGGCTCTCGTCCTTAGGGGCGGTCCTGGGGCTGCGGAACTCGTGCATCTGGTAGCCGCCCAGGATCAGACCCTCGATGGCGGCCTCGAGATCGAGTTCGGACAGTGTGGTGATCACCGACGCCACGCCGCTCAGCGACCGGGCGGCGACCCCCGCCGCGCGGCGGATGGTCTCCGACGGCCACTCGTCCCGGACCGGGCCCAGGCCCACGGCGAGCACGCTGGCCACCGGCAGGCCGGGGATGTGCAGCCTGCTCACCTGCTCGGCGGTGCCCTTCGCGCCCACCGCCGACAGCGCCACCTCGATCGCCCCGACCGCCTCCGGGTCGAGGAACGCATCGGCGGCCACGATGGGAGCGCCGTCCTCGCCGGCTGCGACGGGAACGATCAACACCGCTTCGGAGACCCCACGTTTGGGCAGGGCGGCGGCGACGGTGACGGTGGGGGCCTGGTATCCGGGTTGGGTGCTCACCGGGCTGAGACTAGTGCGCGCAGGTCTAGGGTTGGTTTCTGTGACTGGTGAATCGGAGCTGTTGCACGGGCCGCTGGAAGGCCGCCACCGGGACCGTGGCGCCACGTTCGCACCGTTCGGGGGCTGGCTGATGCCGGTGTCCTACGCCGGCACAGTCGGGGAACATACGGCCACCCGGCAGGCGGTCGGGCTCTTCGATGTCAGCCACCTGGGTAAGGCGCTGGTCGCCGGACCCGGCGCGGCCGACTTCGTCAACTCCGCCCTGACTAATGATCTGCGCCGAATCGGTCCCGGCCAGGCCCAGTACACGCTGTGCTGCACCGGCGACGGGGGAGTGATCGACGACCTGATCGCCTACTACGTCGCCGAGGACGAGATCTTCCTGGTTCCCAACGCGGCGAACACCGCCGCGGTGGTGTCCGAGCTTCAGGCCACGGCGCCCGGAGACATCGTGGTGACCGACCAGCACCGCTCGTACGCGGTGCTGGCGGTGCAGGGGCCGCGTTCGGCCGAGGTCGTCTCCGCGTTGGGGTTGCCCACCGAGATGGCGTACATGAGCTTCGCCGACGCCGAGTACGCCGGGGTGCCGGTGCGGATCTGCCGCACCGGCTACACCGGCGAGCACGGCTACGAACTGCTGCCGCCATGGGATGCCGCCGCGGTGGTCTTCGACGCGCTGGCCGAACAGGTCGACGCGTGCGGGGGACAGTTGGCCGGACTCGGGGCGCGGGACACCCTGCGCACCGAGATGGGCTATCCGCTGCACGGACATGAACTCTCGTTGGACATCTCGCCGCTGCAGGCCCGCTGCGGGTGGGCCGTCGGGTTCGGCAAGGAGTCGTTCTGGGGTCGGGAGGCCCTGCTTGCCGAGAAGCAGGCCGGCCCCCGCCGGGTGCTGCGCGGGCTGCGGGCGGTCGGTCGCGGGGTGCCCCGGGCCGGCATGACGGTGGTGCGCGGATCCGACCCGGTCGGTGTGGTGACCTCCGGGACGTTCTCGCCGACGCTGAACACCGGCATCGCCCTGGCGCTGCTGGACACCGCGGCCGGGATCGCCGATGGCGAGCGGCTCAACGTCGACGTGCGCGGCCGCGCGCTGGAGTGCGAAGTGGTCAAGCCGCCGTTCGTCGACGTCAAGACGCGCTAACGCCGGTTATAGACTCACCGCATGCCTCAAGCCCTGCCGACCGGCGTGCAGCCCTTCGCCATCCAGCGCAGCGCGCGTCCGGCCACGGATCAGCAGCGGAACGCCATCTTGGCCGATCCCGGGTTCGGCCGCTATTACACCGACCACATGGTCTCGCTGCTCTACACCGACGAACATGGCTGGCACGACGCCCAGGTGGTGCCCTACGGCCCCATCGAACTGGATCCGTCGGCCATCGTTCTGCACTACGCCCAGGAGATCTTCGAGGGCCTCAAGGCCTACCGGTGGGCGGACGGCTCCATCGTGTCGTTCCGGCCGGAGGCCAATGCCGCGCGACTGCGGGCTTCGGCACGCCGGCTGGCCATCCCGGAACTGCCCGATGAGATCTTCATCGAGTCCCTGCGCCAGCTGGTCGCCGTCGATCACGAATGGGTGCCGGCCGCGGGCGGAGAACAGTCGCTGTACCTGCGGCCGTTCATCATCGCCACCGAACCGGGCCTCGGCGTTCGGCCGTCGTCGCAGTACCGCTACCTGGTGATCGCCTCGCCGGCCGGCGCGTATTTCAAGGGCGGCATCAAACCCGTCAGCGTCTGGCTGTCCACCGAGTACGTCCGAGCCAGCCCGGGTGGCACCGGCGCGGCGAAGTTCGGCGGCAACTACGCCGCCTCGCTGCTGGCGCAGGCTGAAGCCGCCGGCCATGGTTGCGACCAGGTCGTCTGGCTGGACGCCATCGAGCGCCGCTATATCGAGGAGATGGGCGGGATGAACCTGTTCTTTGTCTTCGGCAGCGGCGGTTCGGCGCGTCTGGTCACCCCGGAACTCAGCGGTTCGCTGCTGCCGGGTATCACCCGCGATTCGCTGCTGCAGTTGGCCGGTGACGCCGGGTTCGCGGTCGAGGAACGCAAGATCGACGTCGAGGAATGGCGGAAGGGGGTGGCCACCGGGGAGATCACCGAGGTGTTCGCCTGCGGCACTGCGGCCGTCATCACCCCGGTCTCGCACGTCAAGTACGGCGAGGGCGAGTTCACCATCGGTGACGGCACACCCGGTGAGGTGACCATGGCGTTGCGCGACACCCTGACCGGAATCCAGCGCGGCACCTTCGCCGATACGCACGGATGGATGACCCGGCTCCGCTGATGCTGCGCGGGTGGTCCGGATGAGCCGGCTCCGCTGACGCTGCGCGGGTGGTCCGGATGAGCCGGCTCCGCTGACGCCTGACGCCTACGGGCGAATCGCCAGACCCACCGCGGTCAGGGTGGTGGCCACTTCGACGGCCGCGCCGATGACATCCCCGGTGACGCCGCCGAACCGTCGCACACAGTGCCCCACCAACGCCGCCGCCACCAGCAGTGCGCCCGCGACGATCAGCGGCCCCTGCCATACCCGTGGGGCGGCCAGCACCGACAACCCGGCCGCCGCGACGGCCCAGCAGATCACGACGACCCCCGACTGGGTACCTGCCACCATCGCACCGAGCGTGCTGCCCGGTGCGGCCGGGACGCCCCGACGAACCGCCAGTACCGCCGCAACCCGCCCGGTCACCACCGCGGTCACCACGGCCGCGACCCCGGTCAGCCCGGTCGGCAGCGCGGCGAACCCGGCGGCCTGCGCCGACACCATCACAACGATCGCGGCCACCCCGAACGGGCCCGCGGCACCGTCGCGCATCACCGCCAGCGCTCGATCCGCCGGTCCGTAACAGCCCAGCCCGTCGGCGGTGTCCGCAAGACCGTCGAGGTGCAGGCCGCGGGTCAGCAGCAGCAGGGTGACGACGGCCAGCAGACCGGCGAGCAGGCTGTGCGATCCGAACAGCCAGTTGCCCGCCCACCACACGCCACCGGCCACCGCACCGAGCATAAGCCCGGCCACCGGCAGCGCCGTCACGGTCCGGCCGTCCACCGCGCAGTCCCGTCCCGACGGCAGCACGGTGCCGAACGCCAGAGCGCTTCGCAGCGCGCCGGTCACGGCATTCCCGGCCCGGACACGCCGGACTCGGGGAAGGTCGCCATATCGGCCAGGGTTGCCACCGCGGCCCGCAGCACCGGCAGGGCCACCGCGGCGCCGGTGCCCTCGCCGAGCCGCAGACCGAGGTCGATGACGGGTTCCAGGCCCAACTCGGCCAGCGCCGAGGAGTGCGCGGGTTCGGGGGAGCGGTGCCCCGCCTGCCACCAGTTCCGCGCCCCCGGAGCCAGTCGCTCGGCGATCAGGGCCGCCGCGGTGACGACCAGACCGTCGAGCAGCACCGGTGTGCGGCGCACCGCGGCCTGGGCGCAGAAACCGGCCATCGCCGCCAGGTCGGCGCCGCCGCAGACGGCCAGCAACGCGACAGGATCGGAGCGCACCGGCCGGGCCCGGAACAGCGCGTCGCGGACGGCGGCGGTCTTGCGCGACCAGCCGGCGTCGTCGATGCCGGTCCCGCGGCCGACCACCGCGACCGGTTCCAGTCCGGTGACGGCGGCCACCAGTGTCGTTGCCGCCGTGGTGTTTCCGATGCCCATGTCGCCGGCGATCAGCAGATCGGCGCCGGAATCGACCTCCTCGTCGGCGATCCGTCGACCGGCCTCGACCGCGGCGGCGGCTTCCTCCGGCGTCATCGCGTCCTGCACAGCGATGTTGCCGCTGGAGCGGCGAATCTTGTGGCTGGCGATACCGGATCGCTCTCCGTCGCAGTCCACCGCGATGTCAACGACCCGGACCGTCGCCCCGGCCAGGTCGGCCAGAACGTTGATCGCCGCCCCGCCGCCGGCGATGGTGGCCAGCATCTGGGCGGTGACCTCGCTCGGGTAGGCCGATACCCCCGCGGCGGCGACGCCGTGGTCACCGGCGAACACCACCACCCGGGCCCGCTCGAATTGTCGTGGCGGACAACAGCCCTGGCAGGCCGCCAGCCACACCGACAGATCCTCCAGACGGCCCAGCGCACCGGCGGGCTTGGTCAGCAGATCCTGACGGCGGCGCGCGGCCGCAGCAGCACGTCCGTCCAGAGCCGGGACCTCGGTGAAGGACATCAGCCCTTCACCTGCATCGGCTGACCGGCGACCACCAGCACCACACGGTCACACACCGCCGCGATCCGCTGGTTGAGCCGCCCGAGTTCGTCGGCGAACCGGCGGCCCGCCGAGGTGGCGGGCACCACCGACAGTCCGACCTCAGGGCTGACCAGCACCAGCGGTGCGGCAAAGGCCCCGACGGCCTCGGCCAGGTCATCGGCTTCCGGGCCGACCGGGGCGCCGTCCCAGCCGCGGCGGTCCAGCAGGCCGGTGAGCCAGCCGCCCAGATCGTCGACCAGGGTCGGCGCGTCCGGGGTTGCGCGCAATTCTCCTGCCACATCGGCGGTCTCGACAGTGGTCCACTCCGGTGGTCGACGGCGGCGATGCTCGGCGATGCGCTCCGCCCAGGAGGAGTCCGAATCGGTACCCGGTCCGGTGGCCACATAGCGAACCCCGGAGGTGCAGGCCAGCGCTGCCTCGGCCCAGGACGACTTGCCGGAGCGCATGCCCCCGAGCACCAGAGTGCGCACGCCCGCGATCAGTCGATCGTGGTGCCGGGCTTGACCTGCGGCCGAGGGATTCGCATCCGGCGCAGCTGGGAGGCCCGGCCCGCGGCGTAGAGGCCCAATTTGAAGCGGGATTCGGTGTTGTCCGGGAACTTCGCCTCGACGGCCTTGTTGACCCGGCGCGAGATCAGCAGCGCGTCGGCGGTCATCACCACCATCCACAGCAGCATCATCGGGGAGACGTAGTACTGCAGCTGGGGGAGCATCATCATGACGAAGATCATGAAAATCGCCGACGGCATGAACAGTCCGAGGAAGTTGCGCCGGGAGTCGACCAGGTCGCGGGCGTAGCGGCGAACCGGACCCTGGTCGCGCGGCAGCAGATAGGCCTCTTCGCCGGCCATCATCCGCTCTCGGCGCTGGCTGAGCACGGCACGCTCCTTGAGCCGCTGCTCCTTGCGCTCCTCCTTGGTCAGCTTGGAACGCATCTCTTTGCGCCGCTTGCGCGCCTCGGCGGCGGTCATCGGTGCCGGTGCCACCGGGCCGCGCTTCTTGGCGTCGCGCTTGGGAGTCGGCCTACCCTTGGGGGCGGTGGTGCCGGCCGGCGCCGGCCGGGTGGCTGCCGGGTCGGCGTCGGGCTCGGATCCGGTCTGCGACGTCGGATCGGGGTCCTCGTTCTTTCGGCCCAGCAGTTTCACGCCTGCCAGGTTACTGTGCCCAGCATGCGGGTGCTGATCGCCCCGGACTGCTTCGGCGACTCGTTGACCGCGCCGGAGGCGGTGCGGGCCATCTCCTCCGGCTGGGGCCGGGCCCGGCCCGGTGACGTCCTCATCCCGGCACCCCAATCCGACGGTGGCCCCGGGTTCATCGACGTGCTGACCGGACGTTCGCCGGGGCTGCGTCTGCACCGCAGCCGGGTGAGCGGTCCGTTGGCGGGTTCAGGTGGCGGTCACGTCGGCACCCACCCCGATGCAGATGTCGACGCAGCATGGATCCTGGACCAGGACACTGCCACCGCCTACATCGAATCCGCCCAGGCTTGCGGACTGACCCTGCTCGACGGTCCGCCGACCCCCCGAACCGCCGTCGCCGCCCACAGTCGCGGTGTCGGGGAACTGATCGACGCCGCGGTGCGGCAGGGTGCGCGCACGGTCGTCGTGGGACTCGGCGGAAGCTGCTGCACCGACGGCGGCCGGGGCATGGTCGACGCGCTCGGCGGACTGCCCGCGGCGATCGCCCGGACAGCGGGTATCCACCTGGTCGCGGCCACCGACGTCGAGCATCCGCTGCTGGGCCCGACCGGAGCCGCCCGGGTGTTCGGGCCGCAGAAGGGGGCCGACCCGGTGACGGTCGAGTTTCTCGAGCAACGGATGGCCGCGTGGGCCGACGAGTTGGAGGCGGCGACCGGCCGTAGTGTGCGCACCTCCGCGGGCGCGGGGGCAGCGGGCGGACTGGGCGCCGCCTTACTGGCTCTGGGCGGGATCAGGCAGTCCGGGGCGGCCGTCATCGCCGCGCATACCGGTCTCGCGGTGGAGATCGCCTCGGCGCAGCTGATCGTGACGGGGGAGGGCCGGCTCGACGGGCAGTCACTGCACGGCAAGGTGGTCGGCACGTTGGCCGGACTCGGGCGGGCCGCCGGCGTTCCGGTGCTCGTCTTCGCCGGGCAGGTGACGCTGACGCCCGCCGAACTGCGCGCAGCCGGGATCGCCGAGGCCCACGCCGTCGCCGACCATGCCGGTTCAGTGCGGCGGTCCATCGACGACGCAGCCGTGCAACTCTCGGGTTTGGCCGAGGTGACGGCGGGACGACTGGAGCGGGAATAACCCCCGCAACGGGTACCGTTGAAGGACAGGACCCGACTGGGTTCGCATGCCGGTGTGATCCTCTGGGTCCGGCATGACATTTGCGAGATTGCGCACGAGGAGACCACATGTCTGTGTCCGACGAGTCGGCCACCGCTACCGCTACCGACGCGGGTGCCGAGGCTGCCGCCCACGGTGTCGTCCTGACCGACGCCGCCGCCGCGAAGGCCAAGTCACTGCTGGACCAGGAGGGCCGGGACGACCTTGCGCTGCGCATCGCCGTGCAACCGGGTGGATGCGCGGGTCTGCGCTACAACCTGTTCTTCGACGACCGCGCGCTGGATGGTGACCTGACCGTCGAGTTCGGTGGCGTGACCCTGACCGTCGACCGGATGAGCGCTCCCTACGTGCAGGGCGCGACGATCGACTTCGTCGACACCATCGAGAAGCAGGGCTTCACTATCGACAACCCCAACGCCACCGGATCCTGCGCCTGCGGCGACTCCTTCAACTGACGCTCAGCCGCCGCCACCGGAACCCGGGGGCGGCGGCCGGCCGTCAATACTGGTTCTGACGCAGTTCTTCACTGCGTTCAGAACTGGTGTCGACGCAGTTCTTCACTGCGTTCAGAACTGGGCAGCGGTTCGCAGCAGGTACGAGCAGACCAGCAACTGATTGTCCTGGCGCAGGAGTTGCGCGACACCCTGCTGCTGGTCACGGGCGTTGCGGGAACCCGCTGCCGGTGCCACCCGCATGGTGAACAACACCTGGGCCTGATACGACGACGACAGCACGATCTTGTCGATCGAGGTCACCTCGGCCTGAGTGAACTGTTTGCGGAACGCGTCACTGGCCAACCGGGCCAGCGCAAGATCGGACCGGCGTTCCTTGACGGCGTCGAACATCCCGCAGGCGTTGTTGCGGGCGACGGTCTCGGTGTCGCCGTCCGACAACGCCGTCAGATAGCCCTGGATCGCCGACCGGGCCGCGGTATCGCTGAACGCGCCCGTCCCGGTGCCGGGTTTCCGGATCCCGGTGAGCAGAACCACCGCCGCGACAAGTACACCGACCAGGGCCAGCGCGCCCACGGTCCACCACAGCGGCCGCAGGGACCGCTTTCGCGGCGGATACTCGATGGGCGGCGGCAGTTGCCCGGGGTACTGACCCGGATAGCCGACGGGGTAGGGCTGGGGCTGGTCGGGGTACCCGGGCTGGCCGGCGAATGGCTGGCTTTCCGCGCCGACCGGCTGGTTCGGCGGATAGGGGCCGGCCATCGCTGATCTCCTGAGGTGCTCGTCGGATCGGGGAATCGAGCCACCGGAGGAAACCCGCCACGACGGCGGGCCATATAGTCGGCTCGACTACGCAGGCTAGCAGCGAATGAAGGGCGGACGCTTCGTGACCATCGCGGTGACCGGATCCATTGCCACCGACCACCTGATGCGGTTTCCGGGCCGGTTCTCCGAGCAACTGCTCGCCGAGCACCTGCAGAAGGTGTCGCTGAGCTTCCTGGTCGACGACCTGGTGGTGCACCGTGGCGGGGTGGCCGGAAACATGGCCTACGCCATCGGGGTGCTGGGCGGCCGCCCGCAACTGGTCGGCGCCGCCGGCGTCGACTTCACCGACTATCGGGAGTGGCTCGAAGCCGCCGGGGTGGACTGCGATCACGTTCTGATCTCCGACACCCAGCACACCGCCCGGTTCGTCTGCACCACCGATGTGGACATGGCCCAGATCGCGTCCTTCTACCCGGGAGCGATGTCGCAGGCCCGGAACATCAGGTTGGCACATCTCGTCGAGGCGTCCGGCGCCCCCGAGCTGGTGATCGTCGGCGCCAACGACCCCGAGGCGATGTTCGCCCACACCGACGAGTGCCGGAAGCTGGGCCTGGCGTTCGCCGCCGACCCGTCGCAGCAGCTGGCCCGGCTCAGCGGGGCGGAGATCACCCGGTTGGTCGACGGCGCCACCTACCTGTTCAGCAATGACTACGAGTGGGACCTGATGTTGTCCAAGACCGGCTGGACCGAGGCCGATGTGCTCGCCCAGGTCGGCCTGCGGGTGACCACGCTGGGCGCCGACGGGGTGGATCTGGTCAGCCCGGACGGCAGCACGATTCACGTCGGCGTGGTGCCGGAAACCGCCCAGGTGGATCCCACCGGTGTCGGCGACGCCTTCCGGGCCGGTTTCCTGACCGGTCGGTCGGCCGGGCTGAGCCTGGAGCGCTCGGCGCAACTGGGCTCGCTGGTGGCGGTTCTGGTGTTGGAGACCACCGGCACGCAGAACTGGACCTGGGACCTCGCCGTCGCGACCGAGCGCCTGGCCGACGCCTACGGGCCCGACGCCGCCGCCGACATCACCGCCGTGCTGGGCGCGGGGATCGGCTAGCCCCGGAAGGAAGCCCGGATGGTCCCGGACAAGACCGACCCGGGAATCACAACTGCACCGGGTACTGCGGCTCGCTGATCGTCGGGACCACGGTGCGGTCGACGAAAATCGCGTGCCACAGCAGGAAGATCAGCACCGTCCAGAGTCGGCGACTGTGATCGACCGGGCCGGTGCGGTGCTCGTCGAGCATCGCCCGCACGCCCGCCAGGTCGATCAGGTGACCGGCCTGGGAGGAGGCGATCATCTCGTAGGCCCAGTCCATCAGCTCACCGGAGCGCAGCCAGTGCCGGATCGGCACCGGGAACCCGAGTTTCGCGCGGTTGAGTACGTGTGGCGGCACGATCGGCTCCAGGGCGCGCCGCAGCGCGTACTTGGTCGTGGTCCGGGTGATCTTCTGGTCATAGGGCAGCCTCGAGGCCACCGCGAACACTTCCGGATCCAGGAACGGCACCCGCAACTCGAGTGAGTTCGCCATCGTCATCTTGTCCGCTTTGACCAGGATGTCGCCGCGCAGCCAGGTGAACAGGTCCAGGTGCTGCATCCGGGCCACCGGATCCCAGCCGGCGGACTCGGCGTAGATGGCGGCGGTGACGTCGGTGTGGGTCCAGCCCGGGTTGAAGTCGCGCAGCACCGACCGCAGCTGATCGTCGGAGAAGCTGCGCGCGTTGCCGTAGTAGCGCTCCTCCAACGTCAGGGAGCCCCGGTGCAGCAGGCTCTTGCCGCGCATTCCCTCCGGAAGTGGTCGCGAGGCCCGGCCCAGCGTCCTGCGCACACCACGGGGCAGGTACTCGAAGGGCTTCAGTGACAACGGCTCCCGATAGATGGTGTAGCCCCCGAAGAGTTCGTCGGCGCCCTCCCCGGACAGCACCACCTTGACGTGTTTGCGGGCCTCCCTGGCGATGAAGAACAGCGGCACCAGCGCCGGGTCGGCGACCGGCTCGTCGAGATACCAGACGATCTCGGGCAGGGCGGCGACGAACTCCGCCTGGCTGACCACCTTGGTGACATGCCGGGCGCCGATCGCCTCGGCCGAGGCGACGGCCACGTCGACCTCGGAGAAGCCCTCCCGCTCAAAGCCCGTGGTGAACGTGATCAGTCGCGGGTTGTGCCGGATGGCCAGCGCGGCGATCGCGGTCGAGTCGATACCGCCGGAGAGAAAGGCGCCGACGGTGACGTCGGCGCGCATGTGCTTGGCCACCGAGTCCTCGAGCACCGCGGTGATCTCGTCGTAGCGCGCCTGCTCGCCGCCGGCGGCGAACGGCACCGCGGTGAATCGCGGCCGGAAGTAGCGGGTCACCGCGGGCGCCTGGCCCGGCCGGATCACCGCGTAGGACCCGGACTCCAGCCGCCGGATACCGGTGTGCAGGGTCTCCGGCTCGGGGACGTACTGCAGAACCGTGTAGTGCTGCAGGGCCCGATGGTCGATCGTGGTGGCCGCACCGAGTTCCCCGGCGAGGTCGAGCAGGCACTTCTCCTCGCTGCCCACCGCCGTTCCCCGGGGTCCGCTCGCCATGAACAGCGGCTTGATGCCGAACGGGTCGCGGGCGCAGAACAGTTCCTGGCGATGGGTGTCCCACAGGGCGAAGGCGAACATCCCGCGCAGCCGGCCCAGGGCCGCGGTGCCCCAGTGGTGATAGGCGGCCACGATCGCCTCGCCGTCGCCGTCGGTGGCGAACTCGGCCCCGAACTCGGCGCGCAGCTGAGCGCGGAGTTCCAGGTAGTTGTAGATCTCGCCGTTGAACACCAAAACGTAGCGTTCCGGCTCGCCCGGGGGGCCCCAGCGCAACGGCTGGTGCGAATGGGCGATGTCGATGATCGACAGCCGGTTGAACCCGAGGACCGCGCGATCGTCGGCCCACGTTCCCGGCTCATCGGGTCCGCGGTGGCGCATCAGGTGCGACGCCCCCGCCACAGCGTTCACGATCTGCGGTGTCATCCTGTCTGCCGGGTCTCCTACCAGGGCAAGCAGTCCGCACACCGGGCCTAGTATGCCGCACGGCCGAACCCGCCCCGAACCGGCACGAAGGCGAATCGCCAGGTGTGTCAGCAAGCTGTTCCCCGGTGGTCTACGCTGCGTAGTATTCGAGCTGCGATGTGCGTGCACCGCCCGGTGAAACCGGCTCTGTGCGTCCGTCGGACCAGGTTGTACACAGGAGGCGCCAAGGTGACATCACGCGGGCGGGTCATGAGGAAAGTCGGCCTCGCGGCCACTTTCGCGGCATTGGCCGTGACGCTGAGCGGCTGCAGCTGGCAGGAGGCCCTGGGCCTCGGCTGGCCGAAGGGCGTCACGCCCGAAGCCCACGCCAACCACAAGCTGTGGCTGGCGTCGGTGATCGCCGCGCTGGTCGTCGGCGTCATCGTGTGGGGTCTGATGTTCTGGACCGCGTCGTTCCACCGTAAGAAGAAGGGCGACGAGGAGCTGCCCCGCCAGTTCGGCTACAACATGCCGCTGGAACTGGTGCTCACGGTGATCCCGTTCGTGATCATCTCGGTGCTGTTCTACTTCACGGTCATCACCCAGCAGAAGATGCTGCACAAGGAGCCCAACCCGGAGGTCGTCGTTGACGTGACCGCCTTCCAGTGGAACTGGAAGTTCGGCTACCAGAAGGTCAACTACGCCGATGGCAGCTTCAACTACGACGGTGCCGACCCCGCCCGCAAGGCCCTGATGATCTCCAAGCCCGAGGGGTCCGACGCGCACGGCGAGGAGAAGGTCGGCGCCATCCGAGGCATGAATCCCGAGGATCGCAGCTACCTGAACTTCGACAAGATCGAGACCGTCGGAACCAGCGACGAGATTCCGGTCCTGGTGCTCCCCGCGGGCAAGCGCATCGAGTTCGAGCAGGCCTCCGCCGACGTCATCCACTCGTTCTGGGTGCCCGAGTTCCTGTTCAAGCGCGACGTGTTCCCGGACCCGAAGTCCAATCACTCCGACAACGTCTGGCAGGTCTCCGAGATCACCGAGGAAGGCGCGTTCGTCGGCCGGTGCGCGGAGATGTGCGGGACCTACCACGCGATGATGAACTTCGAGATTCGCGTGGTATCCGCAGACGACTTCAAGACCTACCTGCAGGCCCGGATGGCGGGTAAGACCAACTCCCAGGCTCTGCAGGCGATCAACCAGTCGCCGGTGGCGACCAGCACGAAGCCGTTCGACACCCGTCGCGGCGAACAGGTGGCCCCTGCCCCGCAGTTGGCCTCGCAGGCAAGCAAGTAGGAGAGGCGGGGAGTCGATATGCGCGTCGAAGCCAGACTGTTCGAGATTCTCACCGGGTTCTTCATCCTGGCGGCAATCGTCTACGGCGTCCTCACGGCGGTGTTCGAGCCGGGAGGTTTGGAGTGGGCCGGCACCACCGCGCTGGTTCTGACCGCGGGTCTCTCGACCATCATCGGCACGTTCTTCCGATTCGTTGCCCGCCGTCTCGACACCCGTCCGGAGGACTACGGCGACGCCGATATCGCCGACGGCGCTGGTGAGCTCGGGTTCTTCTCACCGCACAGCTGGTGGCCGATCCTCATCGCGCTGGCCTTCTCCGTCGCCGCCGTCGGTGCGGCGCTGTGGCTGCCCTGGCTGATCGCCGCCGGCATCGTGATGGTCCTGGGCGCGGTGAGCGGTTTCGTCTTCGAGTACTACGTGGGACCGGAGAAGCACTGACGCCTGCCGCGCTGGCCGGTGCGGCCCGGAGTGGACCGGGTTGCTCGATCGGGTGGTTCCTCCCCGGTACTGTCGTGCTCGGGGGAGTTGACCCGGTCGGACGCCAGCGACGGGCGCCTTCTCGCGGACCCGAGTCGAAAGAGGTCAGGCAGGGATGAGCGGTTCCCACCCGCCGGAGAACAACCCGGCCGGTCACCCCGCGGAACTCCCGCACCGCCGTGATGACGCGGACGAACTGACCGACACCGGGTTCAACCGCGCCTACTCGGCACCCGAGTCCGAGCAGTACACGATCGCCCCGTACCTCCCCGCAGATCTCGAGCTCTACGACTACGACAGCTACGAATCCGCCGGAGACACCGGAGGGGAGCTGCCGCCGCCGCGGTGGCCCTGGGTCGTCGGCGTCACCGCCATCATCGCCGCCATCGCGCTGGTCGCCTCAGTGTCGCTGCTGGTCACCCGGACCGATACCGACAACCTGGCGACGCCGGCCACGACGACGACGATCGCCCCGCCGGTTCAGGATCAGATCACCACGACAGCGCCGCCGCCCCCGCCACCCCCACCTCCGACCACCCAGGAGCCGCCGCCCCCGCCACCGCCCGAGACGGTGACGGTCACACCGGAGCCTCCGCCGCCCCCACCGCCGCCGCCTCCGGCCCCGACGGAGGCGCCGCCGCCGGAGACCACGGCGCCGCCCACGACGCCGACGACGACCACTCCCGCCGGACCCCGGCAGGTCACCTACACCGTCACCGGCACCAAGGCGCCCGGCGACATCATCACGGTGACCTATGTCGACGCCTCGGGCCGGCGCCGGACCCAACGCAACGTCTACATTCCGTGGTCGTTGACCGTCACCCCGATCTCCCAGTCCGACGTCGGCTCCGTGCAGGCATCCAGCCTGTTTCTGGTCAGTCGGCTGAACTGTTCCATCACCACCAGTGACGGCACGGTGCTCTCCTCCAACCAGAACAACGCCGCACAGACGAGTTGCTGATGACCACACCACCGCAGGATTCCCACCCCGTCGAGCGTGGCGGACGTCCGCCCGAAACCGTGGACCGGCTGATGATCGGTGCCTGTGGCGCGATCTGGCTGGTGTTTCTGGTGGTCGGGGTGATCGCCACCGTCGCGCTGGTGAACCTGGGCAGAGGGCACGGCGGGGCGGGGGAGCAGTCGTCCTGGCTGCTGTACACCATCATCGCCGTGTCCGCTGTCACGATCGCCGCGGCCATCCCGCTGTTGCTACGGGCCCGTCGCGACGCGATGGCATCGCACGCTGCTGCCGATCCCGAACCGGTCGCCATCGCCAAGCCCGCCATCGATGCCCCGACGGAGAAGATTCGCGTTTTCGGCACCTCCGTCGACCCGTTGGCGGCTCAGGTGGCCACGTCACCGACATCAGCGTCGGTCGCCGCGGTCGAACGTGAGTCGCTGCGCGGAACGCTCGCGCTGATGGGTCTGATGGGGCTGGCCGCGACGGCCGTCGCGACGGCCACCTACCTGCTTGCGGTGGAGAGCGACACCGCGGCCTGGGCCGTTTTGGGCGTCGCCGGGCTGTTCACGGCCGGAATGCCCGTCGTTGCGGTCATTTTCGGCCGACGTCTGTCCGCGGCGGCCTGACACTGATCGGCGCACCGCGCCGTGGACGGAAGGATTGGCGCCCATGCCAACGATGAGTCTGTGCATGATCGTCCGCAACGAACAGGGCACGCTCGATCGCTGCCTGGAGTCCGTGGCAGGGGTGTTCGACGAGATCGTCATCGTGGACACCGGGTCGACGGACGCGACCAAAGAGGTGGCGGCGCGCTGCGGTGCGCGGGTTTTCGACTTCCCATGGATCGACGACTTCGCGGCCGCCCGCAACTTCGCCTTCGCGCAGGGTTCCTCGGAGTATCTGATGTGGTTGGACGCCGACGACGTCCTGCTGCCGAACGACCGGCAGAAACTTCTCACGCTCAAGTCCGACCTGGACGCGCGGATTGACGCGGTGTCGATGGTCTACCACACCCAGTTCGATGCGGCGGGCAATGTCATCGCCGCCAACCGGCGTTTCCGGATTGTGCGGCGGGACAAGGGTTTCACCTGGGCCGGGGTCGTCCACGAGGATCTGGTCTGTCCCGGGCAGTTCACCTACCTGGACACCGACATCGTCGTGACACACCGTAAGCCCGATGCGGATTCCGGCCCGTCGCGGCGGAATCTGACGATCCTGGAGAACCACATCGCGGCCGGCAGGGAACTGCGCCCGGTGGACGTGCTCAACTATGCGCGCGAGTTGGAGATGCACAAGCAGTTCGAGAAGGCGATCCCCTTCTACCGGCGGTTCATCGACGACGAGAGCCAGGATCTGCACATCCGCACGTTCGCCCTGCACAAACTGGCGTCGTGCTACTACATGTCCGGGCAGCCGGACAAAGAGTGGGAGTGCACGCTGCGATCACTGGAAATGGACACCCCGCGCCCGGAGTTCGCCTGTCGGGTCGCCGAGCGGTTCCTGTCCCGAAACCAGTTCCGCCAGGCCGCATTCTGGTACGAACTGGCCCTGACCATTCCTGCGACTGGGGCCCCGAACCCGTGGTCCGTCGAGAGCTATCCGTTCCAGACCTGGGTGCCCCACAAGCAACTCGGGTTGTGCTACTACCAACTCGGCGACTATGTGCGGTCGCTGAAGAGCAATCAGGCCGCACAGGCCTATCGCCCCGACGATCCCGACCTCGCCACCAACATCCGCGCGCTGGAGGACATCCTCAGCAGTGCGGCGGCACAGGGGAGCGTCGCTACCTGACGGGGGATGTCACGCCCCCACCTCGCAACCGGAGTCGAGTCTGCTGGTCCCTGAACGTTGTGCGCATTCGCCTCAGCTCGCCGGAATGACGAGGCGATGACCGTCGCTTCCGACGCTTTGCCGACCGCGGTCGTGGTGAGGAACGTGTAGTCGGCGGCGTCGCGCACCGCGACGAGGATCTCGCTGTGGCGGTGGGGGAGGGGAGGGCTGGCGGTGTTCGAACAGCCATCAGCGACGGCAGCGATGACGAAGGCGGCTCGTGGGGGTCCCGGCTGGCATTCCAGTAGTTGGGGTCGGCGTGGCTATCGGAGGAGGCCGACGGCCCGGGGTTCAGGCAGCGGCCCTTGAGCTGAATCTCTACCGATGACAGCGGCTTCACCGATGAAAACGAGAAGGGCCCCAGCCCGAAGGCTGGGGCCCTTCTCGTTGTTGGGTCTCTCGTTGTTGGGTCGGACTCAGTGGTGCCCGTTGGACCCGTTCGATCCGTTGAGGCCGTGCTCTTCGTCCTGGTACTCCTTAAGGGCGGTGAGTGCCCGCCGCTCAGACGAGTGAGCTGCTTCGTTGAGCGCGGCATCCTCGCTGGCCGGATCGGCGGAGAGGAAGCCGCCGTGTCCGGGACGACCACCGGATCCGAGCTTGTTCATCCGCTTCGGCACCGGAGCGCCCTGGTACTCCAGGGGGATCGGGTGACCGTGCTCGTCGAGCTCGCCCAGCGGCTGGTGCAGCTCGATGTACGCACCGTGCGGCAGTCGCTTGATGATGCCCGTCTCGACACCGTGCTCGAGCACGGCCCGGTCGGAGCGCTGCAGGCCAACCGCCCACCGGTAGGTGACGAAGAAGACCAGCGGCGGCAGCACCAGCATCCCGATGCGCCCGATCCAGGTCGTCGCGTTCAGCGAGACGTGGAACTTGTAGGCGATGATGTCGTTCATCGCGCTGAACGTCAGCACCATGTAGAACGCGATCGCCATGGCGCCGATGCCAGTCCGCACCGGCACGTCACGCGGACGCTGCAGCAGATTGTGGTGAGCCGTGTCGCCGGTGAACTTCTGTTCCAGGAAGGGGTAGATGATCAGCAGCAGGAATACCAGACCCATGATCACGGCGACCCAGACTGCCGCGGGAATCGTGTGGTTGCCGATGTAGATCTCCCACGCCGGGAACAGCCGGATGAGACCGTCCGTCCAGAGCATGTAGAAGTCGGGCTGCGAGCCGGCCGACACCTGAGAGGGCTTGTAGGGGCCGAGCTGCCAGATGGGGTTGATCTGCAGCAGGCCACCCATCAAACCGAGGATGCCGACGATCATGGCGAAGAAGGCGCCCGACTTGACCGCGAACACCGGCATGACGCGCACGCCGACGACATTGGTCTCGGTACGTCCGGGGCCGGGGAACTGGGTGTGCTTCTGGAACCACACCAAGGCCAAGTGCACGCCGATCAGGGCCAGCATGATGCCGGGGAACACCAGGATGTGGACTGCGTAAAGGCGCGGAATGATGATGTCGCCGGGGAAGTCCCCACCGAACAGCGCCCAGTGCATCCAGGTGCCGATGATCGGAAGTCCGAGGGTGATTGAGGAGAGCGCCGCTCGGATGCCGGTGCCCGACAGCAGGTCGTCCGGCAGCGAGTAGCCGAAGAAGCCCTCGAACATTGCCAGGATCAGCAGCAGCGCGCCGATGACCCAGTTGGCCTCCCGCGGACGCCGGAAAGCGCCGGTGAAGAACACGCGGGCCAGGTGCACCATGATCGAGGCCGCGAAGAGCAGGGCCGCCCAGTGGTGGACCTGGCGGACGAACAGACCGCCGCGGACCTCGAAGCTGATGTTCAGGGCCGTCTCGTAGGCCCGTGACATCTGGATGCCCCGAAGCGGCTGGTACACGCCCTCGTAGGTGACGTGTGCCATCGACGGGTCGAAGAACAGGGTCAGGTAGACGCCTGTCAGCAACAACACGATGAAGCTGTACAGAGCGACCTCACCCAGGAGGAACGACCAGTGGGTGGGGAAGACCTTGTTGAGTTGCCGCCGCAACGCCGCAGACGGGTGATACCGCGAGTCGATGTTGTCTGCAGCCTTGTCGATGCGGTCAGCGACGCTAGTGCTCATGATCTGCGCTCCCAGAATGCCGGTCCGACGGGCTCGATGAAGTCGCCGTTAGCCACAAGATACCCGTCCTTGTCGATGGTGATCGGCAACTGGGCCAGGGCCCGAGCAGCCGGTCCGAAGATGGGCCGTGCGAAGTGCAGAGCATCGAACTGCGACTGGTGGCACGGGCACAAAATACGGTAGGTCTGCTGCTCGTACAGCGATGACGGGCAGCCCAGGTGGGAACAGACCTTGGTGTAGGCGAAGAGTTCACCGAAGTTGAAACTCTCCTGACCTTTTCGTTTGACCACCCGGGGCATGTCGACCGGTTTGATCCGGATGAGCATGACCGGGTTGCGGACACCCATCGCGACGTGAGTGAGCCGCTCATGGGATTCCACCGTGGTGCCGTCGCCGTCGGAGTCGCGGTAGGGGAACACCGTCTCCATACCGCCGGCGTCGATGTCCTCCGGCCGCATCTTCACGAACGGTGACTCGCCGGCCCGCCCGGTCGCCCGGCCGAGGTAGATGGTCTCGCCCTTGTAGCGCGGGGTCCAGTCCGAGGTCCACAGGACGGCCTTGGGGCCGTCGGCGGTGGGAACGACAGGCTTCCACGGGTTCTTGATCATGCCGCCGATACCGGCGACCAAGGTGCCGACGCCGAAGGCGCCCAGCCCGATTCCGAGGGACATGCCGACGAGCTTGCGACGCTTGATGGTCGAGCCCTCGAAGGCGTTGATCAAGTTCGCTGCCGCAGTCTTGCGGTCCAACTCCGAGGAGGCCCCGTCATGGCGCTCCTGGATGGAGATCTCCTCCGGGATGAACCGCTTCTGGTAGAGGACGGCGCCGATGCCGATCGCCAGGATCGACAGGCCGAAGGTGATGCCGTAGACCGGGGTGGCCCAGGAGTACAGCAGGTTGCCCTTCACGCCGTACGGCTTGTACTCCCACGGCCAGAAGAGGAATGCCGCGAGGAGGGCCAGCCCACTCAGACCGCCGACCAGCAGCCAGACTGCGACCAGCCGCTCTGACCGCTTCTCCGCCCGAGTTCCCTCGACCGGCCAGCGGGACTCTTTGAAGATGGTCTGCACACCGTCGATCCGACCGCCGAGGGCGACCAGTTCTTCGTTGGACATCCGTGCCAGTTCCTCATCGGACGGCCGGTTCTCAGCGCCGCTCATACCTGCCTTGCCTCCGCTGTTCGACTCGCTCATGCGCGGGCCCCGATCCAGAGCGCCACCCCGATGGCGGCCACCATTCCGATGATGAAGACCGCCATACCCTCAGGCGCGGGCCCGAAGCCACCGAGGCCGTAGCCGCCGGGGTTCATCGTCTGGCTGGACGAGTGGACGTAGGCGATGATGTCCTTCTTCTCCTCCGGAGACAGCTGCCGGTCGGAGAACTTCGGCATGTTCTGCGGGCCGGTCAGCATCGCGGTGTAGATCTGAGCCGGAGTGGCCGGATCGAGACCCGGCGCGAACTTGCCCGACGACAGAGCGCCACCGCGGCCGGTGAAGTTGTGGCACGAAGCGCAGTTCAGCCGGTAGAGGTCACCGCCGCGGGCGATGTCGCTACCCAGCAGCGAGCCGTCGGACACCTGCCCGTTGGCATCGCGGGGAACGGTCGGGCCGCCACCCATGCTCTGGACGTATGCGCCGAGAGCGTCGACCTGGCTGCCCTCGAAGACCGGCGTCTTCCGCATGGCCTGCGCCTCGTTGCGGATCATCGGCATGCGGCCGGAGGACACCTGGAAGAACACCGCCGCCTCGCCGACGCCGACCAGGCTGGGGCCGCGGCCCTCGACACCTTGCAGGTTGGCGCCGTGGCAGGTGATGCAGGCGGTCTCGTACAGCTCTTGGCCGGTCCGCAGCAGCGCCGACTGTGACTGGTCGGCCACGGCAACCTGCGGTTGCGGGGTGAGGGTGGCGGCGACGACCCCGGACAGGCCCAGGCCGAACACCAACAGGAGTGCGCCGGTCAGTCGACGACGAAGCCGGCGGCGCGACTTGTCGCTCATGCCGGAGGAGATCTTGAGCATCGAACCCCTTCTCATCAGCGGATGAAGTAGATCGTCGCGAACAGGGCGATCCAGACAATGTCCACGAAGTGCCAGTAGTAGGACACAACGATGGCGGCTGTCGCCTGGGCCGGGGTGAATTTGCTCATCCTGGTCCGCAGCAGCAGCAGTACGAACGCGATCAGACCGCCGACGACGTGGAGTCCGTGGAAGCCGGTCGCGAGGTAGAAGACGCTGCCGTAGGCGCTGCTGGCGATCGTCGTGCCGTGTGTGACCAGGTGGTAGTACTCGTAGCCCTGGCCGAGAACGAAGAACAGGCCCATCAGGAACGTGATGGTGTACCACCGGCGGAGACCGAACACGTCACCACGCTCGGCGGCGAACACGCCCATCTGGCAGGTGAACGAAGACGCGATCAGCACCAGAGTGACCGGTACAGCCTGGTAGAGGTTCAGTTCGGTGGGCGGCGGCGGCCAGCTTCCACCTGAGTGGGCGCGTGCGGTGAAGTACATCGCGAACAAACCAGCAAAGAACATCAGCTCGCTGGAAAGCCACACGATGGTGCCGACACTGACCATGTTCGGTCGATTCAGCGAATGCACACGCGAGGTGATCGCAGTTCCAGAAGTTCCCACAGCGCTCGTCACAGGAAGAAGTATGACGCTTTGTAGTTGGAGAGGTACACCGAGGGGGCGAATTGGTCACAACTTGTTTTCGGCGGCCCCTGTGATCGGGGCGTTACATGCGACGATCGGGGGGTGATGTCACCCTCCTCGACACCCTCCCGAGAGCCCTTCTCCGCACTGCCGGACACCTCATGGCCGCAGGTACTGGGCCGATTGACCGCCGGCGATGCGCTCGCGACCGGGGAAGCGGCCTGGGCGATGGACCAGATCATGACCGGCGCCGCGACACCGGCTCAGATCGCGGCCTTCGGCGTGTCGATGAAGATGAAGCGCCCGACGGCCGCCGAAGTGCGCGAGCTGGCCGACACGATGCTGGGTTACGCCAATCGGGTTCCCACCGATGTCATCGGCACCGACACCGTCGACGTGGTCGGCACCGGGGGGGATCGGGCCAACACGGTGAACCTGTCCACGATGGCGGCCGTGGTGGTGGCCGCAGCCGGTATCCCCGTCGTCAAGCACGGTAATCGCGCCGCCTCGTCCAAGAGTGGCGGCGCCGACATGCTCGAGGCGTTGGGCGTGAACATCAATCTGGGTCCCGACCAGGTGGCCCGGTGCGTGGCGGAGGTGGGCATCGGCTTCTGCTTCGCCCCGGTTTTCCATCCGTCCTACAAGTACGCCGGGCCACCCCGACGTGAGATCGGCGTACCGACCGTCTTCAATCTGCTCGGACCGCTGACGAATCCGGCCGCACCGCGGGCCGGGCTGATCGGGTGCGCCTTCGGTGATCTGGCCGAGGTGATGGCCGGGGTGTTCGCCGCACGGCGGGCCAGTGTTCTGGTCGTCCACGGTGACGACGGTCTGGACGAACTCACCACCACGACCACCAGCACCATCTGGCGGGTACAGGCCGGCACCGTCGACACCCTCACCTTCGACCCGATGGGTTTCGGCTTCCCGCGGGCGCAGATAGCCGAACTGGTGGGTGGGGACGCCGAGTTCAACGCCGCCGAGGCGCGCAGTGTGTTCGCCGGCGCGACCGGCGCGGTGCGCGACGCCGTCGTTCTCAACGCCGCCGGGGCGATGGTCGCCCACGCGGGGCTATCCAGCCACGCCGAATGGCTGCCGTCCTGGGAGCAGGGGCTGAACCGGGCTGCTGAGGCCCTCGATTCCGGCGCCGCCGAAAAGCTGCTCGCTGCCTGGGTGGCGTACAGCAACCGAATCTGAGGGCTGGTGACGTTCGGCCAGCAGATCTGAGGCCGCCAGGCGAGCGGTCCGCGCCGTGGCGGCCCACCCCAGCCACCGTCCCGCCGAATGCACCGGCGAGGCGAAACCCTCTGTGGCGCAGACGATCCGAATCCCCGGCTGGGACAGCCACCGGGTGATGAGGGCGGTTTCCTCGACCAGTGCCCCGCCCAGTGGGCCGGGTTTCGGCAGGACCACTTGGGCGCCGCTTCGCAGCGCCTCGACCACCGGCATCGGCGGCACCCCCCGGCGGGCGCGGCCGGCGGCGGCCAACTGTCCGTGCCGGACCACCGCGAGCAGCCAACCGCCGGCGCCGTCGGGTTCGGCGGCGACCAGTTCGGCGACCTCCGCCAGCGTCCGCAGTCGCTGACCACGCACGAGTACCTCCACGGTGGCGGCCGTGACGTCGCGCAGGCGGGCCGCGCTCTCATAGCGGCGGCGGATGGCCAGATCGGTCACCTGATCGACTGCGGCGGCAAGGGCCTCGCTATCGGTTCCGGTGATCAGTGCCGCCGCCCGGCGGGGCGCCTCGGCGTAGTCGGTCGCCGAGACTCCGGAGGGGGCCGGGCATGGCGCAACCTCCCGTTCGGGGCAGGCCGGTCCGTGTTGGGCGTTGCGGCCGATCCGATTGGCGCAGGTGCGCACCCCGGTGAAGCGCGCGATCAGGGTGGCGGTGTCGACGGCGTCCGCCCTATTCCGGAACGGTCCCACGGCCTGACCGGTGCGAGGTTCGCGCACCACCGACATCCGGGGGAAGGCCTCGTCGGTCAGCACCACCCACCACCACCGTTGCGGAAACCGGGAGCGCCGGTTGTACGGCGGGGCATGGGCGACCAGCAGGCGCAATTCCCGCACACCGGCTTCCAGGGCGTGAGCGCACTCGACATGCTCGACCCGTTCGGCGAGTGCGACCATCTCCTTCATCCGTCCGCGGGGATCCGCGCCGGTGAAGTACTGGTTCACCCGCCTCCTCAGGTTGCTGGCCGTGCCGATGTAAAGGACCTCGTCGCCGGGTCCGCGGAAGAGGTAGACCCCCGGCCGATGCGGCAGATTGTGTGCTAGCGCCCGTTTGGCCCGTTGGGCGTTGGTGACGGTGGGCAGATACCCGCGTAACTCGGTGAGGGTGGTGATGCCCTGATTGCCGACCCGTTCGATGAGCGCGTGGAGGACGTCCACGGTGGCGCGGGCGTCGTCGAGCGCCCGGTGGGTGGGTTCGGTGGCAGAGCCGACCAGTCTGGCCAGAGCGGAGAGTCGGACGCTGGGGGCCTCTTCGCGACTGAGCACCCGGCGGGCCAGGCGCACCGTGCACAGCACCGGAATCTGCCCGGGCCAGGCGATGCCGCACTGGCGCGCGGCTGCCCGGAGGAAGCCGATGTCGAAGCCGGCGTTGTGGGCCACCAGCACCGCTCCGTGTGCGAACTCCAGGAACATCGGCAACACCGTCGCGATGGTGGGGGCATTGCGCACCATCGCGGTGGTGATACCGGTCAACTCGACGATCTGCGGCGGGATGTCCCGCCCCGGATCCACCAAAGTGGCGAACTCGCCGATGACCTCACCGCCGCGGATCTTGACCGCGCCGATCTCGGTGATCGCGTCGTGGCGCCCATCCGGTCCCGCTTTCGCCCGGCTCCCGGTGGTCTCCAGATCGACGACGACGAACGTGACCTCGCGCAGCGAGGGCTCCGCCGCCGCGAACCCCGGATCGTCGAGATCGCCGAAGCTCAACTGGGCATCGGACCGGGAGCCGGACACAGGGCATCACGGTAGGCACCCGCACCGACAACACCCACTCCGACAACAGCGGTGCGCCGCGCTCACGGGGCGAGTCCGCATCGCCGGCACCGGAACTTGTCAGAGTCCGTCACTACCGTCCGGATCAGTGGGGGTCAATGGAGTCACCTCAGGAGGAGCGGGATGAATCAGTTCGGTGATCAGTCCGACACACGGTTCGACACGACGTTCGACAGCGCGACGTTCGACAGCGCGACGTTCGACAGCGCGACGTCCGACAGCGCGACGTCCGACAGCGCGACGTCAGGCGGCGGGCCGGAGCGACCGGCTGAACCGGTCGTCATCGACTGCGACGACTGCGCCGTTCGCGGTCCCGGATGTCGCGAGTGCGTCGTCAGCGTCCTGCTCGGGGTGCCCGAGACGCTGCTGGACGATGAGCGGGCGGCGTTGGAGGTGCTCGCCGAGGCGGGACTGGCGCCCCGGCTGCGGTTGGTGCCCATCCGCCGAAGGGAACATCCGGGTCTGGCCGGGTGATCGAGCGGACGTACGGGTCCACCCGGTTACTGTGACGGGTGCGTCGACTGGGACGGCAGTGCCGGAAGTTTTTTGACAGATATGTTCTGTCCGTTGGACAAAGTTGATGCCGTTTCGTAACCTGACCGAGACCTAAGTCGACCTATCGGGTGACATCGCACACGTCTGGCGAGTCGATTCCATAGCAGTCAAAGGATGCATCTTGATTTTTGACCGCATGTCTCGTACCCGTTCCGTCGCCACTCAAACACATCGCAGGTCGATCAGGACACCGCTTGCCGGGATCCTCGCCGGCGTCACCCTGGTAGCCGGGATGTTGTCGGGAGCCGCGGTCGCCGACCCCGCCGAGGACGCCCTGGCCAAGCTCACCGAACTCTCTCGTCAGGCCGAACAGCTGACGGAGGCCACGCACGCCGCGCAGCTGGACCTGGACAAGAAGCTGCAGGAGCAGGCCGCGGCCGACGCCAAGCATGCCGAGGATCTCGCGGCACTGGAGGCTGCCAAGGTACAGCTGGGGACCTACCAGGGCGCGGTCGACCGGCTGGCGGCGGCGACGTACATGGGTGGCCGGACCGACGGACTCAACGCCATCCTCACCGCGCATTCCCCGCAGGGTCTGATCGACACGATGTCCGTCCAGCGGGTGATGGCCATCGAGATGTCGGCGCAGATGACGAGTTTCCGGCAGGCCAATACGACGGCGGCCACCGTGGAGGCTGCGTCCGCCCACTCTGCCGCCGAGGCGAAGGCCGCCGCGGACGCGGCGGCGGCCGTCCGCGCCGACCTGCAGCGCAAGCAGTCGCAACTGCAGGTGCAGATCGCCACGGTGAAGTCTCGCTACCTTGCCCTGACTCCCGACCAGCGTGCCGCGCTCGCCGCGCCGGTCGCTCCGCCGCCTGCGGCGCCGGCGGTCCCGGCCCCCGAGGCCGTGCCCGGACCCGCTCCCGAGGCGGCCCCCGAAGCCGTTCCGCCCGGCGATATCGCCACCCTGGCCGCCCTGCCCACCCCGAGCGGTGGCGGTAGCGGAGCCGGAGTGGCCGCCGTCCAGGCGGCTCTGACCCGGATCGGGTCCCCCTACTCGTGGGGTGGCTCGGGCCCCAGCGCTTTTGACTGCTCCGGCCTGGTGATGTGGTCCTTCCAGCAGGCGGGGGTCTTCCTGCCGCACTCAAGCTATGCCTTGGCCGCGGGGGGCCAGCCGGTGTCGATGGATCAGATGCAGCCCGGTGACATCGTGACGCAGTACTCGGACGCCTCCCACGTCGGCATCTATATCGGCGACGGTCTGATGGTTCACGCCTCCACCTACGGAATTCCGGTTCGGGTCGAGTCGATCCACAGCGCCCCGATCTACAACATCCGCCGTTACTGAATCCGCCGTCACTGAATCCGCCGTCACTGAATCCGCCATCACTGGACCCGCCGGCGCCGACATCGAGCGCGGGCACCGGTGCCGCGCGATGGGGCCGGTCCTTGTCGCCGTCCTGCTGATCGCCGAGTTCGTCGGCGCCGCGGTCCTCCTCGCAACCCACCACCGCAATGCCCCGGACAGTGCGGTCGCCCGCTCGGTGCGGCTGGTCGACATGGGCGGACCGGCGACCGCGCCGTTACTCGACCGGGTCGCTACGGGTATGGATCGGGCGATCGCGGCCGTGGAGCGGTTCTGGGGTCCGGATTGGCCCGATGAGATCGTCGTGGTCGCCACCGGTTCCCCCGCCCAGTTCGTTGCCGAGGCGGGCCTCGATCCCGCGCGGCAGTGGGATGACATCGCGGCAGTCGCAGTCGCCGACAGGGTCGACACCGTTGCCCGGCGGGCCTTTGGCCAGCGAATCGTGCTGGCCCCGGGGGCCGCTGCCATGTCGGACTCCGCCCTGCAGTTGGTGATCACCCACGAACTGTTCCACCTGGCGGCCCGGGCCGACACCGCGTTGGACGCTCCCGAATGGCTCACCGAAGGGGTGGCCGACTTCGTTGCCCGCCCCGCGGCGCCGCTGCCGCCCGCCGCGGCGGAGGATCCCGGGCTGCCCGATGACACCGAACTCGACCGTGCCGGTCCGGCCCGGTCAGCGGGCTACGACCGGGCCTGGTGGTTCGCGAGGTTCGTCGCCGAGGAGTTCGGGACCGAGGGGCTGCTCAGGCTGTACCGGAACGCCTGCGGTCCCGGACATCCGCAGTTCCCGGCAGCCGTCATCCGGGCACTGGGCATCGACATCACCGAACTGCGGGACCGGTGGGCCCGGTGGTTGTCCCGACCCGGCTAGCGTGTCGGCGATGACACGGATCCTTCTGGTCACCAACGACTTCCCGCCGCGGCCCGGCGGGATCCAGTCGTATCTCGAGCAGTTCGTGATCCGACTTGTGGGCGGGGGACACGTCGCGGGCGATGAGGTGACGGTGTACGCGCCGCAGTGGAAGGGGGCTGCGGAGTACGACCGGGCGTCCCCGGTGCGTATCGTCCGCCATCCCGGATCGTTGATGCTGCCCGAGCCCACCGTGGACCGGCGGATGCGCGCACTCATCGCCGAGCACGACATCGACACGGTGTGGTTCGGCGCAGCCGCCCCGCTGGCGCTGCTTGCCCCACGCGCCCGGGCCGCCGGCGCCGCCCGGGTCCTGGCAAGCACCCATGGTCACGAGGTGGGCTGGTCGATGCTGCCCGGCGCCCGCGCGGCACTGCGGCGGATCGGCGACACCACCGACGTCATCACCTATGTGAGCAGTTACACCCGCAGTCGGTTCGCATCGGCGTTCGGGCCGTGGGCCCGTCTGGAGCATCTGCCGCCCGGCGTGGACACCGACCGGTTCCGGCCTGATCCGGCCGCCCGCGCTGAGCTACGCCAACGCTACGGTCTGGGCGAGCGCCCGGTGGCGGTGTGCGTATCCCGGCTGGTGCCCCGTAAAGGGCAGGACATGCTCATCCGGGCATGGCCGGACATTCGCCGACGGGTCGACGGGGCTGTGTTGGTGATCGTCGGCGGTGGTCCTTACGCAGGCGGCCTGCATCGGCTCGCGCAGGACAGTGCCCCCAGATCGAATGCCCCCGCATCGAGTGGCCCCGGATCGAATGACCCGGCATCGGACATCGTGTTCACCGGCGGGGTCCCCGCGGCCGAACTGTCTGCGCATTACGCAATGGCCGACGTTTTCGCGATGCCGTGTCGGACTCGTGGCGCCGGCCTCGACGTGGAGGGGCTGGGAATCGTGTTCCTCGAGGCGTCGGCGACCGGGGTTCCGGTGGTGGCCGGCCGCTCCGGAGGGGCGCCCGAGACGGTTCGCGACGGGGAAACCGGGCGGGTGGTCGACGGCCGCGACCTCGGCGGCATCGTCGGGGCCGTCAGTTCGTTGCTGGCGGAACCACAGCTCGCCGCCGTGATGGGAGCCGCCGGACGCAACTGGGTCAGCCGGGCCTGGAACTGGGAGCTGCACACCGCGCGGCTGGCTGCTCTGCTGGGGCTGTCATCAGGGTCCTCGTGCGACCCGGTGGCCGGTATGTGAAGCTGAGGACTGTGACCAGCATCCAAGTCGCCGACGAAATGTTCGTTGCCGCCGACCCCGCGGAGGTGGGCCGCGCGGTGTCGGACCGGGCGGCATGGCGGCGCTGGTTCCCCGACCTTCGTCTCGAGGTGGTCGAGGACCGGGCGGAGAAGGGAGTGCGCTGGACGGTTGCCGGCCCCCTGACCGGCACCATGGAGATCTGGCTGCAGCCGATGCTCGATGGGGTCATCCTGCACTACTTCCTCCACGCCGAGCCGACCGGCGCGACCGGAGCCCAACTGGCGAAGATGAACCTCGCGGAGATGACCCATCAGCGCAGGGTGGCAGGGAAGCGGATGGCCTTCGAGGTGAAGAACACGCTGGAGGCCTCCCGCCCGGTGGGTGTGGCGCCGGGAGCCTGATACCGGGCTGCCGCAGCGCGGTGCAGGGTACGGTTTCTGTTTGCGGGTACGCGTGCTGTCCCGGAAACACGACCTGGCTCGGGCGACTCACCAGAGGGCGACGGACCAGAGATGGGAAAGCGAAGACAACAGTGGCGGAAAAGACGACACAGACCATCTACATCGAAGCTGACCCCGCAACCGTGATGGAGGTCATCGCCGATATCGGTGCCTACCCGGAGTGGGTGTCGGAGTACACCGAGACCGAGGTTCTGGAGACCGACGGGGCAGGCTATCCGACGCTGGCCCGGCTGGTGCTGGAGGCGGCGGTGCTCAAGGACACCATGGTGCTGAGCTATGAGTGGCCTGAAGATCACCGAGAGGTGCGCTGGACGCTGGCAGAGAGCGCGCTGCTGAAGTCGATGGACGGCTCCTATCGGCTCACACCCAAGGGTTCGGGCACAGAGGTGACCTACGAACTGGCGGTGGACCTGTCGATCCCGATGATCGGGCTGCTCAAGCGGAAGGCCGAACGCCGGCTGACCGACACCGCGCTGAAGGACCTGAAGAAGCGGGTCGAGAGCTTCGAGGGTTGAGAGGACTACGGTCCCGTGCATTCCGGCCCCGTGCATTCCGGCCAGGCCAGCACCGTCGATGCGGCTCCGATCCCGGCCCGGATCGGGTTCTTCGTCGGCAAGGGCGGCGTCGGAAAATCCACCCTCGCGGCGTCAGCGGGGGTGCGCGCAGCGCTGAGCGGGCAGCGGGTGCTGCTGGTGTCCACCGACCAGGCCCATTCGCTCGGTGACGTGCTGGGCACCCCGGTGCCTCCGAACGCCGGAGAGGATCCGGTGCGCATCCTGACCGAGGAGCGCGGTGGCAGCACCGGCGGTGGCCACCTCGACGCGCTCGCACTGGACACCCTCGCCCTGGTGGAGTCGGTGTGGCGGGTCGCGGCCCCGGTTCTGGCCGTCCGATTCCCAGATTCGGACATCAAAGACCTTGCGCCGGAGGAGATCTCGGCTCTGCCGGGAATCCAGGAGGTGCTGGGACTACGCACCGTGGCCGAGTTGGCGGAGTCGGGACGGTGGGACTACGTGGTGGTCGACTGTGCGTCCACCGCCGATGCGCTGCGGATGCTGACCCTGCCGGCCGCATTCGCCGACTATGTCGAGCGGTGCTGGCCCCGGCACCGGAGGCTGGGTGCCGCTCTGCAGGACGTCCGGACGGCGGCGACAGCCGCGCTGGTGGAGGCTGCCGGAACCGGGGTGGAGTCGCTGTCGACATTGCTGTCGGACGCCGACCGGGTCGCGGCGCATCTGGTGCTCACCCCGGAGCGGGTCGTCGCCGCGGAGGCGGTGCGCACTATCGGCGCCCTGGCGCTGACGGGTGTTCGGGTCGCCGAACTGCTCGTCAATCAGGTGTTGTTCACCGATGAGTCCTACGAGTACCGCAACCTGCCCGAGCACCCCGCCTTCGACTGGTACTCCGCGCGCATCGCCGAGCAGCGGTCCGTGCTGGAGGACCTGGGCCGGACCACGGGCGGGGTGCGGCTGGTGCTGGTGGCGCACCTGCCGGGCGAGCCGATAGGCCCCAAGGCGCTGGCGGCCCTGCTCGATGACGCCCGCAGCCGTGAGGGGACCGACCCCCCCGAACCGCTACGGCCGCGGGTCGATCGGGAATCGGGAACGGGCCTCGCCGCCGTGTACCGGATGCGACTGCAGTTACCGCAGGTGGAGGCGGGTTCGTTGACCTTGGGGCGGTCCGGTGACGATCTTGTCGTCGGGGTGGGCGGATTGCGGCGGCGGGTTCGGCTGGCCTCGGTTCTGCGGCGCTGCACCGTCATCGACGCCGCCCTGCGCGGCACCGAGCTGACGGTTCGCTTCCAGCCGGACCCGAGCCTGTGGCCCACCGGATCGGACCGCCCATGACACCGCGGCGAACGTTATGAGCAGTCCGCACGGCGACCTCGGGCCGGAACTGCGCCGCCTCGCGCAGGCCCTCCTCGACCGTCTCGACCCGACGCTGCAGGCGATGGCCTCGGCGGCGGTGCAGGGCCGCGGCGGAGCGGGTCCCTGTCAGCAGGTCTGGTGCCCGGTGTGTGCGCTGGCCGCCCTGATCAGCGGCGAGCAACACCCGCTGTTGACCGTCGTCGCCGACCACAGCGTCTCGTTGATGGCGGTGATCAGTGCGATGGTCGCCGACGCGCAGCGCATGGGGAACACGCACGCCGCGCAGGGCGACCAGTCCGACCAGGCCGACGAAGCCGGCCAAGCCGACGAAGCCGACCGGAAGACGTCGTCATCCGCCGCGGGGACCCCGCCGCCGCCCACCGATCCCGACGCCGCGCCCCCGGCCCCCGGCACCCGGGCCGGCAATGGCTCCGGCACCCGGGCCGGGAATGGTTCCGGCAACGGCGCGGGCGGATATCAGCACATTCCGATCGTGGTCGAACCGGTACCCGCCGAGGATTGACCAGCCGTGACGGCTGCCTGTGTATTGCCGGTGAACGGTGCGGCGGGTGTGGGCGACCCCGCCACCGCTCGGTAGAGTAAGCGCAGCGTACGCCCGGATACGTGACCGGCCGTGGGAGGGTCTTATGTGGTACTGGCTTTTCAAGTACATCTTCATGGGGCCCTTGTTGTCCTTCCTCGGTCGTCCGAAAGTTGAAGGGCTGGAACATGTTCCGCATGACGGCCCAGCGATCCTGGCGAGCAACCACCTGGCTGTGGCCGACAGTTTCTTTCTGCCTCTCGTCGTCCGCCGCCGGATCACCTTCCTGGCCAAGAGCGAGTACTTCACCGGCACCGGCATCAAGGGCCGACTGACCGCGTGGTTCTACACCGTGGCGGGCCAGGTGCCGATCGACCGGTCCAACGCCGACGCCGCCCAGGGTGCGCTCGACACCGCGCAGCGACTGCTTTCCGAGGGCAAGCTGCTGGGCATGTATCCGGAGGGCACCCGTTCGCCGGACGGCCGGCTCTACAAGGGCAAGAGCGGGCTGGCCCGGTTGGCGCTGGAGACCGGCGTCCCGGTGATCCCGGTGGCGATGATCGGCACCGACGTCGTCAACCCGCCCGGCTCGAAGATGTGGCGCTTCGGCCGGGTCACCGTCAAGTTCGGCAAGCCGATGGACTTCTCCCGGTTCGAGGGTATGGCCGGCAACCGGTTCATCGAGCGGGCCGTCATCGACGAGGTGATGTACGAGCTGATGAAGCTGTCCGGTCAGGAGTACGTCGACATCTACGCCGCGACGGTCAAGAAGGGCGTTCCGGCGGTCAAGCCGGGCGGACCAGATGGGCCGTCGGCGCGGATCCCGGAGACTGCGGCCGGGTAGCAACGGCACGCGTCACGGTGAGACCGGCGGTGACGATCACCGCGACGGCCCACCAGACGTAGGACATCCCCAGCAGTTGACGCCACCAGGAGGCGGAAGCCTCCCGGTGTTCGGGCAGCAGCGCGATGGGGGACCACAGCATCAGCAGCACCCCCGCGGCGGTGAGAGCGGCCAACGGCACGTTTCGCCGGCGGTAGGCCAGCACGGCGGTGACGGTGCACACCGGCAGCCCCCACACCCAGTGGTGTGACCACGACACCGGGGAGACCACCAGGCCGAACAACGCCACGCAGATCAGCGCCAACGTCGGTTCGCCGGCGGCCAGGACACGCCGTGCCGCCCATACGGTCAGCGCCAGAGTCGCCAGGCACAGCGCCACCCACACCACGAACTGGAGGCGCTCACCCAGTTCCAGCCGGGCCAGTGCCCCGGCGATGTTCTGGTTGGTGTTCAGCGTGGCGTTACCGATCCGGTCGGTGTGGCGCACCGTGGTGGTCCAGTACTCCACCGAATCCCGCCAGGCCAGCACCGCGCCAAGTGCGGTCGCGGCAACAAACGAGGCTCCCGCCCACAGGGTGGCCCGGATATCGCGACGGAATACGAAATACAGCAGGAACACCGCCGGGGTGAGTTTCAGGGCGATCGCGAGGCCGATCAGCACGCCGCGCGGCCACCGCGTCGTGCGCGGTACGCAGTCGAGGATGACCAGCGTCATCAGCACCACGTTGATCTGACCGAAGGAGACGTTGGCGCGGATCGGTTCCAGGGTCGTCACCGACATCGCCACGATTCCGGCGGCCAGCCAGACCCGCCGCGCCCAGGCCGACCCGGTCAGCGCCCAGTCGGCACCGACGTCAAGTCGAGTGAGGATCACCCAGATCGACAACACCGCCAGCAATGCCGTCACCGCGGTGATCGCCAGGCTTGCGACCGGTAGCGGCACCACGGCCAGGGGGCTGAAGCCGATCGCCGCCAGTGGGGGATAGGTGAACGGCAGTTCCAGGCCGGCCTGTGTGCGGAAGATCGCGCCGTCGGCGTACAGGGGGCGGCCGTCCAGCCACGCCCGGCCCCCCATCCGGTAGACGTCGACGTCGATGCGGTACGGGATGTGCCCGAAGAGTCGCCAGCACGCGTGCACCACGGCGAGGACGATGAGGACTTGAGTCACCCGCCACGCGGCGGTGCGGCTGTTCATGACGCTCCCAGCGTATCCGGGCGGTCGGTCGGTACCGGGGTGGGCGTAAATTTCTCAACCGTGCCCGTCGCCCGGTTCGACCTCCATGTCGACTTCGTGGCGCCGGGACGTGAGCCCCTGATGTGGTGTCTGATCGCGTTCATCCTGACCTTTTTCGTCACCCGGTCGATCACCCGCTACATCCGCGCCACCGCCGACCGGACCGGTCCGCGCAAGTGGTGGCAGCCCCACAACATCTCCGGCACGGGCGGGACGCACATCCACCACGCGGTCTTCGGGGTGATCCTGGTCCTGATCTCCGGGGTGGCCATGGTGACCATGGCGGCGGAGGGCACCAACCGGCAGTTCACCGTCGCGGCGATCGTCTTCGGCATCGGGGCGGCCCTCGTTCTCGACGAGTTCGCGCTGATCCTGCACCTGGAGGATGTGTACTGGTCGGAGGACGGTCGGACCTCGGTCGACGCCGTGTTCGTCGCGGTGGCGGTGGCCGGACTGCTGGTGCTGGGGTTCAACCCGCTGGCGCTCTTCGACGTCGACATCTGGCGCGATGCCGATTCGTTGCCCGCCCGGATCGCCGTCATCGCCCTGGCGGCACTCAACCTGACCCTGGCGGTGGTGGTGCTGCTCAAGGGCAAGCTCTGGACGGGGCTGCTGGGGATGTTCTTCACCCCGTTGCTGCTGATCGGTGCCATCCGGTTGGCCCGACCGCACGCGCCCTGGGCCCGCTGGCACTACCAGGACAAGCCGCGCAAGATGCGCCGCTCGCTGGAGCGCGAACGCTATCTGCGCCGGCCCTTCGTCCAGGCCAACCTGTGGCTGCAGCACGTCGTGGCCGGTGAGCCGCGCTTCCCGAATGACGCCGAGGTCGATGCCGAACTCGACCGGGAGGTACGTGCCGCGCCCGCCCCCGCGGGGGACGGCACCGGGGAAACCGGGGGATAGGGCTGCCGACCATGCGCTACTTCTACGACACCGAGTTCATCGACAACGGCCGCATCATCGACCTGATCTCGATCGGCGTGGTGGCCGAGGACGGCCGGGAGTTCTACGCCGTCTCCACCGAATTCGACCCGGAGTCCTCGGGCCGGTGGGTACGCACCCATGTGTTGCCCAAGCTGCCGCCGCCGGCGTCGAAGCTGTGGCGCTCGCGCCGGGAGATCCGGGAGGGCCTCGAGGACTTCTTCGGGATCGACGGTCCCGAACCGATCGAGTTGTGGGCGTGGGTGGGCGCCTACGATCACGTCGCGCTGTGCCAGCTGTGGGGTCCGATGACCAGCCTGCCACCCCAGATTCCCCGGTTCACCCGGGAACTCCGCCAGCTCTGGGAGGACCTGGGGTGTCCGCGGATGCCGCCCAGGCCGGCCAACACCCACGACGCCCTCGTCGACGCCCACCACAACCTGCGCCGGTATCGGCTGATGACCGACGGCCCCGCCTCGCTCCCGAACCCCCGCGGCGCGGCTTCCCGCAGCTAGCGCCGTTAAGATGGTCGGCGTGAACTGGACCGTCGACGTACCGATCGAGCAGCTGCCGGCTTTGCCGCCGCTGCCGGGCGACCTGCGGACGAGGCTTGACGCCGCGCTGGCCAAGCCCGCCGCGCAGCAGCCCAGCTGGGACGCCGATCAGGCCAGGGCGGTGCGCACGGTCCTGGAGAGCGTGCCGCCGATCACCGTCGCCTCGGAGATCGAGAAGCTCTCCGAGCAGTTGGCCGCCGTCGCGCGCGGCGAGGCCTTCCTGCTGCAGGGCGGAGACTGCGCGGAGACCTTCGCCGACAACACCGAACCGCATATCCGGGCCAATATCCGCACCCTGCTGCAGATGGCGGTGGTGCTCACCTACGGCGCATCCATGCCGGTGGTCAAGCTGGCGCGGATCGCCGGGCAGTACGCCAAGCCCCGCTCGTCGGACATCGACGCGCTCGGACTGAAGTCCTACCGCGGGGACATGGTCAACGGGTTCGCCCCCGATGCCGCGGTGCGGGACCACGACCCTTCGCGCCTGGTGCGGGCGTACGCCAACGCCAGCGCCGCGATGAACCTGGTCCGGGCGTTGACCTCCTCGGGGCTGGCCTCGCTGCACCAGGTGCACGACTGGAACCGCGAGTTCGTCCGCACCTCACCGGCCGGCGCGCGCTACGAGGCGCTCGCCGGTGAGATCGACCGCGGGCTGAACTTCATGAGTGCCTGCGGCGTCAACGACCGCAACCTCGACACCGCCGAGATCTACGCCAGCCACGAGGCGCTGGTACTGGACTACGAGCGGGCGATGCTGCGACTCTCCGAGCAGTCCGGCGAGATGCGGCTCTACGACCTCTCGGCGCACTACGTCTGGATCGGGGAGCGCACCCGCCAGCTCGACGGTGCCCACATCGCCTTCGCCGAGGTGATCGCCAACCCGATCGGGGTGAAGATCGGCCCGACGATGACCCCCGAACTCGCCGTCGAGTACGTCGAGCGACTCGACCCGCACAACAAGGCGGGTCGGCTGACGCTGGTCAGCCGGCTGGGCAACCACAAGGTGCGCGACGTGCTGCCGCCGATCATCGAGAAGGTCCAGGCCACCGGGCATCAGGTGATCTGGCAGTGCGACCCGATGCACGGCAACACCCACGAGTCGTCCACCGGATACAAGACCCGCCACTTCGATCGCATCGTCGATGAGGTGCAGGGGTTCTTCGAGGTGCACCGGGCGTTGGGCACCCATCCCGGCGGCATCCACGTCGAGATCACCGGGGAGAACGTCACCGAGTGCCTCGGCGGCGCTCAGGACATCTCCGACACCGACCTCAGCGGACGTTACGAAACGGCCTGCGACCCCCGGCTGAACACTCAGCAGTCGCTGGAGCTGGCCTTCCTGGTCGCGGAGATGCTGCGCGACTGACGGCCGGCACTGTTCACGGGTCTCCCGGGACGTCGCGTTCTAAGGGCCGAGCAGGCTCTCCAGGTTGATACCGACCGTCCAGCCCGCGATGCCGGCCAGTGCGGCGAGCACCAGCACGGTCAGCACCCAGACGACCACCGCCCGGCGGGCCCGCTGCCGGGCCACCGCGAACTCGGCGAGGTCGATACCGGCGAACACCCGTTCCGGGAGTTCCGGTTCGGCGGGCGCGTGCTCGGCGTAGGTCGGCTCGGTGAGCGCGAATCCATGGTCCGGGTCGGGAAACGGCGTGAACTGCCGGGTCGGACTGGGCCCCACGGCGGGACGGTCCGGAACACCCCGATGGTGCGCCACCGTGACGGCGGAATCCGGAGTGGTCTTGCGCGGGGCGGGCACCCGGAAGTGCGGCAGGGCCAGGTCCTCGGCGATCTGCTCGAGCGCGGCGCCCATTTCGGAGGCATCGGCGAACCGGTCCTCCGGGTGGCGCGCGGTGGCCCGCCCGATGAACGCATCGAGTTCCGGTGGCACGCCGTCGATCACCGAACTGGGGGGCGGCACGTCGCTGTCGAGTCGCTGATGCGCGACGGCGAGAGCATTGTCGCCGGTGAACGGTGTTGCCCCGGTGAGCAGCTCGAACGACATGATGCCCGCGGCGTAGACGTCGCTGCGGGCGCCGGTCGGGGCGCCCTCGACCTGCTCGGGGGACAGGTAGGCCGCCGTCCCGAGGATCACGCTGGTCGAGGTGATGCCGGCCTCCGCGATCGCCCGCACCAGACCGAAGTCCACGAGTTTGACCTCGCCGTCCTCCGCGATCAGCACGTTCTCGGGTTTGACGTCCCGGTGCACCAGTCCGGCGCGGTGCGCCACCCCGAGACCGCTGAGCACCGGACGCAGTACGGCGACCATCGCATGCGGCGGCATCGGCCCGCGCTCGGCCAGCAGTTCCCGAAGGGTTCCCCCGTCCACGAACTCCATCACCAGGTACGGCCGGGCCGGATCCTCGCCCTGGTCGTAGATGGCGACCAGACCGGGATCCTTGAGTCGGGCGATCGCCCGGGCCTCGCGCTGGAACCGGGTGAGGAACTGCCGGTCGCCGGCGTAGCGGGAGTCCATCACCTTCAGCGCGACCGGCCGGTCCAGGCGAAGATCGAGGGCCCGGTAGACGGTCGACATGCCGCCACTGGCGATGCGGGCCTCGACCCGATAGCGGCCGTCGAGTACCGCGCCCACAAGCGGGTCCGGGGTCACCGGGTCATCGTAGTGCCGTCACTCTCTAGACTTGCCGCGTGAGCAGCATTCCGGCCGTCGACGACGTTCTGGATCCGGGGGAGCCGGTCTACGACCTGGCCAAGGCCGCCGAACTGCTCGGCGTGCCGGTCACCAAGGTCCAGCAGCAGTTGCGCGACGGACATCTCATCGCCGTTCGCCGCAACGGCGTCCTGGTGATACCCCAGGTCTTCTTCGGCCGTGGTCCGCGCGATGTGGTCAAATCCCTGCCCGGCCTGCTGGCCGTCCTACGCGACGGTGGCTACACCGACGCCGAGATCCTCACGTGGCTGTTCACCGCCGATCCCTCGCTCACCGTCACCCGTGACGGCGTGCGCGAGGCCGTCTCCAACGCGCGACCGGTGGACGCCCTGCACGGCCATCAGGCGCGCGAGATTCTTCGCCGCGCACAGGCTATGGCGTATTGACCGGCGTATTGACCTATGGCGTATTGACCTGGGGCGCGTCGAGGCGGGACGCCGGGATCGGGGCGTCGCGGCGCAGCCAGGCCCACGCCGCCACGGCGCAGGCGGTGGCCACGGCGACGTGTATCCACGAGTACATCCCGTGTGAACCGTCCGGTTTGAAGATCACCATGATCCAGGTCGAGAAGCCCGCGATGAGGGCGACCGACCGGGGGGACTGCGCAATCGAGGAGATCACCGCGAGAGGCCAGGTGTAGTACCAGGGCAGCGCGGCGGGAACGAAGAGGACGACCACGAGCATCGCCCACCCGATACCGGCCAGCGCTTCGCGGTCGTCGTGCCGGAACCGCCACCACAGCAGGGGCAGGGTCACCAGGATGATGGCGATACCGGCCAACCGGGTGACTTCGAGAATGGCGTAGAAGTTCGGCGTCATGAACAGCCCGCCGATCGCGTTGGTCAGATTGGCGACGGCCGTCGGCACCGTCAACCAGTTGATGATCTTGACCGACCCGGCCAGGGCGGTCAGCCAGCCCAGACCCACACCGGCCAGTCCGGACAGCACGGCGAACACCGCCACCAGCGTCGCCAGCGCACTGGCCGAGGCGATGACGAACGCCCGCACCCGGCCACCGCTGAGGTGCCGCATCCACACCCACACCATGAACGGCAGCGCCAGCACCGCCGTGGCCTTGACCGCGACGGCCAGGGCGATCAGTGCGGTGCCGCCGATATGGCGTCGGCCGAGGGTCAGTGCGATACCGGCCATCATCAACCCGACCATCAGCATCTCGTTGTGCACCCCGCCCATCAGGTGCACGATCACCAGGGGGTTGAGCACGCAGATCCACAGCGCCAGCGCACCGTCGGAGCCGATGTGGCGGGCCACCCGCGGGGCGGCCCAGATCAGCAACGCCAGACCGGGCAGCATGCACAGTCGCAGCAGCATGGTGCCGGCCACCACGTTCTCACCGACGACCATCGTCACGAACTTGGCCACCAGGATGAACGCCGGCCCGTACGGGGCGGTGGTCGTCGTCCAGATCGAACTGACGTTGTCCAGCAGGGCGTTGGTGTTCTCGATCGGAGCCACCACGTACGGGTCGAAACCGTCCCTCAGCAGGGCACCCTGAGCCAGGTAGGAGTAGGTGTCCCGGCTGAACAGCGGCACACTCAACAGCAGCGGGGCCAGCCAGAAGCCGGTGGTGACGATCATGCTGTATTCGCTGAACCGCTGGCCGCCCAGCATCATTCGGCCGAGCCACAGCCAGGACCCGAGCATCACGGCCACCCCGGACCAGAGCAGCACCGAGGACACCACCAGGCCGTGCCCGAACCGCAACCAGGACAGGTGCACGGTTTCCAGCACCGGGTCGTGCAACTGGGTGCTGCCGGCCCCGAGACCGCCGAGGGTGATCAGTGCGGCCCCGCCGAAGCCGGACCAGGCCGGGCGGGCGTCCTCGGACCGGGCGAACGCGGTGAGGCGAGCCAGGCCCCGTGGCCGACTGGAGGCGGGTGCGGGGGCGGACATGGGGTTAGGCCGACCGGTTGGCGGCCAATCCGGCCAGCTCGATCAGACCGGCTCTGGCCGGTGCGTTGATCCGTGCGGTCTCGAGCACCCGCAGCGCCCGGCGGGTGAGCAGGTCGATGTGATCTTCGACGGCGGCCAGTGCGCCGACGTCCTCGATCACCGTGCACAGTTCGCGGACCAGGGCCTCGGACAAGTCGGTGCCGATGCCCGATCGCAGCAGCCGGGCCGCCGCCGGGTCGGATGCCTCCGCCCGCTGGACCGCCTCGGCCAGCAGAACGGTGCGCTTCCCCGAACGCAGGTCGTCGCCGGAGGGCTTGCCGGTGACGGCCGGGTCGCCGAACACCCCCAGCACGTCGTCGCGCAGCTGGAAGGCCACCCCGATATCGGTGCCCAGCTCCTGGAAGGCGGCCAGGATGTCCGGACGGTCCGCGGCGGCGGACGCGCCCAGTTGCAAGGGCCGCGAGACGGTGTAGGAGGCCGTCTTGTAGGTGTTGACCTTCATCGCCGACTCGATCGTGTCGGCTCCGCTGGACTCGGCCACGATGTCCAGGTACTGCCCGCCGAGCACTTCGGTGCGGATGTCGGACCACACCCGCTGGACCCGGCGACGTCCGTCCGGACCGAGATCGGCGGCGGCCACGATGTCATCGGCCCACACCAGCGAGAGGTCCCCGAGCAGGATCGCCGCCGATCGGCCGAACTGTTCGGCCGACCCGCGCCACCCGCGGCCGCGGTGCAGGTCGGCGAAATGCATGTGGGCGGTGGGCATGCCGCGCCGCGTCGCCGAATCGTCGATCACATCGTCGTGCACCAGGGCACAGGCATGCAGCAGTTCCAGGGCGGAGAACAGCCGCAGGACATGTCCGTCGACGGAATCCTCCGGGCCGGGGGTGACCGCCCGATAGCCCCAGTACGCGAAGGCGGGCCGCAGTCGCTTACCGCCGCGCAGGACGAAGTCCTCCAGGGCGGCGATCAGACCGTCGTAGTCGTCCCCGATGTACGCCGACTCGGCGCGTCGCTCGGCGAGATAAGCCCGAAGTTGGTCGGTGACGGCGCCGGCCAGTTCGGCGGCCGACGGCGTCACTGTGTCACCGCTCACTGTGATGCCGTCCTCTGTCGTGCCCGCTATCCGAGAACCCGGCATCCGTGACTCCGGCATCTGGGACCCCGGCGAAGCGGGGGGAGGTGCGGTCGCGGTCGCGCCAGGCCAGATAGCCGATCAGACCCGCCACCAGAACGGAGGCGAGTCCCAGCCAGAGCGCGGCGGCGCCGAAGGACCTGGCGCTGGGGTCGGTGGACCGGGCCTGAGCGCTCATCGTGGTGACCGCCCCGGGCTTGAGCGTCCACTGCACCATTCCGGTTCCCAGCCGCTCACCGTTGGTCGACGTCACCTCGCCGGGAAAGCTCGCGGTGAACGTGACGTCGGCATCGGGGTCGGTCACGGTGGTGAGGTCGACGCGGCCCTCCAGAATCACCAGGTTGCCGACCCGGCGCAGCGACACGTCGACTCCCGTGGCGTCCTTGCTGAGATCGGCCAACTGCGGGAGTTCGGCGAAGGTCAGGCCGGAGAAGTACGCCTGCGAGCCGACGTAACCGTCGACGTCGTACTTCGACACCGAGACCTTCTGGCTGAAACTCATGTTCTCGTCGAATTGCGGGCCCTGGTCGCCGTCGTCGGCGGCCTTGACCGCGGCGACGATCTCACCGGAGACCTCGTCGTTCGGCGATACCGCGATGGAGGTGTGCACCCGCAGGCACCCCGCCGCCAGTGGGGCCAGCAGGGCGAGGAGGAGGATCGTCACGAGTTTCCGATGCCCTCGCCCTCGCTCGGGGGTCTGATGCCCTCGCGTTCGCTCCGGTCTCAGGGTTGGCACGAGGGGTATCGTGCCAGACGCTCACTACAGCGGCAGGGTTCTACCCAGGATGGCGAACGCCCGCGGATCCCCGGCGAAGTGATAGCCGCGGATCACGTCGGCGAAGCCCAGTTTCCGGTACAGCCGCCATGCGCGGTTGGCCTCGCCATTGATCTCCGGGGTGGACAGCAGCACGTTGGCCTCCTCGCGCCCGGAGAGCAGTCGGCGGGCCAGCGCTTCACCCAGGCCCCGGCCCTGCGCCCGGGGATGGATGTGCAACTCGGTCAGTTCGAAGTAGTCGGTCATCAGCCGGCCGATCTCCGCGCGGGAAAGCCCCACCCGGTGCAGCCCCCGCACCACCTGCTGCTGCCACCACTGATCGGGTGCGCCGCAGTAGCCGTAGGCCACACCGATCAGCGGGGCCGTCGCAAGTTCGGACTCATCGGGCAGTGTCCCGGCTCCCCGGCCGGCGTCCCGTTCGGAGTCCGTCTCCACCGCGGCGACCGCCCGCCAACCGCGGCGCCTGGTGTGCTCGAGCCACATCGCGGCGCGCTGGTTCTCGGTGCCGCGCGGGTAACGCATGGCGTCGACGTACACCGTCAGCGCCTCGTCGAGCCGACGTGCCATGTCGGCGGGCGACAGGTCGATGAGAAAGATCGCCAACGCCGCTACCGTTCCCGTCGTCGTTCGGGTTTGCCTATGCGCACCATTATGGAGTCGGATCCCGGCGGCCTCGTCGCCCCGCCTCCGCTGTCTTACCAAGCGGTGACGAGCATCGAGGCCCCTCTTGACGCACCCGCACACCGACGGTCATTCTCGTTGCGGGTACCGGGTGGTATAGGGCATCGGGGACTCGTATCATGTGCATATCCGCCCGGTTCACGGGAGGCAGCACTAACGGTGACCGGCCGTTGCGGCAAGGAGGGACGAATGCCACTCTCCGATCATGAGCAGCGCATGCTCGATCAGATCGAGAGCGCGCTCTACGCCGAGGACCCCAAGTTCGCCTCCAGCGTTCGTGGGGCGCACTTGCGGACTCCCTCCACTCGCAGACGTCTGCAGGGTGTCGGGATGTTCCTCCTCGGCTTGGCGATGCTGGTGTCGGGGGTCGCCATCAAGGCCACGATGATCGGGGGTTTCCCCGTGCTGTCGGTGCTGGGCTTCGTGGTGATGTTCGCCGGCGTGGTCTATGCCGTCACCGGGCCCCCCGCGGGTGGCCGGGACCATGACGTACCCGCCGGCCGACCGGCTCCCCGCCGCGGCAAGGCCGCGGGCAGCGGATCGTTCACCAGTCGCATGGAGGACCGTTTCCGTCGTCGCTTCGACGACTAGCCGTCGTTCTCGAGACAAAGGGCAGCCCACGGGCTGCCCTTTTTTCATGCCCTGATGCCCCGCCTTCCCCTCAGCTGGTCTCCGGCTGACCTCACTCCGGCTTACCTCAGTCCGGTCCTCTTCAGCCTCCAGTTGGCCACTCGCTTGGCCACCCCTGGCTTCACTGCGTCTCCCCGCAGGGCGGGATTCGGGCATCAGGTGGCGGCGGGTGGAGTGCGGTGGGGCTCGCGGGACACGTTTGGGTGTCAGAGTGGAGCAAAGTGGGGGAGAGTGGGGTATCGTGGCGCTCGGCGGGGCTCCCGCTGCGGGTGAAGGGAGGTCGAGGTTCCCGATGTTCCTCGGCACCTACACACCCAAGTTGGACGACAAGGGCCGGCTGACATTGCCGGCCAAGTTCCGTGACGCGCTGGCGGGAGGGTTGATGGTCACCAAGAGTCAGGACCACAGCCTGGCGGTCTACCCGCGCGAGGCGTTCGAGCAGTTGGCGCGCCGAGCAGCGGCGACGTCGCGGAGCAACCCGGAGGCCCGCGCCTTCCTGCGCAACCTGGCCGCCGGGACGGACGAACAGCACCCCGACGCGCAGGGCCGGATCACCCTGTCCGCCGACCACCGGCGCTACGCGAACCTATCCAAGGACTGCGTGGTGATCGGAGCGGTGGACTTTCTGGAGATCTGGGATTCCGCCGCGTGGCACGACTACCAGCAGACCCACGAAGAGAACTTCTCCGCGGCCAGCGATGAAGCCCTCAGCCACATCATCTGAGACTGCGGTCAGGCCGCGTGCCCGTGCATCGTGGTCTCTGCCCGAACCGACCCTGGCGTACTTCCCCGACGCCAGGTTCGAAAAACCGACCCTGGCGTACTTCCCCGACGCCAGGTTCGAGAATTCGGTCAGGGACCTCGCTGCAGGGGCCGCCTATCCATTCGGAGGTTCGGCCATGATCGACGACGTCGATGACGTCGATGATGCAGCCGGGACCGGCGGGTACGGACACGTTCCCGTGCTGGCCGACCGGTGTGTCGAACTACTCACCCCCGCACTGACCCGGAGTGACGTCGACGGTTCCGGTGCGATCCTGATCGACGCCACCCTCGGCGCCGGCGGTCATTCGGAACGCTTCCTCGAGACGTTTCCCGGCCTGCGGTTGATCGGCCTGGATCGGGACCCGAACGCGCTGGCGATCGCGGGGCGCCGGTTGTCCCGCTTCGGCGACCGGGTGACCCTGGTCCGTGACCGCTATGACGGAATCGGCGCGGCACTGGAACACACTGGACTCGCGGCCGATGAATCCGTGGATGGCATCCTGTTCGACCTCGGGGTGTCCTCGATGCAGTTGGACCGGCCGGAGCGCGGCTTCTCGTACTCCGCCGACGCGCCACTGGACATGCGGATGGATCCCGATGCGTCGCTGACGGCCGAGGTGGTGCTCAACACCTATGACCGTCGGTCCCTGACCGATATCCTGCGCCGGTTCGGGGAGGAGAAGTTCGCCTCCCGGATCGCCGGAATGATCGTCGAACGTCGGGAGCGCACGCCGTTCACCCGGACCGGCGACCTGGTGGCCCTGATCTACGACGCGATACCCGCCCCGGCCCGCCGGACCGGGGGGCACCCCGCCAAGCGGACGTTCCAGGCTCTGCGGATCGCGGTCAACGCCGAACTCGACTCGCTGACCGCGGCCCTGCCGGCGGCACTGGCCGCGCTTCGGCCCGGCGGCCGTCTGGTCGTGATGGCCTATCAGTCGCTTGAGGACCGCATCGTCAAGACGACGTTCGCCGCGGCCACGGCATCGGGAACCCCGCCCGGCCTGCCGATGGACCTGCCCGGTCACGAACCCAAGTTCACCGCCCTCACCCGTGGGGCAGAGCGCGCCTCCGAGGCGGAGATCGGCAGCAACCCGCGGAGCGCTCCGGTTCGTCTGCGCGCCGTCGAGCGCGTCGTCCCGTTGGAGTCGAACCGAGAGGGCACCCGATGAAGGCCGGCCGCAAATCGACGCAGGCGGGCCGACCGCAGCGCACTCCGTCACCGCGGCGACGGGCCGCCGACGTCCCGGACCGCCCGCAGCGCACCGCCGAGGGTGCGGCACGGGCCGGTCGGCAGCGTTCCGGGCGGCCGGTGGAAGGCCACCGGGACAACCGTCGGGACAACCGCCGGGACACCCGTCGCGATGCCCGTCGTCCGCACGAGCCGGGGCCGGCGCGGCGCAGCCCGCAGACCGCGCCGGTACCGAGACCGGTCGACGTTCCGGTCCGGGCCAAGAGCGCCAATCAGGCAAAGGCCCGTGCCAAGGCGCGGAAGGCCAAGGCGCCCAAAGTCATTCGGCCGCCACTCCGGGAGCGGCTGCGGGAGCGGTTGTGGCACCGGCCGTGGGAGCGGCTGATCACCCGTCTCTCCGGGGTCGACTTGCGGCCGCAGGCGCTGTTGGCGCGAATTCCGTTCGTGGTGCTGGTGATCAGCTCGCTGGGCATCGGTCTGGGATTCACCCTGTGGCTTTCGACCGACGCCGCGGGTCGCTCCTATGAGATCGGTAACGCCCGTGCGCTCAACGAGGCGCTCGAGCAGCAGAAGGAAGCCCTGGAGCGCGACGTCCTGCAGGCGGAGTCGGCCCCGGCGCTGGCCGAGGCGGCCCGCAACCTGGGCATGATCCCCTCCAAGGACACCGCCCATCTGGTCCAGGATCCGGCCGGCAACTGGGTGGTGGTGGGCCAGCCCAAGCCGGCAGAGGGTGTCCCGCCGCCTCCGCTCAACACCAAACTGCCCGATCCGAAACCTCCGGCGCCGGCGACACCTCCGCCGCCGCCGCCGCTGCCGGCCGGCGCCGAGGTGCCGACCCGCGTCACACCACCCGGTGCCGCGGGAGTCCCTCCGGGCGCGGAGGTCCCCGTGCGTCTGCCCACGTCCACCGGGTTGACCGCTGTCCCACTCGGGGCCGACGGTCTGCCGATGACCGGGCTGCTGCCGGCCGGTCTTCAGGGAGCTCCCGTCGCCCCGGCTCCGGCCGCCGACCAGGCGCTGCCCGCGCCGGTGCCGAATGCGGCGCTGCCCGCGCCGGTGCCGAACGCGGCGCTGCCCGCGCCGGTGCCGAATGCGGCGCTGCCCGCGCTGGAGCCGAACGGAACCCCGCCGCCGCCCGCGCCGGACGGTTTCGTACCGCCCGCACCCGGTGCCGGGGTGCCCGCCCCCGTGATCCCCGCCCCCACGATCGGAGTCGGGCAGTGAGCAGAACTTCGCGGCCGGCTGGCACACAGCGGCGGCCACGAGCCGGGAAAGCCGAACCGAAGGCGGCCGGACCTGGCCGGCCCGCCACCGCCCGTCGCGTCCGCACCGCACAGGAGGGCGAGTCGAACACCGCCTCGTTCGTCTACCGCTACCGGGTGGGCAACGTCGTCATCGCGATCGCACTGGTGGCGGCCACCGCCCAGTTGTTCAACCTGCAGGTTCCCTCGGCCGCGGCGCTGCGCGCGCAGGCCGCCGGGCAGTTGAAGGTCACCGACGTCGAGCAGGCGGTGCGCGGCAGCATCGTCGACCGGAACTTCGACAAACTGGCGTTCACGACCGAGGCCCGCGCTCTGACGTTCCAGCCGGTCAAGGTGCGTAAGCAACTCGCCGAGGCCAGGCAGAAGGACTCCTCGGCACCCGATCCGGACCAGCGCCTCGTCGATATCGCCCGGGACATCGCGGGCAAGCTCAACAACAAACCCGACTTCAAGACGATCCTCACCAAGCTGCGGAGCAACGAGTCCTTCGTCTACCTGGCCCGCGCGGTCGACCCGGCGATCGCCTCGGCGATTTCGAAGAAGTTCACCGAGGTCGGGTCCGAGCGCCAGGATATCCGGCAGTACCCCGGCGGGTCGCTGGCGGCGAACATCGTCGGTGGCATCGACTGGGACGGCCACGGTCTGCTCGGACTGGAGGACTCGATGGACTCGGTGCTGGCCGGCACCGACGGATCGGTGACCTACGACCGCGGTTCGGACGGGGTGGTGATCCCCGGCAGCTACCGCAACCGCCACGATGCGGTCAACGGTTCGACCCTGCAGTTGACCCTCGACGACGACATCCAGTTCTACGTCCAGCAGCAGGTTCAGCTGGCCAAGGACGCCTCCGGCGCCAAGAACGCGTCGGCGGTGGTCCTGGACGCCAAGACCGGCGAGGTGCTGGCGATGGCCAACGACAACACCTTCGACCCGTCGCAGGACATCGGCCGCCAGGCCGACCGGCAGATCGGCAATCTGCCGGTGTCCTCGCCCTTCGAACCGGGCTCCGTGAACAAGATCGTCACCGCCGCGGCGGTTATCGAGGACGGGTTGTCCAACCCCGATGAGGTGCTGTCGGTGCCCGGCACGATCGGGATGGGCGGTGTCACGATCAAGGACGCCTGGGGTCACGGCGTCGCGCCCTACACCACCACCGGCGTCTTCGGGAAGTCCTCCAACGTCGGCACCCTGATGCTGGTGCAGCGGCTCGGGCCCGAACGGTTCTACGAGATGCTCGGCAAGTTCGGCCTGGGTCAGCGCACCGGTGTCGGTCTGCCCGGGGAGAGCGCCGGGATCGTGCCGCCCATCGACCAGTGGTCGGGCAGTACCTTCTCCAACCTTCCCATCGGCCAGGGTCTTTCGATGACTCTGCTGCAGATGACCGCCATGTATCAGGCGATCGCCAACGACGGGGTGCGGATCCCGCCGCGGATCATCAAAGCCACCATCGGGCCGGACGGATCGCGGACCGAGGAACGTCGGCCCGACGGCATCCGCGTGGTTTCCGCGGACACCGCCCGGACGGTGCGCGACATGCTGCGGGCGGTGGTGCAGCGGGATCCCCGGGGCGTCCAGCAGGGCACGGGTCCGGCCGCGGCCGTCGAGGGCTATCAGGTCGCCGGCAAGACCGGTACCGCCCAGCAGATCAATCCGGCCTGTGGCTGCTACTACGAGAACGTCTACTGGATCACCTTCGCCGGGATGGCACCCTCGGACGATCCGCGCTACGTGATCGGGATCATGCTCGACGCTCCCTCGCGCAACGCAGACGGAACGCCCGGCCATTCCGCGGCGCCGCTGTTCCACAACATCGCCGGCTGGCTGCTCCAACGGGAGAACGTACCGCTGTCGCCCCCCGGTCGTCCGTTGACGCTGGAGGCCACCTAAGGCCGTTCGAGGCCGTCTGATGCCCTTGGGCGGCCGTCCGTGGGCAACACGCTGGGTAGGGTGGCCTTCCGGCGATCAGAGGAGGTGACCGGCGGTGAACAGTCCCTTGCGGCCCCGTGCCACCCCCGGCATCCAGCTCAGGACGCTGGCCGAGCGGGTCGGGGCGGTTCCCGCGGACGGCGCCGCGGTGCCCCGGATGGCCATCGGCGGCGTCACCCTGCGCGCTCAGGACGCCGAGCCCGGCGACCTCTTCGCCGCGCTCCCCGGGGCGTCGGCGCACGGCGCGGAGTTCACCGAGGCTGCGGTTCAGGGCGGTGCGGTGGCGGTACTCACCGATCCCGCCGGTCTGACGGTGATTCATCAGCTGTTCGGGGCGCCGGCGCCGCTGCCGGTGCTGGTTCATCCCGCGCCCCGGTCGGTGCTGGGGGCGGTGGCGGCCGAGGTGTACGGACACCCGTCCGACCGGGTGGTGGTGCTCGGCGTGACCGGGACCTCCGGTAAGACGACCGTCGCGCATCTGGTGGAGGCCGGTCTGCGGGCGGCCGGCCGGACCGCCGGACTCGTCGGCACCGTCGGGGTGCGGATCGCCGGCGTCGACGTGCCGAGTGCCCTGACCACGCCCGAAGCCCCGGCCCTGCAGGCGTTGCTGGCGGCGATGGCCGAACGGGGCGTCGACACCGCGGTCATGGAGGTCTCCAGCCATGCGCTGGAACTCGGGCGGGTCGACGGAATCCGATTCGCCGTCGGTGGTTTCACCAACCTCTCCCGTGACCACCTCGACTTCCACCCGACCATGGAGGCCTACTTCGAGGCCAAGGCCCGGCTCTTCGACAGCGGTTCGCCGGTGCACGCCGCGGTCGCGGTGGTGTGTGTCGACGACGACGCCGGACGGGCGATGGCCGCCCGCGCACCCGGGGCCGTCACGGTCAGCGCCGAGGGCGGCCTCGAGGGTGGGGACGCCGACTGGCGCGCCGAGGAGGTGACGCAACTGGTCGGCGACCTCCGGGGTGGGCTGCAGGAGTTCACCGCCGTCGACCCGGCCGGGGTGCGGCACCGGCTGCGGATCGGTCTGCCGGGACGGTACAACGTCGCCAATGCGCTGCTGGCGCTGGCGATGCTCGACGCGGTCGGGGTCTCCCCGGAACAGGCGTCCGCAGGCCTGAGCACGGCCGCGGTCCCCGGCCGGCTGGAGGTCGTCGAGCGCGGCCAGGAGTTCCTGGCCGTAGTGGATTATGCGCACAAGCCCGGCGCGTTACAGGCGGTGCTCACCACGCTGCGCCGGCCCGGTGGCCGGCTCGCGGTGGTGTTCGGCGCGGGCGGCAACCGGGACCCCGGCAAACGCGAACCGATGGGCCGGGTGGCCGCCGAACTGTCCGATCTGGTGGTGGTCACCGACGACAACCCCCGTGACGAGGACCCCGCCGTGATTCGGGCGGCGGTGCTGGCGGGTACCCGGCAGACCGGGCGGCAGCGGCAGGCCGAAGTCGCCGAGATCGGCGACCGCAGGGCGGCGATCGCGTTCGCCGTCGGCTGGGCACGACCCGGTGACGTCGTGGTGATCGCGGGGAAGGGCCACGAGCGCGGGCAGACCGTCGCCGGTCATACTCGCCCCTTCGACGACCGCGAGGAACTGGCCCGCGCATTGGAAACCTTGGGAGCAACACGGTGATCGACCTGACCTTGGCGCAGATCGCAGAGATCGTCGGCGGCCGCGTCGACGGTGTCGACCCCGCGGATGCCGCGACCATCCGAGTCACCGGCACCGTCGAGTTCGACTCCCGCGCGGTGACGCCCGGCGGGCTCTTCCTGGCACTGCCCGGTGCCCGCACCGACGGCCACGACTTCGTCGCCTCCGCAATCGAATCCGGCGCCGTGGCGGTGCTGGCCGCCCGCCCGGTCGGCGTGCCGGCCATCGTGGTGCCGCCCGCGCCGGCCGCCGACGCCCACGCCGGGGTGCTCGAGCACGACACCGACGGCGCCGGGGCGGCCGTACTGGCGGCGTTGGCCCGACTGGCCGCCGCGGTCGCCGCCGAGCTGGTCGCCGGCGGCCTTCGGATCGTCGGCATCACCGGCTCGTCGGGGAAGACCTCCACCAAGGATCTCGTTGCCGCCGTCCTCCGGCCGCTGGGCGAGGTGGTCGCCCCGCCGGGCTCGTTCAACAACGAACTCGGTCTGCCCTGGACCGTGCTGCGGGCCACCCGGGACACCGATTTCCTGGTCCTGGAGATGTCCGCCCGGCACCCGGGCAACATCGCCGCGCTGGCCCGCATCGCACCCCCCGCGATCGCGGTGGTGCTCAACGTCGGCACCGCGCACCTCGGCGAGTTCGGCTCCCGCGAGGCAATCGCGACCACGAAAGCCGAACTGGTGCAGGCGGTTCCGGCCGCAGGCGTGGTAGTGCTCAACGCCGACGACCCGGTCGTCGCCGCGATGGCCGCCCGCACCGAGGCGCGGGTGGTGACGGTCGGCAGGTCGGACAACCCCGATCCCCGCGCCGAGTCCGGCGCCGACGTCCGCGCGGTCGACGTCCGCCTCGACGAGTTGGCCCGACCGAGTTTCACCCTGCTCGCGGGCGGTACGGCGACACCGGTCAGCCTGGCCGTGCACGGCGAGCATCAGGTGGGTAACGCGTTGTCCGCCGCGGCCGTCGCACTCGAGTGCGGGGCCACCCCTGCGCAGGTCGCGGCAGCGCTCGGCGAGGCGGGCCCGGCATCCCGGCAGCGGATGGAGGTGCGCACCCGCGCCGACGGTGTCACCGTGATCAACGACGCCTACAACGCCAACCCCGATTCCATGCGGGCCGGATTACAGGCGCTGGCGGTGATGGCCAGACAATCCGGTCAGGTGCCGGGTCTGGACCAGGGTCGGGGTCAGAGTCGGGAGGGTGCGGCCCGCCGAAGCTGGGCGGTGCTGGGGGAGATGGGAGAACTGGGCGAGGACTCCGTAACCGAGCACGACCGCATCGGCCGACTGGCGGTGCGCTTAGATATCAGTCGTCTCGTCGTCGTCGGAACGGGGAGACCGATGAGCGCCATGTACCACGGGGCGGTCATGGAGGGGTCCTGGGGATCGGAGGCGGTCATGGTGGCTGACGCCGATGCTGCCGTGGACCTGTTGCGCAGCGAGCTGCAGCCGGGAGACGTGGTGTTGGTCAAAGCGTCCAACGCGGCCCGTCTGGGTGCGCTCGCCGAAGCGCTCCTCACAGATCCGGCCCTCGCAGATCCGACCCTGAAGGATCCGATCGGATGAGGCTGATCCTCATCGCGGTCGGGATCTCCCTGGCGGTCTCGATCCTGCTGACCCCCAGCCTGATCAAGCTCTTCACCCGCCAGGGGTTCGGCCAGGAGATCCGCGAGGACGGTCCGCCCAGCCACAAGACCAAGCGGGGCACCCCGTCGATGGGCGGGGTTGCCATCGTCGCCGGAATCTGGGCCGGTTACTTCGGCGCCCACCTGGTCGGCCTGCCACTGGACGGCACCGGACCGACGGCGTCCGGCCTGCTGGTCCTCGGGCTGGCCACCGCACTGGGCGCGGTGGGATTCATCGACGACCTGATCAAGATCCGGCGGTCGCGCAACCTCGGGCTGAACAAGACCGCCAAGACCGTCGGACAGGTCAGCGCCGCGGTGATCTTCGCGGTGCTGTGCCTGCAATTCCGCAACTCCGACGGGTTGACTCCGGGCAGCACTCAGTTGTCCTATGTGCGTGAGATCGCCACCGTCGCGTTGCCGCCGCTGCTGTTCATCGTCTTCGTGATCCTGCTGGTCAGCGCCTGGTCGAACGCGGTCAACCTGACCGACGGACTCGACGGGCTGGCCGCGGGCAGTATGGCCATGGTCAGCGCCGCCTATGTGCTGATCACGTTCTGGCAGTACCGCAACGCCTGCGCGACGTCTCCCGGTCTGGGCTGCTACAACGTGCGCGACCCACTGGATCTCGCGCTGATCGCCGCCGCCACCGCCGGGGCCTGCATCGGCTTCCTGTGGTGGAACGCCGCACCGGCCAAGATCTTCATGGGCGACACCGGATCGCTGGCACTGGGCGGGATCATCGCCGGACTGTCCATCACCAGCCGCACCGAGGTGCTGGCCGTCGTCCTCGGCGCACTGTTCGTGGCCGAGGTGACGTCGGTGGTCGTGCAGATCATCGCCTTCCGCTCCACCGGGCGGCGGGTGTTCCGGATGGCGCCGTTCCACCACCACTTCGAACTGGTGGGCTGGGCGGAGACGACGGTGATCATCCGGTTCTGGTTGCTGACCGCCATCGCCTGTGGACTCGGCGTCTCGCTCTTCTACAGCGAATGGTTGTCGGCGATCGGTGACTGAGTTCCAGGCACCGGGCTCCCAGACACCGGGCTCTCAGGGACCCCCGTCGCCGGCGCCGCTGGGCCCGGGCGCGCGGGTCCTGATCACCGGCGCCGGAATCACCGGCCGCGCGGTGGTGGCCGCACTGGATCCGCTGGGTGTCCGGGCATGGGTGTGCGACGACAACGGTGCCGCGCTGGCCGCGCTGGACGCCGTAGGCACCGCCACCCTCTCCCCGGCCGAAGCGATCACCCGGATCGGCGACTTCGACCTGCTGGTCACCAGCCCCGGCTTTCCGCCCACCGCTCCGGTGCTGGCCGCCGCCACCGAGGCGGGCGTCCCCATCTGGGGTGATGTGGAACTGGCCTGGCGCCTCGACGCCGCCGGCCTGTTCGGACCGCCGCGGACCTGGCTGGTGGTCACCGGGACCAACGGCAAGACCACCACCACCTCGATGCTGCACGCCATGCTGGTCGCCGCCGGGCGCGCGTCGGTGCTGTGCGGCAATATCGGCGAACCGGTCCTCGACGTGCTGACCCGGCCGGCCGAGGTGCTGGCCGTGGAACTGTCGAGCTTTCAGCTGTTCTGGGCACCGTCACTGCGGCCGCGGGCCGGGGCGGTGCTCAACGTGGCCGAGGACCATCTCGACTGGCACGGCAGCTTCGCGGCCTACGCCGCGGCGAAGGCCCGGGTGCTGGTCGGGGATGTCGCGGTGGCCGGTGTCGACGACCCGCCCGCGGCGGGTCTGCTCGCCGAGGCACCCGCGCCGGTCCGGGTCGGCTTCCGGCTGGGCGAACCCGCCCCCGGCGAACTGGGCGTCCGGTCCGGGATGGTGGTCGACCGGGCGTTCGGCGGCGATGCCGGCGAGGAGCTTGCGTCGGTGGACTCGATCCCGGTGGCCGGCCCGATCGGGGTGCTCGACGCGCTGGGCGCGGCCGCACTGGCCCGCGCCGTGGACGTGCCGGCCGCCGCGATCGGCACCGCCCTCGCCGGGTTCCGGGTAGGTGCGCACCGCGCCGCACCGGTCGGTGAGATCGCGGGAGTGCGCTACGTCGACGACTCCAAGGCCACCAACCCCCATGCGGCCGAGGCGTCGATCCGGGCCTACCCGCGGGTGGTGTGGATCGCCGGTGGTCTGCTCAAGGGCGCGTCGATCGACGACACCGTGGCCCGCGTCGCCGACCGGTTGGCCGGCGTGGTTCTGATCGGCCGGGACCGGGCCGAGGTTGCCGATGCGTTATCGCGACACGCGCCCGATGTGCCCGTCATCAGCGTTGTGACACGCGAGGATGCTGGGGTGCATGAGACAAAAGAGTCACCTGTGACTGGTGGGACTCGATTCGTCGACGCGGCGGGTCCCGGGCTGGGGCAGCGGGTGATGGCTGAGACCGTCGCGGCCGCCGCCAGTCTGGCCCGGCCCGGTGACACCGTTCTCCTCGCACCGGCCGGAGCGTCGTTCGACCAGTTCAGCGGGTATGCCGACCGCGGCGATGCGTTCGCCGCCGCGGTTCGCGCCGCGGTGCGGTAAGGGCGCCCGCGATGGGCTCGCTGCTCGCCCGCTTCCGAGGCAGGGGCGCTTCGGCGGACTCCTCGGCGGACGCCCCGGAGAACATAGCCGCCACCGCGCCCGCGGGACTGACCGCGAGGATCGCCCCGTTACGTGGGGTGGGGGCCTGGCTGTCTCGGCCGATGACGTCGTTCCACCTGATGATCTCGGTCGCGGGGCTGTTGGTCACTCTCGGGCTGATCATGGTGCTCTCGGCGTCCGGCGTGCATTCCTACGACCGGGACGGCTCGCCGTGGTCGATTTTCGGCCGTCAGGTGATGTGGGCAGCGGTGGGATTGTTCGCCTGCTGGTTCGCCCTGCGGTTGCCGGTCAGCTTCCTGCGCCGGGTCGCCTTCGCGGGATTCGCCTCGACCATCGTCCTGCTCGTCCTGGTGCTGATTCCCGGCATCGGCCAGATCGCCAACGGCACCCGTGGCTGGTTCGTCATCGGCGGCCTGTCGATGCAACCCTCCGAACTGACCAAGATCGCCTTTGCGATCTGGGGTGCGCACCTGCTGGCCTCCCGCCGGATGGAGCGGGCCAGTATGCGGGAGATGCTGATACCCCTGTTGCCGGCGGCGGGTATCGCGATCACCCTGATCGTGGCGCAGCCCGACCTCGGTCAGACGGTGTCCCTGGTCATCATCCTGCTCGCCCTGCTGTGGTTCGCCGGTCTGCCCTTGAAGGTGTTCGTCGGCTCACTGGCCCTTGCGGTGTCCGGCGCGGCGATCCTCGCGCTGTCCGCGGGTTACCGCTCAGCCCGGGTGCAGTCCTGGCTCGATCCCAGCGCCGACGCTCAGGGATCGGGTTACCAGGCGCGCCAGGCGAAGTTCGCCCTGGCCAACGGCGGTGTCTTCGGTGACGGGCTCGGCCAGGGCACCGCCAAATGGAACTACCTGCCCAACGCCCACAACGACTTCATCTTCGCCATCGTGGGCGAAGAACTCGGCTTCATCGGTGCGGCGGGCCTGCTGGGGCTGTTCGGGGTCTTCGCGTTCACCGGCATGCGGATCGCCAAGCGGTCCGCCGACCCGTTTCTGCGGCTGTTGACCGCCACCGCCACCACATGGGTGGTCGGCCAGGTGTTCATCAACGTGGGCTATGTCATCGGGTTGCTCCCGGTCACCGGCATCCAGCTCCCGCTGATCTCGGCCGGCGGAACATCGACCGCGACGACACTGTTCATGGTCGGGCTGATGGCCAACGCGGCCCGGCACGAGCCGGATGCGGTGGCCGCCCTGCGGGCCGGACGCGACGACCGGATGAACCGGCTGCTCCGGCTGCCGCTGCCGGAGCCCTACTCGCCGACCCGGGTGGAGGCGCTGCGCGACCGGTTGCGCTCCGATCGGGGGGCCACGTCGGAGAAGCCGGCCAAGCCTGCCAAGCCGGCGAAGGCTGCCAAGGCCGCGAAGCCGGCCAAGGCTGCCAAGGCCGCCAAGCCGGCCCGTCCGCACCGGACCGCACGGCCCGAGCGGACCGCCACGTCCGGCGCGCGGGTTCCGGCCAACCGCGCCGCCCGGGTGGAGCAGCGGTCCTGGCAGCGGGGCGGCGCACCGGCCAAAGCGGGGTCGACGCGGCAGGGCTTCCCGCGGTCAGGGCATCATGGAGGCGCCTCGGCGACGAGGCGTGCCGCCGCGGCGCAGGGCCACGCGCAGCACGGGAGCGGCGAGTTACGGCGGTCCCGAAGACTGGAAGGTCAGCGTCACGGGTGAGTCGGTCTGGTCGGGCGGTGTCGGTCGTACTGGCCGGCGGCGGCACTGCCGGGCATGTCGAGCCCGCGCTCGCCGTCGCTGACGCGCTCACCGCGATCGATCCGGATGTGCGCATCACCGCCCTGGGCACCGAGCGCGGCCTGGAGACCCGGCTGGTGCCCAAGCGCGGCTATCGGCTGGAACTGATCACCCCGGTGCCGTTGCCGCGCAAGCTCAACGCCGATCTGCTGCGGCTTCCGTGGCGGTTGCGCCGGTCGGTCAGCCAGACCCGGGCGGTCTTGAAGGCCGTGCGGGCCGATGTGATCGTCGGCTTCGGCGGTTACGTCGCGGTGCCGGCCTACCTTGCCGCGCGGGGCACACTGCCCGGCAGCGTCGCCCCGATCGTCGTCCACGAGGCCAACGCCCGGGCGGGCCTGGCCAACCGCCTCGGGGCGCGGGTGGCGCAACGGGTGTTGGCCGCGGTCCCGGACTGCGGTCTGCGCGACGCCGAGGTGGTCGGTATGCCGTTGCGCGCCTCGATCACCGCACTGGATCGTGCGGCGCTGCGCGCCGAGGCCAGGAAGTACTTCGGATTCGCTCCCGACGTCCCGGTCCTGCTGGTGTTCGGCGGATCGCAGGGCGCGGCGTCGATCAACCGGGCAGTATCCGGCGCTGCCGGAGCGCTGGCCGCGGCCGGGGTTGCGGTGCTGCACGCCCACGGCCCCAAGAACACCCTGAACCTTCCCGAACCGCGGGCCGGTGACGCTCCCTACCTCGCCGTGCCCTATCTCGACCGGATGGATCTGGCCTACGCCGCTGCCGACCTGGCGATCTGCCGTTCGGGGGCGATGACGGTCGCCGAGGTCTCGGCGGTCGGGTTGCCCGCCGTGTACGTCCCGCTGCCGATCGGCAACGGCGAGCAGCGACTGAACGCCCTGCCGGTGGTCGCCGCCGGCGGTGGGATCCTGGTCGACGATTCCGATCTGACGCCGGAGTTCATCGCCGCCACGGTGGCGCCGCTCATCGTCGACGGCACCCGGTTGCCCGCCATGACGGCCGCCGCCGCCGGGGTCGGCCACCGCGACGCCGCACGCCGGGTGGCCGAGGTCGTTCTCGACGTCGCCCGGGCGGGCGGGGCGCTGACGAAGGAGGACCAGTGAAGACCACGGGTGCGCTGCCGCCGGAACTTGCCCGGGTACACATGGTCGGCATCGGCGGGGCTGGCATGTCGGGTATCGCGCGCATCCTGCTCGATCGCGGCGGTCAGGTGTCCGGCTCGGACGCCAAGGAGTCCCGGGCCGTGGCGGCCCTGCGGGCCCGCGGCGCCCAGATCGCCATCGGCCACGATGCCGCCAACCTCGACCTGCTCGACGGCGGTCCGACCGCGGTCATCACCACCTATGCCGCGATCCCGAAGACCAACCCCGAACTCGTGGAGGCCCGCCGGCGGGCGATTCCGGTCGTGCTGCGCCCGGCTGTGCTGGCCAAGCTGATGGCCGGGCACCGCACCCTGCTGGTGGCCGGGACGCACGGCAAGACCACCACCACCTCGATGCTGATCGTCGCGCTGCAGCACAGCGGTATGGACCCGTCGTTCGCCGTGGGCGGCGAACTCGGCGAGGCCGGCACCAACGCACACCACGGCAGCGGGGCGGTGTTCGTCGCCGAAGCCGACGAAAGCGACGGGTCGCTGCTGGAGTACACCCCGGACGTCGCGGTGGTGACCAATATCGAAGCCGACCACCTGGACTACTTCGGCAGCCGGGAGGCCTACGTCGCGGTCTTCGACGCCTTCGTCGAACGACTGGCCCCCGGCGGTGCGCTGGTGGTGTGCGCAGACGACCCGGGTGCCGCCGCACTGGCCGATCGCAGCGCCGCCCTGGGGGTGCGGGTGCTGCGTTACGGCAGCGCACCGCAGTCCGCCGGTGCCGCGCCGACGAGTGAGCTTGCCGGCGCCCTGCTGAGCTGGGAGCAGCAGGGCACCGGCGCCGTCGCGCACATCCAGCTGGCGGGGGAGGCCCACCCGCGGGCGATGCGGCTGGCGGTTCCGGGTCGGCACATGGCGCTCAACGCCCTGGCGGCATTGCTCGCCGCGGTCGAGGCCGGCGCGCCGGTCGAGGCCGTCCTCGACGGCCTGGCCGGTTTCGAAGGGGTCCGGCGCCGCTTCGAGTTGGTCGGAAACGTCAGTGGGGTAAGGGTTTTCGACGACTACGCCCACCACCCGACCGAGGTCCGGGCCGCCCTCACCGCGCTGCGCACCGTCGCGTCCCAGGATCACACCGGCCACGCCACCGTGACCGGGGCCCGCAGCATCGTTGTGTTCCAGCCGCATCTGTATTCGCGCACCGCGACCTTCGCCCGCGAGTTCGCCGCCGCACTCGACACCGCCGACGAGGTCTTCGTCCTCGATGTGTACGCAGCCCGGGAACAGCCGCTTCCCGGCGTCAGTGGCGCCACGATCGCCGAGCACGTCACCGTTCCGGTGCGCTACGTTCCGGACTTCTCGGCCGTCGCCGAGCAGGTCGCCGCGACGGCCCGGTCCGGGGATGTGGTGGTGACCATGGGTGCCGGTGACGTCACGATGCTCAGCGCCGAGATCGTCGCCGCGCTGCAGACCCGTGCGGAAAACCGGTGGCGGCAGCCATGAGCGCGGAGGTCCCGGAGGCCGGTCCGAAGGACGGTCGGGGACCCGATACCGAACCGGTGCAGCCGACCGAACCCCGGGCGGACCCCGTCGCGGACGAGGACGGTGCGCAGCCGGACGGCGAGCATCCGGACGGTGCGACTGCCGAGGACCTCGAGGGCCCGCGCCGCCGCGCACGCCGGGAACGTGAACAGCGCCGCGCCGCCCAGCAGCGCGCCACCGCGATCGAGCAGGCCCGCCGCGAGGCCAAACGCAAAGCGGCCGATCAGGCCGCCGCCGCGCCGCCGCGGTTGGGGGAGCGCACCGTCAAAGGTCTCAAGCTTTTGGTCTGGCTGATCCTGCTGACCGTGGCCAGTGTGGCGCTCGGGCTGATCCTCTACTTCACGCCGGCGATGTCGGCGCGCTCGGTGGTCGTGGTCGGCACCGGGGCGGTCACCCGCGACGAGGTCGTCGGCGCGGCGCAGGTCCAGCCCGGCACGCCGCTGCTCCAGATCGACACCGACACGGTGGCCGATCGGGTGGCCGGCCTGCGGCGGGTGGCCTCCGCGCGGGTCCAGCGCGAATATCCCTCGACCTTGCGCATCACGATCGTCGAACGGGTTCCGGTGGTGGTCAAGGACTATCCCGACGGCCCGCACCTGTTCGACCGCGACGGGGTGGACTTCGCCACCGCCCCGCCGCCGCCCGGGCTGCCCTATATCGAGGTCGACAACCCCGGCCCGGCCGATCCGCCGACGAAGGCGGCACTGGAGGTGATGACCGCCCTGCGTCCCGAGGTGGTCGCCCAGGTCAGCCGCATTGCGGCGCCATCCGTCGCCTCGATCACGCTGACCCTCAACGATGGCCGGACGGTGGTGTGGGGGACCACCGATCGCACCGAGGAGAAAGCCGAGAAACTGGCCGCCCTGCTGACTCAGCCGGGCCGGGTCTACGACGTCTCCAGTCCGGACCTGCCGACCGTCAAGTAACGACAAATTTCCCGACACGACGGCGCGCCTCCCCAATCCGCGGCGCACCGGCCATACCGTCTCTGGTGCGAGACAACCTGACATAACTCTAAGCCTCTGGTTGAGGTTGAGAGTTTTCCAGGGGAGGCGCGCCGAACCCCGTAGCTAGAGCAGTTCCCACCACCGGAGGAAGACGATTCCGATGACCCCCCCGCATAACTACCTCGCCGTCATCAAGGTCGTTGGCATCGGCGGAGGCGGCGTCAACGCCGTCAACCGGATGATCGAACAGGGCCTCAAAGGTGTGGAGTTCATCGCGATCAACACCGACGCGCAGGCCCTGCTGATGAGCGACGCCGACGTCAAACTCGACGTCGGCCGCGACTCCACCCGCGGGCTCGGTGCCGGCGCCGATCCCGAAGTCGGCCGCAAGGCCGCCGAGGACGCCAAGGACGAGATCGAGGAACTGCTGCGCGGCGCCGACATGGTGTTCGTCACCGCCGGCGAGGGCGGCGGTACCGGCACCGGCGGCGCGCCGGTGGTGGCCACCATCGCCCGCAAGCTGGGCGCCCTGACCGTCGGCGTGGTGACCCGGCCGTTCTCCTTCGAGGGCAAGCGGAGGTCCAATCAGGCCGAGAACGGCATCACCGCGCTGCGGGAGAGCTGCGACACCCTCATCGTCATCCCCAACGACCGGCTGCTGCAGATGGGCGACGCCCAGGTTTCCCTGATGGACGCCTTCCGCAGTGCCGACGAGGTGCTGCTCAACGGTGTTCAGGGCATCACCGATCTGATCACCACCCCCGGTCTGATCAACGTGGACTTCGCCGACGTCAAGGGCATCATGAGCGGCGCCGGCACCGCTCTGATGGGGATCGGCTCGGCCCGCGGTGACGGTCGCGCGCTCAAGGCCGCCGAGATCGCCATCAACTCGCCGTTGCTCGAGGCCTCGATGGAGGGCGCCCAGGGGGTGCTGATGTCCATCGCCGGTGGCAGCGATCTGGGCCTGTTCGAGATCAACGAAGCCGCTTCGCTGGTGCAGGACGCCGCCCACCCCGAGGCCAACATCATCTTCGGCACCGTGATCGACGATTCGCTGGGCGACGAGGTCAGGGTCACCGTGATCGCGGCGGGATTCGATGCCAGCGGCGCCGGCCGCAAGCCTGTCGTCAGCGGCACCGCCGCCTCGGTGCCCGGGGCCGCCACCGCCGCCGGATCGTCGCCGATCGCGCCCGGCGCGGCCGGCAAGCTGAGCTCCTCGCTGTTCGAGCCGATCGAGTCGATGGAACCGGCCAAGGTGCCGGCGCACACCAACGGCTCATCGCGGTTCGGAGATGACGACGACGACGTCGACGTCCCGCCCTTCATGCGGCACTGACCGCACCGTCCCGCTGATCGTGACCGCCCGCGTTCGCTTCGTGACCACCACCCGGGCTGGAGGGGTGTCCGCCCCGCCGTACGACAGCTTCAACCTCGCCTATCACGTCGGTGACGACCCCGCCGCGGTCACGGTCAACCGGGAGCGACTGGCGGCGGGTATCGGACTCCCGACCGCCCACGTGGTCTGGATGAACCAGGTCCACGGCACGCATGTCGAGGTGGTGGGCGCCCCCCGGGATCCCGCGGCCGGGGAATTCGAGGACACCGATGCGCTCGTGACGGCGGTCCCCGGACTGGCGCTGGCCGTGATCAGCGGCGACTGCGTACCCGTACTTCTGGCCGATGCGCGGGCCGGTGTCATCGCGGCCGCACACGCCGGCCGGGTCGGGGCCGCCGCCGGAATAGTGCTGCGAACCCTCGAGGCGATGCTCGGGCTGGGAGCGCGAGCCGAGGACATCTCGGCCGTCCTCGGTCCGGCGGTCAGCGGCCGCAACTACGAGGTGCCCGATCAGATGGCCGCCGAGGTGGAGGTCCGGTTACCGGGCAGCCGAACCACCACCGCCAGTGGTACTCCCGGACTGGACCTGCGCGCCGGCATCGCCCGGCAACTGCTCGCCGCCGGGGTCGGCGCCGTCGAGATCGACCCGCGCTGCACCGTCGAGGACCCGGACCTGTTCAGCCACCGCCGGGACAATCCGACCGGACGGATGGCCTCTCTGGTGTGGATCGAACCGTCGTGATCACCACCGGCGAGCGGATGGCGGAGTTGACCACCCGGCTGGCCTCGCTGCGCGCCCGACTGGCCCGGGCCGCGGAGAGCGCGGGCCGTCCGGTCGCGGACATCACCCTGCTGCCGGTCACCAAGTTCTTCCCGGCGGCCGATGTCACCATCCTGTGGCGGCTCGGATGCCGCGCCTTCGGCGAGTCCCGGGCCCAGGAGGCGGCGGCCAAGATCGCCGCGTTCGAGGCCCTGATCGCGGGGGAGCCGCAGACCGCGCCGGTGCACTGGCACATGGTCGGTCAGGTCCAGCGGAACAAGGCCCGCGCCATCGCGAACTGGGCGGACACCGTGCACTCGGTGAGCTCGGCGAAGGTGGCCGCCGCGCTGGACGGTGCCGCCCGCGAGGCGCTGGACCGGGGTCGCCGCGCCGCGCCGCTGCGGGTGTTCGTGCAGATCAGTCTCGATGGCGATGTCTCCCGCGGTGGGGTTGACATCGCCGACCCGGCCTCCGTGGACCGGCTGTGTGCGGAGATCTCCGCGGCCGACGGACTCGCCCTGGTCGGACTGATGGCCGTCGCACCGCGGGGTGCGGACCCCGACGCGGCCTTCGCCGCGCTGGCGGCCGAGCATCAGCGGGTGTTGCGCAACCATCCGGGGGCCGTCGAATTGTCCGCCGGAATGTCCGGTGACCTGGAAGCGGCGGTGCGACACGGATCAACGTGTGTGCGTGTCGGTACGGCGTTGATGGGACAACGTCCTCTAACGTCTCCCTAAATCACATCAGTCACATGGCTAACAGCCGCCCCGAGAATCACAGCTACCGCCAGAAGGGTCACCCAGGATGAGCACTCTCCACAAGGTCAAGGCTTACTTCGGTATGGCGCCGATGGATGACTACGACGACGAGTACTACGAGGACGACCACGAGGCGGGCCGGGAGCCCGGCCGCGAGTCGGGTCGGGGTCGTGGGTTCCGTGCGGAGCGCTTCGAGGAGGGCTACGACCGTGGCCGCGGGGAGGGCCGGTTCGAGGGCCGCTACGACGACCATGACCCCCGGGCGCCTCGCGACCCGCGGGAGTTCGACGACCGCGAGGCCGACTACGCCCCGACCGGGGGCTTCCGGATGGCCTACGACGAGCCCCGTTTCCGGCCTCGCGAGTTCGACCGGCCGCACGACATGCCTCGCTCCCGCTTCGCGCCGCTGCGCGGATCGACCCGCGGCGCGCTCGCGATGGACCCGCGCCGGATGGCGATGCTGTTCGAGGAGGGAAGTCCGCTGTCGAAGATCACCACCCTGCGTCCCAAGGACTACAGCGAGGCCCGGACCATCGGGGAGCGGTTCCGCGACGGCCAGCCGGTGATCATGGACCTGGTCTCGATGGACAACGCCGACGCCAAGCGGTTGGTGGACTTCGCCGCCGGACTCGCCTTTGCGCTCCGCGGATCCTTCGACAAGGTCGCCACCAAGGTGTTCCTGCTCGCTCCGGCGGATGTCGACGTCAGTGCCGAGGAGCGGCGCCGCATCGCTGAGGCCGGTTTCTACAGCTATCAGTAAGCCGGTATCCCGGCTCACCCCGCCGACCCCGCCGACCCGCTGGCACTCGAGTCGCACTCGGTAGGCTGACGGGACCCTCATCCGCTGCAAGATAAGGACCCGCTTCGTTGGCGCTGTTCTTCCAGATTCTCGGCTTCGTGCTGTTTTTGTTCTGGCTGCTGCTGATCGCCCGGATCGTCGTCGAGTTCATCCGGTCGTTCAGTCGGGATTGGCGTCCGCGCGGCGTGACGGTGGTGATCCTCGAGACCATCATGACGGTCACCGACCCGCCGGTGAAGCTGCTTCGACGGGTGATACCGCAGCTCACGGTCGGTGCCGTGCGGATCGACTTCTCCATCATGATCCTGCTGCTGCTTGTCTACATCGGCTGGACCGCGTCCTGGTCGGCGGCGGCCACCGCCGGCGCCGGCGCGGGGTCGCTAATCTGAAAATCGCCCTTATTCGACGCAGACGGGTACTACTAGCGGGTCTGGTGTGACAGGATGGGCGCCAGTTACAGTGCGGATCGACGTCCGAACGCGCTTTACACTGCTACGCGGATCTTTTCCACGACCTGAAGATCGGAAGGGGCAGACGAATGCCACTCACACCGGCCGACGTGCACAATGTGGCCTTCAGCAAACCGCCCATCGGTAAGCGCGGGTACAACGAAGACGAGGTCGACGCCTTCCTCGACCTGGTGGAGACCGAACTCGCCCGGCTCATCGAAGAGAACGCCGATCTGCGTCAGCGGGTGAGTGAACTCGACTCCGAACTGGCCGCCGCGCGTGCCGGCGGGGGTGGCTCGACCCAGTCGATCCCGCTCTACCAGCCCGAACCCACCCCGGCGCCGCCCCCGGCTCCGGTGGTCGAGGAACCCCGGCAGTCGCTGTCCGAGGAGCAGGCGATGAAGGCCGCCAAGGTGCTCAGCCTGGCCCAGGACACCGCCGACCGCCTGACCGGCAGTGCGCGCGCCGAGGCCGACAAGTTGCTGGCCGACGCGCACGCAAACGCCGATCAGATCGTGTCCGAGGCCCGCTACATCGCGGAGACGACCGTCAACGAGGCACGTCAGCGCGCCGATGCGATGCTCGCCGACGCTCAGACCCGTTCCGAGACCCAGCTGCGCCAGGCCCAGGAGAAGGCCGACGTCCTGCAGGCCGACGCCGAGCGCAAGCATGCCGAGGTGATGGGCACCATCAACCAGCAGCGCACGGTCCTCGAAGGCCGGCTCGAGCAGCTGCGCACCTTCGAGCGCGAGTACCGCACCCGGCTCAAGACCTACCTGGAATCGCAGCTCGAGGAACTCGGGCAGCGCGGCTCGGCGGCACCGGTGGATGCCGGCGATGCCGGTTACAACCAGTACCAGTAGTCGTCGCTTCGGGCCCTCAGGGCGCCGTTCACAACCGCAGGAGGCCGGCCGATGCTGATCGTGGCGTTGGTGCTGGCCGTGATCGGACTTGCCGCACTGGTGACCGCGGTGGTCAGCAGCAACGAGATCGTCGCCTGGGTGTGCATCGGTGCCAGCGCCCTGGGGGTGATCCTGCTGGTGGTCGACGCCATTCGGGAGCGGCAGCGCCGCGCCGCGGCCACCGCTGCCGTCCTGACCGGAACCGCAACGGCGACAACCGAATTCGAAGAATCGGGGCAGGAGGTCGAGACGGTGGGCGCTGAGACGGTGGGTGACGTGACGCCGCAGGGCGAGACGGACGACGACGGCCCGGTCTCCGAGCAGCAGGCGGAGATCGACAGCGAGATCGGGACCGAGGAGTTCGGCGACGCCGGGAGTGCGGACGAGACCCCGGAGGTCGCGGCCGAGGAGCATCCCGACGAGGTCGTGCATGACGAACCCGAGTTCGACACCTACAGCGACGACGAACCGGAGTACCCGCCGTCCGCCGAGGAGTCGGCCCTGCACACCGTCGACGAGTCCGAACTGAACCGCGCCGAGTCCGAGGAACGCTGACACCCGGTTAGCCTCGGGGCATGGGAATCGAATACGCGAGCATCGTCGGCCATCCCCTCGACCGGGTTTGGGACTGGCATACCCGCCCGGGCGCGATGCGTCGGCTCGTTCCACCGTGGCAGCCGATGCGCGTGGTCAAGGAGACCGAGTCCCTCGCCGACGGCGAGGCGATCCTGGGGCTTCCCGCCGGCCTGCGCTGGATCGCCCGGCACGATACGGCGGGTTACGACCCGCCGTATCAGTTCGTCGATGTGCTCTCCAGCGACCTCGGTCTGGACGGACTGATGACGCTGCCGCCCCGGATCATCGGCTGGTGGCGGCACACCCACCGGTATGACGACGCCGGCAACGACACCACCCGGGTCCACGACATCGTCGAGACCACGGTGCCCGGTGCGGCGCTGCGGTCCACGTTCGCCTACCGGCACCGGCAACTCGCCGAGGATCTGGACGCCCACGCCGAGGCCGCGGCGGCACTGGGGGAGACCGGGCCGCTCACCGTCGCGGTCACCGGTTCCTCGGGACTGGTCGGCACCGCGCTGTGCGCGTTCCTGAGTACCGGCGGCCACCGGGTCATCCGCCTGGTCCGCGGTACCCCCGGCAACGATGGCGAACGGCAGTGGAATCCTCAGCAACCGGCCGCGGATCTGCTGGACGGCGTGGACGCGGTGGTTCACCTCGCCGGGGAATCCATCGCCGGCCGGTTCACCGACGCCCACCGCCGCGCGATCCGCGACTCCCGCATCGAGCCGACCCGACGGCTGGCCGCCGTCGCCGGCGCCACCGCCGGCGTGCGGACCTTCGTCAGCGCCTCGGCGATCGGGTACTACGGCTACGACTGCGGCGACACCGTCCTCGATGAGAACAGCCCGCGCGGTGAGGGGTTCCTCGCCGACGTGGTCGCCGATTGGGAAGCCGCCACCGCCCCCGCCGCCGATGCCGGGCTGCGGGTGGTCACCATGCGCACGGGCATCGTCCAGGCCGCCGCCGGGGGGACCCTGCGGCTGCTGCGCCCGCTGTTCGCCGCCGGTCTCGGCGGCCGGTTGGGCAGCGGCCGGCAGTGGCTGTCCTGGGTCGGGATCGACGATCTGCTGGATATGTACTACCGCGCCCTCTACGACACCGGGTTGGCCGGACCGGTCAACGCGGTGGGTCCCGCCCCGGTTCGCAACAGCGAGTACACCGCGGCACTGGCCGCGACGCTGCACCGCCCGGCGCTGCTGCCGGTGCCCTCGTTCGGCCCGCGTCTGCTGCTGGGCGCGCAGGGCGCCACCGAACTGGCCGAGGCCAACCAGCGGGTGGTGCCGGCGGCACTGCGGCAGCGCGGACATCGGTTCCGGCACAACACCGTCGAGGACGCCCTGGCGCACCAACTCGGTCACGACCCGGCGCCCGGCGTTCTCTGAACCGGTCCGATCCCCGCGCGCCGTGCCTCCTGGTGGGGCACCATGGAACCATGGGGACGGTCGATGCGTCGGTGATCGACAGCACGGGACTGCATCACCTGGTCGACGAATTGCGTCGCCGCGGCTTCACGGTGGTGGGTCCGACGCTGCGGGACAGCGCCATCGTGCTGGCCGAGTTGGCGAGCGCCGGTGAGCTGCCCTACGGCTGGGGAGTCGACGTCGCCCCGGGGACCTACCGGCTGCGCCGGCGCACCGACTCGGCCGCCTTCGGGCACTCCGCCGGTCCGCAGTCCTGGAAGCAGTTCCTGCATCCCCAGCGCCAGCGGGTGTGGTCATCGGACGGGGCGGAACCCGAACCCGCGCCGCGCTACGCCTTTCTCGGGGTGCGGGGCTGCGACCTGGCCGCCATCGGTGTGCTGGACGGGGTGCTGGCCGGCGCCGCCCACCCGGACGGGTCCTACACCGGGCGGCGCTCCGGCGCCTTCATCGTCGGGGTGAACTGCACCGAGCCGGGCGGGTTGTGTTTCTGCGCCTCGATGGGCACCGGCCCGGGCTGCGGACCCCGCTCCGGATATGACCTCGCGCTCACCGAACGGGTCGACGGCGAGTCGGTGAGTTACCTGGTCGACGTCGGCAGCGAGGCCGGAGCCGAAGTGCTGGCCGCCGTCCCGCACCGCCCGGCGAGCGCGGCGGATCGTTCCGGTGCCGAGGACGCGGTGGCGGCCGCCGCCACGGCGATGGGCCGCCGGATGCCCGAGACCGATCTGCGTCAGTTGCTGATCGACTCCCGGGACTCCCCGCACTGGACGTCGGTTGCCGCCCGCTGTCTGACCTGCGGTAACTGCACGATGGTGTGTCCTACCTGCTTCTGCACCAGTTCCTCGGAGGTCACCGACCTGACCGGCGAGCACGCCGAGCGGTGGACCGAATGGGCGTCCTGTTTCGAACTGGGCTTCACCTTCATTCACGAAGGCCCGGTGCGCCGATCAGGCGCGTCGCGCTACCGGCACTGGCTCACCCACAAACTCAGCAGCTGGCACGACCAGTTCGGCAGTTCCGGTTGCGTCGGGTGCGGTCGCTGTATCGCCTGGTGCCCCACCGGGATCGACATCACCGAGGAGATGGCCGTTCTGGACGCCGAACGCGCTGGAGAGGCCGCAGAGGCAGGGGAGGGCGCAGATGACTGACATGGCGGTGCGGTCGGCGCCGCAGCAGGCCTCCGCGATGGCGCCGGTGCCCTACCGGGTCCGCTCCCGGGCGGTGGAGAACCACGACTCGGTGACGCTGCACCTCGAACCGACGGAAATCGTCCTGGCCTCGCCCGCGCCGGGCCAGTTCATGATGCTGCACGCCTTCGGGGTGGGGGAGATCGCGATCTCGGTGTGCGGGCTGGGCCCGGCCGGTGAGGTCATCCACACCATCCGGTCGGTCGGCGCGGTGAGCGCGGCGCTGTGCGCCGCCGAACCCGGGTCGATCGTCGGGGTGCGCGGTCCGTACGGCACCACCTGGGGCCTGGAGTCGGCCGCCGGCCGGGATCTGGTCATCGTGGCCGGCGGGGTCGGCCTGGCGCCGTTGCGGCCGGTGGTGACCGGTGCGCTGGAACACCGGGACCGCTACGGGCGGGTGATCCTCATCGCCGGCGCCCGCAGCGAGCGCGAGTTCCTCTACTCAGCGGAACTGGCTGCCTGGCAACAGGATCCGCGTCTGGAGGTGCACCAGACCGTCGACGTGCCGATCCACGGCTGGGTGGGGGAGACCGGCTTCGTCACCGAGCCGCTGCGCCGTCTCAGTCTGGAACCGGATCGGACCACGGCATTCCTGTGCGGTCCCGAACCCATGATGCGTCACGGCGCTGCCGCCCTCCTGAAGAAAGGCGTTGCGGCCCAAGACATCCGGGTGTCGCTGGAGCGCAATATGCAGTGTGGCCTGGCCTGGTGCGGGCACTGCCAGCTGGGGCCGCTGCTGCTGTGCCGCGACGGGCCGGTGGTCGGTTACGACGTCGCGGCCCCACTGCTCGAATCGGAGGAGTTGTAAGGATGCCCACCCTTGCGGTGTGGAAGTTCGCATCGTGCGACGGTTGCCAACTCACGCTGCTCGACTGTGAGGACGAACTGCTGACGCTGGCCGAGCAGGTGCAGATCGCCGCGTTCGCGGAGGCATCCAGCACCATCGTCGCCGGGCCGTACGACGTGTCACTGGTGGAGGGGTCGATCACCACCCCGTCCGACGCCCACCGGATACGGGAGATCCGTTCGCAGTCCACGGTTCTGGTGGCGATCGGCGCGTGCGCCACCGCCGGCGGAATCCAGGCGCTGCGTAATTTCGCCGACGTCGACGAGTTCGCCTCGGTGGTCTATGCCCGCCCCGACTACATCCAGACGCTGGCCACCTCCACCCCGGCCTCCGAACACGTCACCGTGGACTACGAACTGCGGGGCTGCCCGATCGACCGCGGCCAGCTGCTGGAGACCCTGGCCGCCCTGCTGGTCGGCCGCAAACCCCGACTGCCCGCCGCGACGGTGTGCACCGAGTGCAAACGCTCCGGGGTCACCTGCGTGACGGTCGCCGAGGGCATTCCCTGCCTGGGCCCGGTCACCCACGCCGGTTGCGGGGCGCTGTGCCCGCGCCACCACCGGGGCTGCTACGGCTGTTTCGGGCCGATGGCCACCCCCAACATGGGGGCGATGATCCCGCTGCTGCACCGCGACGGAATGTCCGGCGGGGACGTCGACCGGGTGTTCGGCACCTTCAACGTCACCCAGTTCCGGTCGGAAGGGGACCATGACTGATTCGGCGACTGATTCGGCTCGGGGTGCAGAGCCCGGTACGGCCCGCACGCTGCGGGTCGGTGCACTGACCCGCGTCGAGGGCGAAGGTGCGCTGCACGTCGAGGTGCGCGGCGGTGTCCCGGAGATCATCGAGTTCAACATCTACGAGCCGCCCCGCTTCTTCGAGGCCTTCCTGCGCGGCCGGATGTACACCGAACCGCCCGATCTCACCGCCAGGATCTGCGGCATCTGCCCGGTGGCCTACCAGACCAGCGCGTGCAACGCCATCGAGGACGCCTGCGGGGTCACCCTGGATCCCGAACTGGTGGCCCTGCGGCGGCTGCTGTACTGCGGGGAGTGGATCCACAGCCACGCCCTGCACATCTACCTGCTACACGCGCCGGACTTCCTTGGCGCGCCCGACGTCATCACCGTCGCCCGCGATCACCGGGCGGCCGTCGAGCGTGGGCTCGCACTGAAGAAGGCGGGCAACAAGCTGCAGGAACTCGTCGGCGGCCGGTCGATCCACCCGGTCAACGTCCGGGTCGGCGGCTTCTACTCGGTGCCCACCCGGGCGGACCTCACGCCGATGGCCGAACAACTGCGCCGCGCGCTCGACGACGCACTGGCGACGGTCGAGTGGGTGGCCGGTTTCGAGTTCCCCGATCTGACCATCGACGCCGAACTGCTGGCGCTGACCGGGGACCGCTACCCGATGGAGGGCGGCGCCATCGCGCGCAGCGACGGCCCGGCCTTCGGCGTCGCGGAGTTCAGCGACCACGTCCGCGAAACCCACGTGCCGCACTCCACGGCTCTGCACGCCACCCTCGACGGTCGTCGGCACCTCACCGGTCCGCTGGCGCGCTACGCACTCAACCATGCACTGCTCCCCCCGCTGGCGCGGGAGGCCGCGGCCGCCGCCGGACTCGGCGCCGAATGCCGAAACCCGTTCCGCAGCATCATCGTCCGGGCCGTCGAGGTGGTGTACGCGGTCGAGGAGGCGCTGCGGATCATCGAGAACTACGAGCGGCCGGCCCGGCCGTACCTCGAGGTCGAACCGCGCGCCGGGGTGGGCCACGGTGTCAGCGAGGCGCCGCGGGGACTGCTCTATCACCGTTACGAGATCGACGAGGCCGGGCGGATCGGGTCGGCGTTGATCGTCCCGCCGACGTCCCAGAACCAGGCCGCCATCGAGGCCGACCTGGCCACGGTGGTGCTGGCGGGGGAGTCGCTCGACGATGCCGCGCTGACGACGCTGTGCGAGCGCGCCATCCGCAATTATGACCCGTGCATCTCCTGCGCCACCCACTTCCTGACCCTCAGGGTGGACCGCTATTGAGTGCCGTCGTCATCGGTATCGGCAACGAACACCGGCGCGACGACGGCGTCGGTCCCGCGGTGGCCGACCGGGTGGGCGCACGGGGGCCGGCCGGGGTCCGTGTGGTCAGTTGTCCCGCCGAACCGACCGCGATTCTGGACGCGTGGGCGGGGGCCGAACTGGCGGTGGTGATCGACGCGGTGGTCGGCGGGTCGCCCGGCAGGGTGCACCGCCGGACGTTGGCGGATCTGGCCGAGCCCCGGTCGGTCAGCTCCCACGATCTGAACCTGGCGCAGACCTATCGCCTCGGACTGGCCCTCGGCCGCGCCCCGGCATCGGTTGTGGTGGTCGGTATCGGCGTCGCCGACACCGGCCACGGGGTCGGGCTGAGCCCCGCCGTGGCCGCCGTACTACCCGAGGCGGTGCAGACCGTTCTGGACATCCTCGCGCAGCAGACCGAGGAATCCCCGCACCAACAGCCGTAACCGGCGGGCGGCGTCGTCCAGACGGGCGGCGGTCTGAGAGCGCAGCTCGTCGGCACCGATCCCGAGCCTGGCCATATCGCCGTCACGATCCTCGGCGATCCAGAGTTCCAGCAGGGCGGCATCCAACTCGGGATGGAACTGCAGACCCAGTGCCCGGCCCATTCGGAAGGCCTGCACGGCGCGGTCGTTGCGGGCCACCTCCCGGGCTCCCGGCGGGACGGTGATGCGGTCGAAGTGCCACTGGAACCACGGCCCCTGCGGCACCAGATCCGGTTCGGCGCTGGTGATGTCGTGCCACCCCAGTTCCGGCTCCGGCGACCTGGCCACCGTGCCGCCCAACGCGCGCGCCAGTATCTGCGCGCCGAAGCACACGCCCAGCACGCCGCAGCCGGCCGCCAGGGCGCGGCGCAGCAGATCCATCTCGGGCTCGAGCCACGGCAACCGGTCGTCGTAGGCCGACCAGCGCGCGCCGAGGGGCACGATCACGTCGTAGTCCGCAGGCTCGGGAAAGCTCACCGTGACCACCGGGTCGACGGCGACATCACCGGGCCGCTGAACCGGCATCACATCGAAAGTGTCGCCGGCGAAACCGAATTCGGCGAACACCTCGCCCAGCAGCGCCTCGGGCGCGGTGGGATCGTTGCGGATGAACAGGACTCGTGCAGCCACCCGCTCACGTTACGGCAGCGGCGGTACCGTGAGATATGCGGCTGATCTTCGCCCTCGCGGTGTTTGTGGTCGCCGCCGCACATTTCGCGTTCCTGATCTATCTGCCCAGCGGAGGCTTCCTGGCGCTGGCCCTGCGCTCGGCCGGCCGCCGGTCCTGGCGGCGGGCCCTTGCGCTGCACGTGGCCGTGGCGGCATGGGCGTTCGGCAGTGTGACCCTGCACCTGGGGTGCCCGCTCACCGACTGGGAACGATGGGCGCGCCGGCACGCCGGGATGGCACCGCTGGATTCGGCGGGTTTCATCGAGCACTACATCATCGGTGTGCTGTATCCCGCGGAGGCGGCCGGCGTTGCGCAGTTCTGCGCCCTGACCGCGGTGGCGGTGTCGTGGGTGCTCCTTGCCGTCACGCGGGGTCGACCACGGCCGCCGTCCTTGGCGCCGCGGACTCGCGATCGGCGGCCCCCATCGGGGTCAGACATAATGCCGGAATGGGCGTCACGTCACAGGTCTGGTTGATCACCTGCCTGGCAATCCTCGGGCTGTTCGTCTTCGACTTCTTCGCGCATGTGCGGGTGGCCCACGAGCCCACGTTCCGCGAGTCGGCCCTCTGGTCATCCATCTACATCGGGCTGGCGATCGCGTTCGGGTTCTTCATCTGGTGGCAGTGGGGCGGGCAGTACGGCGGCGAGTACTTCGCCGGCTACGTCACCGAGAAGGCGCTGTCGGTGGACAACCTGTTCGTGTTCACCGTGATCATGGCGACGTTCGCGGTACCGCGGATCTACCAGCAGAAGCTGCTGCTGATCGGCATCGTCATGGCCCTGGTGATGCGGGCCGCCTTCATCGCCATCGGCGCGGCCGCCATCGCCCGCTTCAGCTGGGTGTTCTACATCTTCGGCCTGTTCCTCATCCTCACGGCGGTGAAACTCGCGCGCGAGGCCACCCACGAGAAGGAAGTGGAGAAGGAGCGGGACAGCCGCATCGTCAAGCTCGTCCGGCGAGTCATCCCGGTCACCGACGACTACCACGGCGACAAGTTCCTCACCCGTTTCGAGGGCAGGCGGGCGGCGACGCCGATGCTGCTCGCGCTGGTCGCGATCGGCTTCACCGACCTGTTGTTCGCGCTCGACTCCATTCCGGCGATCTACGGCCTGACCAAAGAGCCCTACATCGTCTTCACCGCCAACGCCTTCGCGCTGATGGGTCTGCGGCAGCTGTACTTCCTGATCGGCGGGCTGCTCGACCGGCTCATCTACCTGTCGGCCGGCCTCTCGCTGATCCTCGGATTCATCGGGATCAAACTGGTGCTGCACGCGCTGCACAAGAACTCGCTGCCCTTCATCAACGGCGGCGAGTACGTCGACGTGCCGGAAATCTCCACCCAGATGTCGATCAGCGTGATCACGGGGATTCTGGTGGTGACCACCGTGGCCAGCCTGGTGGTGACCAGCCGGCGTAAGGCCAAGTGAGTGTCCGAGGGGGGACTTGGCCATCTGCGACACGGGTTTCCGTCTGGCGAATCGGTACTTGATCGTCGTCAGTGCTGGGGTGATTCACTCCAATCTCGGGCGGTGGGCTAGGTGTCGAGTTGGGCGGGGGCAACTCGGCACCCGGCGGCTTGGGCTCCGCTGTGCAGGCGTCGGTCCCAAACGGCGACGATCAGGCCGGTATCGCCGACAGCCAACGCGCTGGCCAGATGGACAGCGTCGGCTCCGCCCAAGGCATGGGCTCGGGCGAGGCGCCCGGCGTGCTGTTCAACCCTCGCGGTGAGTTCGACTGGGCGGGTGGCGGCCCAGAAATCCTCCCAGTCGCGCTCGGCTTCGGCGAGCTCGGATTCGGTTAGATCGTGATTGCGGGCTGCTGCAGCGAGTGCGGCGCGGACTTCGGGGTAGGCCAGGCGGCTGGACAATGCGGCGTCGCAGCCGTCCCACAGCGCGGACGCCAGCGAACTCCCTGTCTCGGTGGTGAGAAGTTTGACGAAGGCGCTGGCGTCGAAATAGACGAGCGGCACCGGTCAACGCCGCTGGTCGCTGACCCAGTCAGACACCGGCCGCCGCGGTCGGGGCCCGGACCGGCCCGCAGCGACGGGCCGCTGCGCGGTGGCCCTCCCAATCACGCCTTCGGCAGTGAGACGCTCCAAGGTGCCTGTGCTGTCCAGCGCAGCGAGTCGCGCGACCGGGATCCCACGGTCGGTGATGACGACCTCACCACCAGCCCGAGCTCGATCGAGCCAATCGCTGAGGTGCGCGCGCAATTCGGTCACGGATACATCCACATCGTGAACTGTACACTCACTGAGCCGTGATTTGTACATGACAATACTCAGCGCGGCAACGACGACTTGAGACATTGACCTGTGCAAGCCGTACGCGAGGTGGCAACGGGCCGATACACCGATTCGTCCCCGGTGCCGGCGACGCCGAGACGGTTGATGTCATGGCGGCTGGTCGCCTTTCCTCCAAGCGGCATCCGGAGGTGTTGCGGGGGAAGGTGTTTGCCGTCCCCGGTGGGACTTCGGCGCAGCTTGCGTTCGTGGTCAGCTGTTCCCGTCGTAGGACAGTTTAGGACATCAACGCGATGCCCACTCGCTCTCCGCAAATCCAAAAAACCCGCTCTGATCAAGTTCATAATGGGTTTTCCACATTTTCAGCTACGAAATTGTGTCCGAGGGGGACTTGTCCGTCTAGGACACGGGTCGTGGTCTTTGAGTTGAGTCGATGATCAGCAGCTCTCTGGCGGGTGAATCATGGGTCGCCATAACGGAATTCAAGAGAACTTCCTGGAGCCGGTGTCACTGGAGTGGGCGTTGCGGTCACCGAGATCGTTACGCTGGGTAAGCGCAGCGGTGTCGCCAGGATCGGCATCACCGACGCCGGGCGAGCCGGTATGTGCCGCGCAAGGAACAGTGACCGTCGTCAGCCAGCGGGCAGGCGCTTCGTGATCAGGGCGGGGAGCAAGGGTGACGTCCCACGTGACCGTAGAGGCCACACCAAATGACCTCTACCTTCGAGCGCGTTCGTACCGAAGACGGAACCGCCATAGCCGTCGATATCTACCGACGAAAGCCGTACGCGCGGTTGTCATACTTACTGCACGGTGGTGGGCAAAACCGCCACGCCTGGGCGACCACGGCGCGCCGCTTACACGCGCGTGGGTATATGTCATCGCGTATGACGCCCGCGGCCACTGCGACTTTTTTCGGGCCGGCGACTTCCTAGACAGGACGACCAAATCCTCGCATCGGCGAGGGAATCGATTGACCTGACTGTGAGTAAGCCCGCGCGGCATCGGGAACGCGTTGATGCTGCGCTTCGCGTCCAGTGTGGCACCTGGAGGGTCGTTGTCAGACTGGAACGGGTTGTGGGGAGTGTTTTGTCATGGCGGATTGACCGCTGCCACCTCATTCGTTTAGGTTGACTATCTAGTTGGCGCAGTACTCCTCTTTGGTCCGACTCGTCAGAAAGTAGGTGTTGGGGTGATCACCGTGGTCAAGCGCGTGTGGCTACCCGTGCTGATCGTGGCGGCGTTGGCGATCGGGTTCGTCAGTATTTCCTACTTGCGGTCGGTCTTCGGATCGGATGGGGCCGTGGTGACGCCGGTGGGATCGGACACCGCGGAGGATTTCAATCCCACGGTCGTCACCTATGAGGTGTTCGGCACCGGCGGTTACGCGCTCATCAACTACACCGACCTCGAGGGGTTGCCGCAACGGACGGGGCGAGTGAGTTTGCCGTGGACTTTGACCCTTGAGACGACCATTCCTTCGGTCAGGCCGGATCTTCTTGCACAGGGCGACGGGCAGTTCATCGGTTGCCGGGTCACCGTCGACGGTGAGGTGGAAGACGAAAGGACGGCTGAGGGCGTGAACGCGGCGACGTACTGCTTGGTGAAGGCGGCATGACGACTCACGTCGGCGACAGCCTGACCGACGCCCTTCCCGGTTCTCGAGAACCGCACCGGTCGCCGCTGGCCCGGTTCATCCGAGCCTTCGCCGTTCCCATCGTCCTGGCGTGGATCGCGATCGTGGCCTTCCTCAACGTCTCCGTGCCGCAGCTCGAGGACGTCGGCGAGATGCGGGCGGTCTCGATGAGCCCCGATGACGCGCCCGCCCTCATCGCCACCAAGCGTGTCGGTGCGGTCTTCGACGAATACACGACCAGCAGCTCGGTGATGATCGTGCTCGAGGGTGACGAACCCCTGGGCCCAGACGCGCACGCGTTCTACGACGAGATGGTGCGCCAGTTGCGCGCCGACGCGACCCACATCCAGCACGTCCAGGACTTCTGGGGTGACCCTTTGACCTCATCAGGGGCCCAGAGCATGGACGGCAAGGCCGCCTACGTGCAGGTGTACATCGCCGGTGATCAAGGCGAGTCGCTGGCCAACGAGTCGGTCCAGACGGTGCGCGAAATCATCGCCGGCCTCCAGCCGCCCGCCGGCGTGCAGGCCTACGTGACGGGGCCGGCGGCGACGACGGCGGACCAGCGCGTGGTCGGTGACGCGAGCATGAGGACGATCGAGGCTCTGACGTTCGCCGTCATCATCACCATGCTGCTGCTGGTCTACCGCTCGATCGTCACGGTGATGATCACGATGGGGATGGTGGTCGTCGGGCTGCTCTCCGCGCGGGGGATCGTCGCGTTCCTCGGCTATCACGAGGTCTTCGGGCTCTCCACGTTCGCCACCAACTTGCTGGTGACGCTGGCCATCGCCGCCGCCACCGACTACGCCATCTTCCTCATCGGGCGCTACCACGAGGCCCGACGCGCAGGTGAGGATCGAGAGTCGGCCTACTACACCATGTTCCACGGCACCGCGCACGTTGTGCTGGCATCGGGCATGACGATAGCGGGCGCGGCGCTGTGCCTGCACTTCACCCGACTGCCGTACTTCAACACCATGGGTTTCCCGTTGTCCATCGGCATGGTCATCGTGGTGGCCGCTGCGCTGACGCTGGGTCCGGCGGTCATCTCGATCGTGACTCGTTTCGGGCGGATCCTGGAGCCCAAGGGTACGAAGCGGGCCCGCGGGTGGCGTCGTGTCGGAGCGGCCACGGTGCGTTGGCCCGGCGCGGTGCTGGTCATGGCGGTGGTCCTGGCTCTGGTGGGCGTGTTGACGCTGCCCGGCTACCACACCACTTACAACGACCGCATCTTCCTTCCGGACGACGTGCCGGCCAACGTCGGCTACGCGGCCGCCAATCGGCATTTCTCCGAGGCCAAGATGAATCCGGAACTGGTCATGGTGGAGGCCGATCACGACCTACGCAACCCCGCCGACTTCCTGGTGATCGACAAGATCGCCAAGGCGATGGTCCGCGTGCACGGCATCGCCCAGGTGCAGACGATCACACGGCCCGACGGCAAGCCGATCGAGCACGCGTCGCTGGCCTACACCGTCAGCCAGAGCGGCACCGGCCAGATCATGACCAACGATTATCAGCAGAAGGTGCTGGAGAACACGCTCAAGCAGGCTGACGACCTGCAGATCAGCATCGACTCGATGACGCGCATGCACAGCCTCACGCTCCAGATGGCCGACGTCACGGCACGCATGGCCGAAAAGATGAGGGCCACTTCCGACCACACCATTGAGGTGCGCGACCACCTGGCCGATTTCGACGACTTCTTCCGGCCGATCCGCAACTACTTCTACTGGGAGCCGCACTGCTACAACATCCCGGTCTGCTGGGCGTTGCGCTCGGTGTTCGAGAGCCTCGACGGCATCAACCTGTTGTCCGAGGACTTGGAGGCCGTGGTGCCCGACATCGAAGAGTTGGCGACTTTGACGCCACAGTTGGCCGCCTTGTTGCCTGCGCAGATCCAGACGCTGCAGAACCAGAAGCAACTGCTGCTCAACCAGTACCAGGCACAGAAAGCGCAGCAGGACCACACCATGGCGGCGCAGGAGAACGCCACAGCGATGGGTGAGGCGTTCGACGCCGCCATGAACGACGACACCTTCTACCTGCCGCCGGAGGCCTTCGAGACGGCGGACTTCCAGCGCGGCATCAAACTGTTCCTCTCGCCCGACGGTCACGCCGTCCGATTCACGGTGTTCCACCAGGGCGACCCATTGACCGAGGAGGGTACGGAGCACATCGAACCGTTGCAGATCGCCGCCGTCGATGCCATCAAGGGCACGCCACTGGAAGGCTCTACGGTGTACGTAGGTGGCAGCGCCGCCACCTACAAGGACATGCAACAGGGCGCGGACTACGATCTGCTCAT